>NZ_JBICMI010000006.1:0-118130 GCF_043106155.1 Pseudomonas sp. FYR_7
ACCCAGCAGGAGCTGTGCTCATCCTCGACCGCCAGGCGATCCCAGGGGAACTGGATTTTTACGCGGCCGAACTCGTCGCAGTAAATCTCTTCGCCCTCGGGGCCGACGACGGTGGCGATGTGCGGGCCGTCGATGCGCGGCTTGGGCGGCAGCGGCGCGCGCCAGTCGGCGTGGTCGGGCAGCAACTCGGCGCTGAAGTGGTAGCGGGTGCCCTGTTCGGCGTCGGCGGCGTCTTCCTGCTGGCTGGTGGCCTGCACGCCCTCGTGATGCAAGCGCAGGGTGCGCCAGCCGCGGTTCATGTCCTCGCGCGGGTGGCCGCTGAGGGTAAACGCGGGGCCGGGCAGCAGACGGGCATCGTCGCCTTCGACACGGGCCAGGCGGGCATCGCCGCGCAGGGCGAGCAGGCGGGTTTCGGTAAAGGGCTTGCCAGCCTCGTCCTGTTTGTAGCGGCCAGGGTACGCGTAACGCTCGTAGTCGCTGCGCTGGTGGTCGAGCTCAACGCCGTCGACGCTGTGCTGCTGGTTGTAGCGCGGGTGCTTGAAGGTGTAGTCACGCTGGGTCTGGCGGGCGGTGCGCACCTGCTCGGCATAGACGAAGCGGTGCAGCGCGGGCCTGGGCGCATCGCCACCGGCCTTGGGGTTGTAGGTGACGGGTTCGCCGTCGATGGCACCGTGGCTGTAGAGGCGGTCGCTGAAGACCAGACGGTGGCCGTCGGCGCGGTGCTCGAAGGCGTAGTAGAACCCTTCCTCGGCGGCGAGGCGTTCAACGAAATCGAGGTCGGTCTCGCCGGCCTGGACGCAGTACTCGCGCGGCAGGTGCTCGCGGGTGGAAACGAGTTCGACATCGGTGATGCTGTGCTGGGCGATGACCTGTTCGATGATCTGGGGAACACTCAACGCCTGAAAAATGCGCCAGTCGGCGCACAGGCCGAGGCGGGCGAGTGCGGGCTCGACAACGGCACGGTAGCGGGTGCGGCGGTGGCCGGTGTCGGCCTGCTCGAAGGTGCTGACCAGGCCGTGGACGTGGCGCACCACACGGCCCTGGGCGATATGGAGAGTCAGGGGCTGGTCGAGCAGTTGGGCGAAGTCGATGGCCGGGTCGAAGCTGGCCAGTTCGAGGTGCAGGCGAAAGGGGGTGGAGAGAGCCTCGTCGAGGGAGAGGGCGGCCACCTCGAAGTCACCGGCGGGTGCGGTGACGGTGAAACGCAGGTCGGATTGGCGCGGCATGGTTGGGCTCCCCTGTTCCGTTCGTTCAGTGCTTGAGGATCTCGTCGAGCGATTGCATGACCTGCTGCGTGGCGTCGTCGAGGTTCACGGCATAGAAGGCGAAGATGCCTGCCAGCACGACGACGACGGCGAGCCAGGGTGTCCACCACGGCAGTTGGCGGCCGATGAGGTAGCGGCGGGTGGTGACGTTGGCGCTGGCGTCGGTGAGCTGTTCGGGGGTGTCGCCGCGCAGTTCGCGCAGGACGCGGTGCAGTTTGCTGATGTGTCCCTGCAGCACTTCGTTGCCGTTGTGCTGCACGCCGTACTTGCCCTTGAAGCCGAGGCACAGGCACAGGTACTGGAATTCGAGCACGTCGCGGTATTTCTCCGGCTCCATCAGCATGCGCGAGAGGATGGTGAAGAACTTTTCGCCGCCCCAGGTTTCGTCGTGGTAGATGCTGAGCATGGAGCGTTCGGCCCAGATCGATTGCGAGCCCCAGGGGGTGCCCATGACGGCTTCGTCGATGAAGGCGCAGAGGATGTAGCGGTAGGCCAGGTGGGTGGCGTTGTCGTAGCCGTGCTGGCGGGCTTCTTCGTCCAGCGCGGCGATCTGCTTGCGTACGCTGTCGTAGAGTTCGCCGACGTTGTCGTAGGCCTGGGTCTTGCGCAGGCGCACGATCAGGCCGAACAGGGGGATGGCGCCGTCGGCCAGCGGGTTGTAGCCGTGGCCGCGCAACTGGAAGCCGAGGTCTTCGTCGGCGTCGATGTGTTCGATGGTGTCGAAGCCGATGACGCGCTTGTGCGGGACGGCAGGCGCGGGCGGGGTACGCAGGTAGGGCTGGCGGGTAAGTGTGTTGGTCATGTCATTGGCTCCTGATGGCCCAGAACTGCATTTCCAGTTCGGGGTAGTCCCCGGCGATGTGGAAGCCGAAGCCTGCGGCCTCGCGCATCATTTGCCAGTTGGCGTGGCTGCGGTCGAGCTGGAAGTAGCTGAAGCCGGAGTGGAACGGCAGGTGGCGCGGCGCGACGGGCAGCGGGGTGAGCGGGATGCCGGGCAGTTGCAGGTTGATGAGTTCGCTGAGTTTTTCCTGCGAGGCGACCTTGGCCTGCTGGAGGAATTGCTGGCGCAGTTTTTCCAGCGGCATGCGGGCGCGCACGGCGAGGATGAAGTCGGCGTCGTCGAGCAGGCGGCGGTCGTGCACGGCGGCGGTGAGGGTGCCGTACTGCTGCTTGATGATCGGCAGCGAGACGGCGCGCGGTTGCAGGACGGTGCTGAGGACGCGGCGCAGGGTTTCTTCCAGGCGGCGGAAGGATTCACGCAGGTTGTCGTGCTGGTAGGCCGGGTACTCTTCCGGCAGGCGGCCGTCGTCGGTGAAGGTCACCAGTTCGCCGCAAGCCTGGCTGAAGGCGACATAGAGCTGCTCGGGGTGCACGTGCTGGCGGCGCGACAGGTGCAGGAACAGCGGGTGCAGGCGGTTGAGGGCCTGTAGCAGGTTGAAGTCGGTGACGTCGGCCACGCCGGATTGGCTGGGCGAGCCGATACGCTCGGCGATGCTGCGGGCACGTTCGCGCATCAGGCTGGCGGTTTCGCCGAGGAAGCGCCCTAGTGGCGGCACGGCGGACAGCGAGACGCTGGTGGGGTAGAAGTGTTCGTCGAGCACCAGGCTGCCGTCCGGGCGCTTGTCGAGGATGTGGCACAGAGCGATGCCGGTGAAGGCGCTGCGGTCGTCCCGCTCCAGGGTCAGTTGCAGGTTGGGGATGGCCAGATCCAGGCGGATGTGGTCGCCTTCTTCGCTGTGGGTGTCCCTGGCTTCCTCGGCGTGCGCGATGTAGCGGGCGTTGGCGTAGGTGTCGGGCCATTGCACTTCCAGCACGCCGTCGGACTTGAGCGGCAGGGTCAGGTAGACCACCTGGCCGGCGCTGGTGGCGTCGGCGATGGTCAGGGGCGCGGGCGGCGGCTGGTCGTTGGGGATGTTGAAGACCGTGCCGTCGGGCATGACGCCCTGGGCCCTGACGATGGCGATCTTGCCGAAGCTCAGGTACTCGTGGTTCAGCTCCAGCACGCTGAAGCCGTACAGGTGTTCGCTGACGGCGTTGATGCGCTGGTTGGCGTGGTGCTCCAGCGCGCGCGCCTGTTGTTGGAAGTGCTGTGGCTTGACGAACAAGCCTTCGCTCCAGATGACAGAGTTCCTTGATGTCATTTCGTCGGTCTCGGTTTCGGCTGGCGGTAGCGCTCTTCGGTGATGGCGACCGCGTTGTCGTGGAGGGTGAGGTGTGCGTTGCGCGGGGATGTAGTCATGGCACGTGATCCCCGATCTGGTTATCGGCCCACTGCCAGAGAGTCAGGCCCTTGCTGGTTTCACTGGGGATCTCGGGGAATACCTCATCCTGGGCGAACTGACGGCGCGAGCCGTGTTGGGCCAGGGTGAACCAGTAGCCGGCGCGCGGGCAGGGCTGGCCGGCGTAGGTGGGCGGCGGCACCGATGGCGTAGCGGGTGTGGCCGGCAGGTTACGGGCAAAGTCCGCCAGGTCGCGGGGGTAAAACGGCATATCGCGGTAGCTGCTGTCATCAATCTCCAACAGCCAGGTGACGGCGGCGGCCTCCCAGGCCCAATAGCCATAGAAAGAAACATCCGACTCGCCATGCAGGTCGGTATAGGGTTCGCGGCGGCTGGCGTGATACCACTCGTCCAGGTACTTGGTCATAAGCGTCGGGCGCTTCTCGGGCGTGGCGTCGAAGACCTTGAACAGCTTACGGTAGGGCAAATGGCGGGTGGCGGTATCCGGCGGGGTGCCACGGCCGGGGGCGAAGGGCGCGACCAGGCGTTCGAGCAGGCCGTCGCGGATGCCCAGCTCCACGTTGGCGAAATCGAGGATCGCCATGACCCTTGGCATCTGTGCGGCATGGCCGCTGAGCAGGCCGAAGCAGACCAGACGCAGGGCGACGATCCAGTATTCGTTGCCCTTGAGATAGACATGCGGCATGACTCGGCCGTTGGCATCGGGCGTCTGCAGGTAGGCTTCCTGAAAGCCGGCGTATTCCTCGGCCCAGACCAGGGCATGGGGCCAGACTTCGGCGAAGGCTTCCACCGGCGCGCCAGCGGAGTATTGCAGGCTGAGCCAGTTCAGCACGTCCCATAGTCGCTGTCGTGTGGAGGTCATCAAACCACCGGGTTTTGCCTTGTCTCGGTACTTCGGCAAGTCGGTAGTGATCATGGCAACGCCACTTAATGCTTCTTCAAACAATTCGCTGTACCGGAAGTAGCGTAAGTGCGGTTCGCGACGCTGCTCAAAACGTGTGGATGGAACCTGCCAGGTGGCCCAATATTTCCAGTCGATGGGATGGAGCGCTTGCATATCGATCAGCCTATGAGGATATCGGTGGGGATGACGAATTCGGTGCCAATCTGGTGGCTGGCCTGACCCTTGGCACAGCGGGGACTGGTCTTGCCCTTGCGCCTGTCGTGTAGGTTGTGATTGGCACCGACCACAGTAATTACACTGCGGTCGTAGGGGCACTTGACCAACTGTTTCTGTGGAGTGCCTTCATCCAGGGAAATGGTCGAACCCAATTTGAAGTGAACACGTCTCCAAGCCCTTATTTTCCGGAGCAAGTCACTATGCTCGGCAACGATCTCTGCCTTATCTATCCTGGCAGCTACCCAGCGATGACTGAGTTGGCGGCCATCCTTTGTGTCGCCAAGGTTATTTCCTAGACGGCTTTCATCCTCCTCCCCCATATAGGCATCCAGACCATAGCGCAGCGCCTCGAAGACACGCTTCGGGGTTTCCAGCCGGTGCATGCCTTTTCCCGTGCCCTTGGTATCGCTGACCCGGTAGCCCAGGGGCAATCGGCTGCCATGCCAGACATGGTCGATACCCTGATGTCCTCCCGGCAGATTGCCGTCGGGCTGCTTCATCTCGTACAGGCGAGCGTTCTTGTTGATCTTCGAGCGATTCTTCTGGCGCTTGACGAAGAAGTAGTCGGCGATATGTTCACCCGATACGCCGATTTCACGGCGATTGCGGCGGCTGCGCTGGCTCTGCCGTTGTTGCGCGCTGACCTGGCCCTGGCGTGGTATGGCCGTGCCGCTGGAGTTGGTGGGGATATCGCGGTTGGCCGGGGCCGAGGCTGCGGGTGTGGATGAGGCGGCCGGGGTCTGGCTGGTGGTGTTGGTACTTTGCTGGGCCGGCTTGCCTGCGTTGCCGCCACTGGATGCCGGTGCTGATGAGCCGGGCGGCGACTGGCGCGGGGTGTCGGCATGGCGGCTGGCGCGGGAGCCCGCGGTGGTGTTGGGCAGGGGCTGGGCATCTGGTGGGATTGCTGCAGCGAGCCCATGGCCTGTTCGATCTTCTGCTGGGCCTTGGCCTTGAGTACCCGGAGCTGGGTGACCAGGCGGTTGAGGCCCTGTTTGTCCATGATCCAGCGGGCGCTGCGGGTGCCGAGCACGTCGATCATGCCATCGAGGATCTGGTTGGTCTTGGCGACGAGCTGGCGGGTGTAGCTGGCCCAGTCCAGCTCGCGGAACCACTTCTCGATATTGCCGCGCACGTCCCTGGGCAGGCTGTCGAGGATGCGGCTCATGGGCACGCCGCTACGCAGCATGCGGAAGACGTTCTTGAGCGCGTCGCCAAACAGCGGCACCAGGGCGATCAGGCAGAGCACCAGTTCGATCCAATTGTCGGCGTTGTCGCTGTCGCGGGTCAGCGAATGGAGGGCGCGCAGGATGTTGTAGGCGTCGAGCGCCTGACCGACGCCGGGAATGCAGCCGAGCACGACGGTGACGACCATCTGGCTGACGGACTGGCCACGGCCTTCGACGACTTCCCGTACCCAGGTGAGAATTTCGGCGAGGGTGTCGGTTTCGGCCTGCCTGATAATGGTCTTAGTGTTCATACCGTAGCCTCCCGCTCGTATGCCTGTGAGTTGAGGGCGACTTCCTGTCTCGATGTCATTTCATCGGTCTCGGTTTCGGCTGGCGGTAGCGCTCTTCGGTGATGGCGACCGCGTTGTCGTGGAGGGTGACCAGCAGGGCGTACTTGTGCCCGTTGGGCTCCAGGCGCAGTACCTGTTTCCAGGTGGCGCCGTTCTGGTCGTGGAAGTTGGCGAAGACGGCGAGGTAGCGGGTGTCCTCGTGGATATCCGCGTAGTCGATAAACTTGAACTGGCCGGGCAGCAGGATGTAGTCGTCGTCTTCCAGGTAGGTTTTGCCGAGGGCTTTCTTGAGGTTCTGGGTGAGCAGGTCGAGGTCGGCGTTGAGGAACAGCGAGTCGTCCTTGAGCTGCAGGATCTTGAAGGTGATGGGCGTGGCCACGGCCTCGGGCGCGGGGCTGGCGGCGCTTTCGGCCGGGGCGGTGCCAGCGTGCTGCCAGGCGTCGGTGGCCGCGTCGAGCCAGGCAGGAGCGCGGTCGTCGAGGGTGTTTGGCACCAGGGGTACGTCATAGGTGCGCCGCGCCAGCGCTTCCAGGTCGGGGATACGGGACAGGGTCGGCGTGGCGGGCGTGCCATCGGCCTTGGGTATCTGCAGCGAAGGGTCGAAGGGAATGCCTTCTGCCAGACGTGCAGGCGCGTCGCCCGAACCACCGGACTGCAACTGGTTGAGCAGAATGCTGAGTTTGTCGATCAGGTCGAGCTGGTCACTGCCCGTCAGGTTGATCTGGTAGAGCGCCTGTCCGGCTCCGTCCACGCCGATGGGCGTGGCCACGGACGGAGTGTGGACGGTGGCGTCCGCTTCGGCCTGTGGGGTGTTCGGGTTGGGGTTGACGCTGGGGCTGGCGTAAAGGCTGAACGCCACTTGCGTGGTCGGCCCCAGGGGCTCTTCGTCTTCGCCGAAGCCGAGCAAGCTGCAGCCGGGCAGGCTCGCGGCGGCGAGCAGGAGTGCGAGGTGTGGTTTGAGTTTCATTGCGCTTCCATCTCTTGTGTGCGCTGTGCCTGGTCGTAGGCCTGGTTGAATGCCTGCCAGAATCTTTCCAGTTCGGCTCTGGACGGTGCGGACGGCAACATAGCGTCGAGCCCTATCGTGATGGCATGGGTGAGGAGGGCGTCGGGCTGTTGTGCCTGTGCCGGGTTCATGGCGGTTTGGGTGGCTGTGGCGCTGTATGTCGTCGGCGCCGAAGGCTGGAGGATGTCGAGCAATGGCCCGGCGGTGCAGGCCGGTGCGGGCGGCAGCTCTGCCACCAGGTAGGAGCTGACGGCGGCTTCGGGCCGTGCGACGGGCAACCCGCTGATGGCTTCGAAGCGGGTGGCGGCCAGATCCGGCTGGGTGCTGGCTGGCGTCATGCCGTGGTGGATGTCTTCGATAAGGCTGTACTGATGCGCTTCCTCGACGATGCGGCCGGCATTGAGGGCCAGCAGGGGGTCGAGATCGCCGTTGCCGGGCTCTGCGCCTTCCAGCCAGCTTTGCAGGAGGTCTTTCTCTGCCGTGGGGGCGCTGTCGGGCAGGACGTCCGGCGCCAGTTGCTCGAACAGGTCGAGGCGCTCGTCCTGGAGGTTGAGCAGTTCGCCCACGTCGTACTGGATCAGGTGGCGCGACGGGTCGGGCAGCGCATGTTGCTGGTCGTGCAGGTGGACGGATACCCGGTAGGGGCCGATGTGCAGGATGTCGCCTTCGGCCAGGCGGGCGCTGACGTGCAGGCCCAGGGCGGCATCGCTGCCGTTCAGGCGCGTGTGGCCCGAGCGGTCGACGACGCAGAACAGGCCTTCGTCGAGCACGATTTCGCAGTGCACGGGGAGAATGCGCTCGCGGTTGTCGCTGAGCAGCCAGTCGGTGCCGTGGCTGCCGATAGTGCCGCCCGCCGCCTCGAAACTGTAGCTGGGCGCGCAGCCCTGACGCAGTATCTGCGGGTTGACGACCACCAGGGCAATGCGCGGTGTGTTGGCGGGCCGGTTCATGAGCGCACCCTGATGCGGACGGTGGATTGGCTGCGCAGGCTCTGGCGATCCATGAAGCTCGTCCAGCCCAGATGGGTGCCGTTGCTGCGCTTGAGGTTGAAAGGCGGTACTTCTTCCTGACGCAGCCCCAGCTCCAGGTCGTAGGCGGTCGGGTCGGGCAGCAGGAAGTCGATCAGTTTGCGCAGCCGGGCGAAGTTCTCGCCGCTGGGCAGGAACTGGCGGAAGCGTTCTTGATTCAGATCGCGGATGACCAGGGTGAACTTACTGGCGCGCGTGCGCACGCGACCGCCGAGGACGAAATTGTCGCCCAGGGTGCCGTTGCGTTTGCCCAGCGCCAGGCGCTGGGGCTGCGGGATGTCCATGTAGCGTTGCTCGAATTCGCGGATGCTGACGTCGGTGAGGTCGAAGCAGTGGGCGATGATGCCCGAGACGACGGTGGGCGAGCGGCTGCGGCTGGCGATCAGGCCGGCATAGCTGAGCAGGCGGCTCCAGGCGATGGGCGTAGTGCCGCGCAGTTCTTCGTCGTTAAGTCCCATGAGGGAGAAGACGTAGCGCGAGAAGCGATCCTTGGCTTCGCGCCGGAAGCGCACGTAGTAGCGGTACTTGCGCCAGGTCTGGTGCAGCAGGGTGAGCAGGCGGTGGTTGAAGAAGTCGAGGAAGGCCGGGCGGATGCCGATGCCCTGCGCGTGTTCGTAGGCGAGCCTGTCCAGGTAGTAGCCGGGCAGCGGGGAGTCCGGCCCGTGCATGCCGAGGAAGGTGGCCTGGACGCGGTAATCGCCCTGGACATGGGGCGGCATGCGCTCGGCCAGGGCGACGTCGGAGGCAGGAAAACCCAGGCCCGGATAGCTGGCCAGACGCACGCGCAGGTTGTCCGGGTCGAAGGTGTCCGCTGCTTCGAGGTCGTCCTCGTGCAGGTGGTGCAGATGCTCCAATAGCCGGAAGAAATCGTAGTTCCTTGCCTCGGCCAGCAGGGTATCGGCTAGATCAGCGGTTGCTTGCCGGTCTGCAATGGCCATTCGTAGCGCTCGTTGTTGGTGGTGTTGAGGACTTCCAGTTGATGGAATGAGTTGATGCTGGCGTACAGGCCGAAGAAGTGGCTGAGTACGGTGCCGAACAGGTAGAGGTCGCCTTCACACAGGAAGGCGCTCTGGTCGAGCTTGAGCAGGGTCTGCAGGCCGCGGATGGGCAGGCCTTTCATCAGTACGTCGGCCGGGGTGGTGATCGCTTCGCCGATGCCGTCGAGGCGCTTGCGGGTGCTACGGGCTTGCTGGATGTCATGCAGTGCGGCGAAGTCGTAGGCGCGAATGACGGCCTTCAGCGGCTCGGCCGAGAGCAGCGACAGGTAGTTCAGCGACAGGTTGGAGATCAGTGTCCATTGCAGTGCGCCGTCCAATACCGGGCGGTACGAGGGGGTGGGGCGCGTGATGTTGGCGTAGGTGGCGAACCTCGGCGTGCTCTGGGTGGGCAGGCAGATATCGCCAGCGCCGAGGGCCAGCGGCAGGTTGCGGTTGGTGCAGGTGAGTGAGATCGAGACGGTTTCGCTATGGCCGATGTAGTCGGTTTCGTCGCCGCGCACGAAGGCGATCCGATGGACGACGCCATCCTGGATTAGCGCGGGCTCGATGCGGCTGCGGTAGTAGAGCGCGGTGCGCCCGTGGGCATGTTCGATTTCGTGCTGGAACGACTCGAACGGATGAAAGGTACGCAAGCGTTCGCCGCGCTGGCCGTCGGACTTGACCTGCCAGCCGCTGACGTTGTCGATGCTGAAAATCTCAAAGTATTCGGGGCGCTGGCCGGTGGGCATCAGCCGTTGATCGACCCTGCGCCCGTCGAGGCGAACCGGTTCGGCATCGTGGGGGAAGAGGTTGACTGACGGGGTGCAATACAGCGCGATGTCAGCGGTGCGCAGGCGAATGTCGGCGGGCATTGGCCGCGAGAAATGCAACTCGAAGCGGATGTGTTCGGTAGCCTGGGCGGGCCAGAGCGCGCGCAGACCGGTCAGGCTGAAGAAGTGGAAGCGCTGCGGGAAGACGAAGTATTCCTGCAGGATACGGTAGCCATCGAAGGCGTTCTTCGAGTAGGGCAGCAGCGCTTCGTCCGGATCGAAACCGGGAAACGCCACCTGCCTGGGGGACAGATGGCGTACCTGGCCGTCGCATTCCACGGTGATGCCGCTGAGGTATCTGGACAGCCACAGGTAGAGCGTCTGCGCGGTGGTGCCGTCGCCGCTGAGGTGGAAGTCCAGCCGGTCGCAATCGATGGCATCGAGCGGGTTGTCAGTGATGGACTGCAGGTCGATGCGGACGATGGACTTTTCCCGGGTGTGTGCGTCGCTGACCTCGCGCAGGCGCAGTGGATAGAGCACGACGTCGGTGCAGGTGCGGAACTCGCAGGATACGCCGGAGACGGGCCGGGACAGCATGCGGGTGCCCTTGGGGATCACCTGGCGTTCGCTGACGGCCCGCTCGATCGGATCGAAGCGCATGATGGTGGCGCTGGGCAGCGGGCGCAGGTAGTTCGGCCACAACAATTGCAGCAGCGAGTGGGTGAGCTCGGGAAGGTCGTCCTCGATCTTCAGCCGCAGCTTGGCGGTGAGGAAGGCGAAGCCTTCGATCAGGCGTTCTACGTCCGGATCGGCCGTCTGGTCGCCCAGAAAGCGTGCAAGCTGAGGGTTTTCGAGAGCGAACTGGCTGCCGAGCCGGCGCAGCAGGTTCAGTTCGTCGCGGAATTTGGTGCGTAACGGCATACCTGCCTCATCCCGATATCCTTATGAGCCGATCCAGTCCGTTGACGACCAGGTCGATCTCCATCTGTTCTTCCATCCCCTGCAGGGGCACCAGGCAATCGAGCCTGATATGCAGGTTCAGGGGCTGGGTGGCGTCAGGCTGCACGCGCACGCTGACAACCTTGATGCGCGGCTCATGGGCCGCGATCGAGCGGCGTATGTCTGCGCCGACCCGCTGTTGCAGGTCAGTGCTGCCTAGTGAGGCGTTGTTGAAGTCCCGCAGGCCCAGCTCAGGGCTGCTCGCGGAGCAGCCCTGGCGGGTGTTGAGAATGCGTTCAAGGTTCTGCTTGATCCCCCGGATGCGCTCCTGTACCTGTTCCTGCCGAGACAGGATGCGCAGGAGAGGAACGTCGGGGTCAAGCCGCTCGAACAGACTCCCTAGACCCGCCGATCTTGGCATGGGTACTCCTCCTTACTTCACTGATCCTTGTCGAGACGGCCCACGAGGGACAGTTCGAAGTTGGCGCCCATGTACTTGAAGTGCGGCCGCACGGCCATCGAGACCTGGTACCAGCCCGGATTGCCGGCGACGTCCTGCACCTCGATGTGGGCTGCACGCAGCGGACGGCGGCTGCGCACGTCGGCGGACGGGCTTTCCTGGTCGGCGATGTACTGCTTGAGCCACATGTTGAGCTCACGCTCCAGATCCTGGCGTTCTTTCCAACTGCCGATCTGTTCTCGCTGCAGCACTTTGATGTAGTGGGCCAGGCGGTTGATGATGAACATGTAGGGCAGTTGCGTGCCGAGTTTGTAGTTGGTCTGCGCTTGCAGGCCTTCCGGTGTCTTGGGGAAGATCTTCGGTTTCTGCACGGAGTTGGCCGAGAAGAAGGAGGCGTTATCGCTGTCCTTGCGCATGGTCAACGGGATGAAGCCTTCTTCCGACAGTTCGAATTCCTTGCGGTCGGAGACCAGCACTTCGGTCGGGATCTTGGCCTGCAGTTGCCCCAGGGACTCGTACAGGTGCACGGGCAGGTCGTCGACCGCGCCGCCGGACTGCGGGCCGATGATGTTCGGGCACCAGCGGTAGCGGGCGAAGCTCTCGGTGATGCGGCTGGCCAGCAGGTAGGCGGTGTTGCCCCACAGGTAGTTGGCGTGATCGCCGTCTATGCCTTCCCGGTAGGTGAAGCTGCGCACCGGGTTCTCCAGCGGGTCATAGGGCTGACGCAGCAGGAAGCGCGGCAAGGTCAGGCCGAGGTAGCGCGCATCTTCGGTTTCGCGCAGGCCACGCCACTTGGCGAAGCGCGGGCCTTCGAAAATGTCTTTGACTTCCTTGAGGTCGGGCAGGCCCTGGAAGTCGTCGAGGTTGAAGAACTCCGGGCCGGCCGCTGCGAGGAAGGGCGAGTGGGCCATGGCACCGACTGAGGCGACGTAGCGCAGCAGCTTGATGTCCGGCGCGGCGGGGCCGAAGGTGTAGTTGCCGACGATGGTCGCGGTCGGTTCGCCGCCGAACTGGCCGTAGCCTGCGGTGTAGACGTGCTTGTACAGGCCGCTGCGGGTGATATCGCCGGCGCTCTCGAAGTCTTCCAGCAACTCGTCCTTGGTGACGTGGAGCACTTCGATCTTGATGTTCTCGCGGAAGTCGGTGCGATCCACCAGCAGCTTCAGGCCGCGCCAGGCGGATTCAAGCTCCTGCAACGGCGGCTGGTGCAGGATGATGTCCATCTGCTGGCTGAGCTGGTGGTCGAGCTCGGCGATCATCTGGTCGACCAGCACTTTGTTGACCGGTTGCTCGCGGTCGTCGGACTTGAGCATTTCGGTGATGAAAGCGGCCACGCCGCGTTCGGCGATGGCATAGCCTTCCTGGTCGGGCGCGATACGCGTCTGGGCCATGATCTGGTCGAGAAGGCTGGAAGAATCGGTGGCGCGCTCAGCGTCGACGAGCGCTGCGTTTTCTTGGGTCATGATGTGACTCCTTGTCAGTACGCGAAGGAAGACCCGGGACGGCTGTCCCGAGCGGCAGTGCCAGGACTGCCGATCAAGAGTTCAGGGGTTGATCCGGCTGCAGGCCGAGTTCCTGGGTCAGTTTGTTGCGGGCCTCTTCATTGGCTAGCAGTGTTTGCAACTGCTTGCGGAAGGCCGGCGCATTGCCCAGCGGCCCTTTGAGGGCAACCAGTGCTTCGCGCAGTTCCAGAAGATTGTTGAGGGCGGGAACCTGCTTGGCGATGGCGTCGGGCGAGAAGTCGCTCATCGATTTGAATTGCAGGTTGAAGGCCAGGGTGTCGCCTTTGTCGCCATCACCGAGGATGGACGGCACTTCCAGGTCGAGCTTCAGTTCGGCCTTGGACAACACGGCATCGAAGGTGTCCTTGTCGATCCTGACGGCCTGGCGCTCTTCCAGCGCCTGTTCTTCCCCGTGTCCCTTGAAGTCGCCGGTTACCAGCAGTTTCAGGGGCAGTTCTATTTCCGCTTGCTGGTCGCCGGTGGCGGGAACGTATTTGATATTGATGCGTTCCTGCGGGGCGACAGATCCTGGTTTGCTCGACATGCTAAAACTCCTTTTTCAAAAACCACTCAAACCGCGGCGAGGATGACGAGTGCTTTTCTATTGTGTCAATCAAAAAACCAGCTCAGCCTAAAAAGCTGAAGTATGTCCCTAAAATCAGAAAAGTCTGATTGTTAGGCATGTGATTATCTGGTCAGACTCTTGGGTGTTTTTATTTGCAAGCGCAGGATGTGTCGTCAGGAAACTGCACGGTGCGCATCAGGCGCAGGGATCAGGTGGCGGCCCCGGTTGGATGGCCGCAAGTATCTAAGGAGTAGTTCCCTGAGATGATCAGGATTGATCTGCCGGCGCTTTTCGAACGCCTGAATCCGGCTTGCCGGCATGGCCTGGAAGAAGCTTCCAGCCTGTGCATCACACATCGCGGCGCAGAAGTGACGGTGCCGCATCTGTTATTCAAGCTCCTGGATAACCCCTTGGGTGACGTGCGGATACTGCTCAAGCACGGCGGTATCGATGTGGATGCCGCAAGGCAGGCGCTCTCGTCTGCGTTCGCCGGGCGGGACGACGGTAATGACCAGTACCCGTCGTTCTCTCCGCTGCTGATCGAGTTGTTGCAGGAGGCTTGGCTGCTCGGCTCGCTGGAAGCGAAGCAGGACGTCATCCGTGGTGGCAGCCTGCTGCTGGCCGTGCTGATGAATCCCGGCCGCTATCTGCCCCTGCAGGCCATTCGGCTGCTTGAAGACATCAACCGCGAGACGCTGCGCAAGCAGTTCAACGCTTTGCTGGCCAACTCCTCCGAGACCCCGCAGGACTCGGAGGCGGGCGCTGCGGTATCCCCAACTGCGGCAGCCGAATCTGGCCTGGCCAAGTACGGTCAGGACATCACCGCCCAGGCCCGCGAGGGGCGCATCGATCCGGTGCTGTGCCGTGATGCGGAGATCGATCTGGCCACCGACATCCTGTCTCGGCGGCGCAAGAACAATCCCATTGTGGTCGGCGATGCCGGTGTCGGTAAGAGCGCCGTAGTGGAAGGGTTGGCGCTGCGCATCGTGCAGGGACGCGTGCCTGAGCCGCTGCGCCAGGTGGCCTTATGGAGCCTCGATCTGGGGGCATTGCAGGCCGGAGCCTCGGTGAAAGGCGAGTTCGAGAAGCGGCTGAAGATGGTGATCGAGGAGGTCAAGGCCTCCGCGAAACCGATCATCCTGTTCATCGACGAGGCACATACCCTGATCGGCGCAGGCAATGCTGCCGGTGGCAGCGACGCGGCGAACTTGCTCAAGCCGGCGCTGGCGCGCGGTGAGCTGCGTACCATCGCGGCTACGACCTGGAGCGAGTACAAGAAGTATTTCGAGAAAGACCCCGCGTTGTCGCGGCGCTTCCAGTTGGTGAAGCTGGACGAGCCGAGCCCGGAGCAGGCGGTGCATATCCTGCGGGGGTTGCGTCCGGTCTACGAGCAGGCCCACCGTGTCTATATCAGCGATGACGCACTTCAGGCTGCGGCGGCGCTATCCGCGCGCTATCTGTCCGGCCGGCAGTTGCCGGACAAGGCCATCGATGTGCTCGATACCGCCTGCGCGCGGGTGGCGACAGCACTGGCCGAATCGCCCCGGCCGCTGTCTGCGCTGAACAGTGAGCTGGTACAGATCGATGCTGAACTTGAGCATCTGTGGCAGGATCGCCAGGCTGGCCGGAACGTCGATGCGTCGCGTCTGGATGGATTGGATACGACGCGTCAGGACGTGCAAACGCGGATGGCCCAGCTGCAAGTGGCCTGGGAACAGCAGCGTGCGTTGGTGGATGAGATCCTGGCGTTACGGGCCGAGGCGAAGGACGACGTTCTGGTACGTGAACAGCTTGTCGCCAAGGTGGAAGAACTGACTGTGTTACAGCGCGAGGGCGCGCTGCTGCATGCGGACGTGGGCCGGGAGCAGGTGGCGCAGGTGATTGCGGATTGGACGGGGATTCCGGCCAACACCATCACCAGCGATCGGGTGGAGCGCCTGGGCAGCCTGCCGTCGGTGCTGCGCGAGCGGGTGCGAGGTCAGGATGCGGCTATTGAGCGGGTACACCGTTACCTGTTGACTGCGCTGGCCGATTTGCGCCGGCCCGGTACGCCGCTAGGTGCCTTCCTTCTGGTGGGGCCGAGTGGTGTCGGCAAGACCGAGACCGCGCTGGCGGTCGCCGACAACTTGTTCGGCGGCAAGCAGTTCCTGACCAGCATCAACATGTCCGAGTACCAGGAGAAGCACACTGTTGCGCGCCTGCTCGGGGCGCCACCGGGTTATGTTGGCTACGGCGAAGGTGGGGTACTGACCCAGGCGATCCGCCAGCGGCCGTATTCGGTGGTGTTGCTGGATGAGGTCGAGAAAGCCCACCCGGAAGTGCTCAACATCTTCTATCAGGCGTTCGACAAGGGCGAGCTGGCCGATGGTGAGGGGCGCCTGATCGACTGCAAGAACATTCTGTTCTTCCTGACTTCGAACCTTGGGTTCGACCAGCAGGACGACAGCCTGGGAGATCTCGACGACGAGGCGCTGCGCGGACGGTTGATGCGCTTCTTCAAGCCCGCCCTGCTTGCGCGCATGCAGGTGGTGCCGTACCGCTACCTCGATGAGGCGGTGCTGGGCGAGATCGTCGATGCGCGTCTGCAGCGCATCCGGCGGCAGTACGAAGAGCGCTACGGCGCGCAGTTGGAGGTGGATGAGAGCGCCCGCGCGGAACTGCGTCGTCGCTGCATCCGCCACGAAAACGGCGCGCGCATGCTTGATGCCAGCCTCGATGGTGAGCTGCTGCCGCCACTGGCACTGGCAACCTTGCAGCGCCAGGCCTCCGGCGAGCCTTTCTCCACTGTCCGTCTGGATTGGGATGAGCACGAGTTCCGGGCGATTCTGGATTGAGGGAGGACGCATGGAAGCGTTGCAGATAGCAAGGCTGGCGGGCGAGATGGCCGCAACGACGCAGTTGGAGCGTTTGGCGCAGATTTTTCTGACGGCTGCCGTGCAGGCGCATGGCCTGGAACAGGGTCTGTGCTTCCAGCGCGATGCCGAGGGTGGCTGGTTGCAACCGCTTGCCAGCACGTCAACATCTCTACCGGTCGATGGGTTACCGGCGATTGATCTGGGAGAGCAGGACAACCCGCTGGTTTATAACCTGCTGGCGGGCCAGCCCTGCCAGATCGACGATGTGCTGCAACTGGTCGCGGTCGGAGAGAGTTTCGATGCACTGCGCGCACGCCTGCCGAGCCGTGCGGGCCTGTTGGCAATGCCCCTGCTGGATGCCTGCCAGCAGGCTCATGGGGTATTGGTCTGGGTCGGTGGCCCGGATGGTTTGCATGCCTGGCGTGCCGATCCCGTGTGGCAGGCGCTGACAGGCATGTACGCCGGGTTGTTTGCTCGGCTGCGCGATCGAATGGCGGCGGACAGGAACGCCCGCTACGAGCATTCGGTGCGCAAGGCACGCGAAGCCGAGCAGGGGCGTACGCGAGCGGTGCGCCTGCTGGCCGCCGAGTTCGTCGGAGGCAGTGCAGCGGCCCGGCGGGTGCGCGAGGAGATGGTCAATCTTGCCGATTCGCACCTGTCGGCCCTGATCACCGGGGAAACCGGGGCGGGTAAGGATCATGCCGCCTGGCTGATCCACCAGGCGTCGTCGCGCGCCGGAAAATTCGTGCCGGTCAATTGCGCGGCGATCCCGAAAGACCTGATCGAGGCTGAATTGTTCGGCAGCACCCGGGGGGCCTTTACCGGGGCGACCCAGGCGCGCATCGGGCTGGTGGCCGAGGCCGATGGCGGCACTCTGTTCCTGGACGAGATCGGCGATATGCCGTTGGAACTGCAGAGTAGGCTGCTGCGCGTCCTCAACGAGAAGAAGTACCGGCCAGTGGGCGCGACGGACGAGCGTGCGTCGAACTTCCGCCTGATCTGCGCGACGCATCAGCCGCTGCCGCAGATGATCCGCGATGGCCGTTTTCGCGAGGATCTGTATTTCCGTATCCGCCAGTTGAACCTGCACCTGCCGGCACTGCGCGAGCGGATCGAGGACGTGGCACCGCTTGTGGCCCATGCGCTGCTCCAGCATAACCGGGAGCGGCAGGTGCATGTAGCTGGCATTGCGCCTGATGCTTTGCGTCTGCTGGAAGCCCATATCTTCCCCGGCAACGTACGCGAGCTGCGCAGCCTGGTGCTGGCTGCCGCCGAACGTACTGGGAACGGAGAAGCCATCTGTGCAGAGAGTGTGAGCGCGCTGATGATGTACTTCGAGCCGCCCCTGGCAGTACCAACAGACAACGAAGACGACGCGGATGCGTTGGTTCAGCAACTGCTGGCAACCGACAACCTGCCGGAGGCCGTCGATGCTTTCGAGCGAATGATGATCGACATCCGTCTGCGTCAGCTCGACGGTTCGCGTAGTCGCGCAGCACTGAGCCTGGGTATTCCCAAGCGGACCCTGGCACGAAAATGCCAGCAATGGAATCTGGATGAAAGGGAGGTCCGTTCCTCATGAAAGTGTTTTTCCCACTGCTGCCCGTGTGGTTGCTGCTGGGGGGCGGGTGCGATGCTTGGGATAAAGGCCAGGTGGAGCAACGCGGGGAGGTTGCAACGCTGGCCGAACCAGGTACTCAGACTGCACGTGACTGTGTTGCGATTGTCTCGGCGGTAGAGCGGCTGGCCTGCTTCGATGAACGGGACGGCACGCCACCGCTTCCCGTTGTACCGCGTGGGCAGTCTGATGACCACGACGCGGCACCGCGTATTGTGGTGCCGTCGATTGCCGACTTGGTGCGCGACAACGAAACGGCCAGATCTGCCCAGGACGAGGCGCGTTTCCTGATCATGGAAAGCAGCGATCTGGCTCTGGATCAGCCGCAGGTGGTGATCTCCGCGCCGGCGCTGGGCGTGGCCGAGCAGCGGCCCTACCTAGCGGTCAGTTGCCTCTCCAATATTACTCGCCTGCAACTGCTGGTGGAGCAGCCGATCGAGCGTAACCAGGTACTGATGCGCCTGGTTCTGGACGAGCGCCCGATCACCGCATCGAAGGTGCCCTGGCAGGTACTGGAGGTGGGCAACGTTGTGGATGCCGGGCGTGGTCTGGTTGCCATCGATCAGTTGAGACGGGTGAGCGAGGGTGCCCGTTTGCGTCTGGAGAGCGACTACATCCCGTTCGATGGGCTGGTATTCGATGCCTCCGGGCTGAAGGGCCTGGTGGATCGTCAGCGGGAGGCCTGTCACTGGTGAGCGATGACATAGCGTTGGACATGGAAGCTCTGTTGGCACCGCTGGATGAGAAACAGCCGGCGGGCTACTTCGATGAAGAGGACGAAACCTTCCAGGGCCTTGAGGAGGAGATGGCGAAGCTGGGAAGTTTGCACGAGCCCGGCATGGACTGGTCCTATATCGACGAGGCGGCGCGTGAATACCTAGCGCGGCAGTGCAAGCATTTGCGGGTGGCCGGGTATCTCATCACCGCGCGGTTGCGCACGGGGGAATGGCAGGACTGGGCCGAGTCGCTGGTGCTGCTGGCCGGGATGGTCGAGCGCTACTGGGAGTCGGCCTATCCCAAGCCGGGTGCCACCGGCTACCTGGCCAAGCGACGCACGCTGGCCTTGCTGTTCGAGCGCCTGAGCGAGGCACTGCCGCAACTCGACCCGACGAGCTTTTCCGCCAAGTACACCGAGATGGCGCGCAAGGCGCTGGGAAGCCTGCGCAGCGGTGCCGCTGCGACGCAACTCGATGACGACTTGCTCACCAGGCTGACGGCTCAACTCATCCGCCGGGTGGAAGAGGATACGTCACCACTCCCGCCACTTGCGCAGAGTTCACCGGCACCCGGGCAAAAAGGCGGCAAGGCGATAACCGAACAGTTCTTTTCCTCTGCGGGCGGCCTGCAGTTGGGTAACGAGCGCGAGAGCAGGAAAACGCTGCTGACGGTCGCCGAGTTCGTCAACCAGCAGGATGCCTACGATCCGGCTGGCTACCAGTTGCGCCGTTTCGCCCTGTGGGCACACCTGCATGCGGCGCCTTCGGCCCGGCACGAGAATAGGACGGAACTGCATGGCGTCCCTGCCGATACCGTCGCGCTCTATGAGGATGCGTTTGGTGCCAATGTCGTCGATCCCATGCTGTTGCATCGGATCGAAAAGAGTGTGGTGTCGTCGCCCTACTGGGTACGCGGCAGCTTCCTGGCTGCGAGCGTGGCTGACCGGTTGGAGATGAAAGAGGTGGCGGAGGCTATCCGCCATGCCGTGGTGCGTTTCGTACGCCGCCTGCCCACGCTGCTGGAACTGAAATTCCATGACGGCCGGCCATTCGTCGACGACGAGACCGCCCGTTGGATCAGTACGAGCGCGGAGGACGACACCCAGGGTGGTGCCTGGCAGGAGTACGGTGCTTTGCGCGAAGAGCTGATCGAGCAACTCGACAGCGCCGGCGTGGAAGTACTGCTGCACCGGCTGCAGGATCTGCAGAAGGCGGACAGTTCTCCCCGCCAGCGCTGCCACGTCACGGTGATCGCCGCCGATCTGCTTGCGGCGCGCGGCCTGTCCTGGCTGGCCGAGGATCTCTATACGCACGCCATCGGTTTGATGGAAACGACCAGCGCACAGCGATGGGAACCGGAGCTGCATGCGCAACTGGCGCAGCGGGTTTCTCCGCAGTCCGTCACTGAGTCTGGGTTGAAAGGTTAAGGAGTACCGTCACATGTCGAGAATCTGGACTTATCTCAAACGCTTCGGGCTGCCGCTGGTGCGCCAGTTCAACAGCGCGATGCCCGTTCTGCTGTTGCTGGCCTGCTGTTTTCTGATGATTGGGATCTGGTGGCTTGGCCCGCAATTGACCTGGCGCGATCAGCAGCCGCTGGCTGAGCTGTCGATGCGGGTGCTGGCTACCGTGCTGTTGGTGCTGGTGCCCACGTTGATCTGGGCCCTGGTGCTGCGCAGCCGCAACCAGCGCTTCGAGGAAGCGCAGCGGCAAGCACAACGCCGGGAGGAAGACCCGTCGCTGCGCTTTGTAGAGGCCCAGGATCGGGCGCTGGATCTCAGCCTTGCCGCCTTGCGCCAGAACCTGGGGGGACGCGACGCACTGTACCGGTTGCCCTGGTATCTGGTACTCGGGGAGGAGAACGCAGGAAAGACCAGCCTGATCAACCGCTCCAACCAGAGTTTTTCGCTGACCGCGATCACCAAGGCTGGCAGTCGGCGGCAACACGGTGATCCCGATCTTGCCTACCCGGTCGACTGGTGGATTGGCGACCAGGCTGTGCTGATCGACCCGCCTGGGGAAATCATCAGCCAGTCGGATGTGCCGCCCCTGGAAGGTGCGCCGCCGCAAGCAGCCGAGGGCGAAGATGGGGATGCCTCGTCCAGTGTTGACGGTGGCGAGAGCCGTCTGCCGCTCGGCACCCATGCCCGCTTGTGGGACGGTCTGGTGTCGTGGCTGGGCCGAAACCGCAGCCGGCGGCCGTTGAACGGTGTGGTGCTGGTGGTGGATATCGTCGCGTTGCTCGGCCGTGGTGCCAGCGATCGCAAGGCGCTGGCGATCCTGCTGCGCTCGCGTCTGGCCGAACTCAGTAGCCAGCTCGGCACCCGGCCGCCGCTGTACGTGACGCTGACCAAGTTCGACCAGCTCGAAGGCTTCGGCCCGTTCTTCGCCCGCCTGCCGCGCTCGGTGCGCGAGGACATCTTCGGTTTCACCTTCACGTTGGAGTCGATGGACGACTTCGACGCCTGGCTGAGCGAGCTGTCGACCAGTTACGACGCATTCGTCTCCCGGCTCAACGAGCAGGTCTTCGACGCGCTCGGCGAACCGACCAGCCAGGAGCAGCGCGAGGGACTGTTCTCGCTGGTGCGTCAGTTGGCTGGTATGCGTCCGGTACTGCTGGGCTTCCTGCGGGAGATCCTCGGCAGCGACCGCTTCACCACGCCGGCCCTGGTGCGCGGCGTCTATTTCTCCTCGGTGTACCAGCAGGGGCTGGTGTGCAATGCCTTCGTCAATGCGGCTGCGCGCTCGTACGGCATGCCGGAGCCGGTACCGGGGGCGCAGCCGGACGGGCGTTCAGTGGTCTACTTCGCCCAGCGCCTGTTTCAGCAGATCATCTATCCCGAAGCGGGCCTGGCTGGCGACAACGTCAAGGTGCTGGCAGACAAGAAGCGGGTACTGATAGCCGGTTGTTGTGCCGCCACGCTGGGCGGTGTGCTGGTCGCCGCTGGCTGGCACCACTACTACGTGGTTAACCGCGACAAGGCCGCCAGCGTGTTGGAGAAAAGTCGCGAGTTCAGCGCGGCGCGCATTGATGGTCGCATCGATCCGACCGGACGCAACCTGCTGGAGCCGCTCGACCAGATCCGCAGCGCGGTGGCCGTCTATGGCGATTACCGGGAGGCCTGGCCACTGGTATCCGACATGGGCTTGTATCATGGGCGCACGATCGGCCCGAAGGTGGACGAGGCATACCTGCAACTGCTGTCCAGGCGCTACCTGCCGGCGCTGGCCACGGGGGCGATGAATGCCATTGAGGCGGCCGGTGACAACAGCACCGATCAGCTCGCGGCACTGCGTGTCTACCGCATGATCGAAGACCGGGAGAACCGGCGCCCGGAGATCGTCGAGGAGTGGATGGCCCGGCAGTGGCAGACGGCATTCCCCGCTGAAGGCCGTGTGCAGGGTGCGCTGATGCGCCACCTGGAATACGCGATGAAATACGCCGATGCCAGCCTGCCGCAGTACCGGCAGCGGGTGCGGGAAGTGCAGCAGCAACTGCGGCAGATCCCGCTCCAGCAGCGGGTCTACATGGCGATGAAACAGCAGGCGCAGGATGCACTGTATGCCCCGCTGGATCTGCGCCACGAGGTCGGGCCGGCATTTGACACTCTGTTCAAACCGGTAGCGCAGCAGGACGGGCACGTCGGAACCCGTATCGACGCTTTGCTCACGGGCAAGGGGTTCCGTGGTTACTTCGAGCCGCACAGCCACGACCTGACCGAACTAGCGATGATCGACCAGTGGACGCTCGGCGAGCGTGCCCGTATCGATTACTCCGAGGCGGACAAGCAGGCGCTGGCACAGCGTATCCGGGCACTCTACAACGCCGACTACATCGATACCTGGCATCGCTCGCTGGGCCAGCTCGACGTGGTGGACTTCGACAACATCTCGCAGGCTGTCGAGGTGCTGGGCAGCGTCACCAGCCCGGCTGCGCCCTTGCGCCGCCTGGTGGAAACCGTGCGTGACAACAGCACTATCTATCCGATGGCGACTGCGACCAGCGAGGGGGCGCAGGCGCAGATCCCGTCTAGCGAGGCCGTTTCCCGCGAACAGGCTGCGGTGATCTCGCGCGCCTTTGCCACGATGAGCGGGCTGCTGACGCCCAAGGGAGAAACGCCGCCTTTCCTCGACGGCACCATGCTGGCGATTGGTGATGTCTATGATACCGTCCGCGCCGTGCAGGACAGCCCGGATCGTGGCAAGGCGGCGCTGGAGAGCGTGCTCTCCCGCTTCACCCTCAAGGGGCCGGATAGCATCGGCAACCTGCAGCGCGTGGCCGCCGGACTGCCGGAACCGCTCAACCGCCATGTGAAGAAGCTGGCTGATGAGTCTTCGCATATCCTGCTGATCGAGGCTTTGCGGGAGTTGGAGCGGCGCTGGGATGCGGACGTCTACGGCTTCTACAGCCAGCGGCTGGCCGGGCGCTATCCGTTTAATCCGGCCAGTCGCGTCGATGCGTCCCTGGAGGACTTCGAGGCGTTCTTCGGCCCGCAGGGACGGTTGCAGAAGTTCAGGGAGCAGTACCTCAAGCTGTTCCTCGAAGACAATCTGGATGCACTGTACTCCGAGCGCCGGGGTGGCTACCTGGTGCGCACCGACGTGCTGGCGCAATTGGAGGCGGCTAACCGCATCCGCGACGCTTTCTTCAACAACCGGGGTGCGCTCGGCGTGCAGTTCGCTGTCGAACCGCTTGGCCTGACCCCGAACCGGCGTAGCAGCGTACTGGGCATCGAAGGGCAACTGGTGCCCTACAGTCATGGCCCCAGCAGCACTGTCGGCCTGATCTGGCCGAACAGCCTGGGCGATGGCACGGAAAGCCGCATCACGCTGATCAACAGCACCGGCAACAGCAGCAGCCTGACCTATCGCGGGCCGTGGTCGCTGTTCCGCCTGCTGGGGCAGGCGCGCGTCAATGGTGCTACCGACAACAGCGTGGATCTGAGTTTCACCGCCAACGATGGCGGCATGCGCTATCGCATCACCGCTGAGAAGGCCAACAACCCGTTCACCCAGCGTCCGTTCAATGGCTTCGTGCTGCCGCGCACCCTGCTGCAGGATTCTGCGGGTGTACGGGTGGCCAGTGTCGGACAGGATCGCAGCGGTTGAGGATGCGGACAACCCGCGCCTTCCGGCGCTGCGTGCTGAAGGCCGGGTTAAAGGCTGTCGTTGTTCGCGACGGCTTGGGCGCGTTGAATCAGACGTTTTACAGTGGCCGGCATAGGCGAATGCGGTAGAGCCAGGTAGGTGGTCACTTGGTGAGAGCCGTTTGCCAGCGGGCGCATCACAAGGTCCAGATTGCGGGAACAGGAGATACGTGACTTGGTGGCGAGACCGATGCCATAACCAGACGCTACCAGTACCGCCATCAACTCAAAGGAGCTCACCCGATCAACTACATTGAGCTTGCTGGCAGCCGATGACAGCAGGGATTCGATCTGCTGCCCTAGCGGGCTACAGTATCCTCTTTGCCACATGATCAGGGGGGTACGGTACTGCTTCTCCAAGCGGAACTTCGGCAAAAGCCAGTAGCGGCGAACGCGAAGGCAGAGCCAGTGCCAGTTCGTCTTGCCAGAGAGAGAATGCCTTTCTTGCAAGAGGCGGCTCATTCATGGACAAGAACAGTCCCAGGCAGTAGCGGCCATCCTTCAACCCTTGGTGCTGATCCTTCTCGGTAGTTTCTATCAGGCGTACCGGTGTCTCCGGTTCTTCCATGTGCTGCTTGGCGAGTAGTGTGCCAGTGCAGTCGGCATGATGCCGGTGGAAACAGCAATTTGCAGTGGAGCAGTGGCATGGTCGAGAGACATGGCGATGTTCCGATGGCTGCATGCTGGGGATAAAGCAATAGCAGAATGAGTTAAACTTACCGTGGTTTAAAACGCTCCCGTCCTTGACGCTTCTGTAGATGCAGAAGCGTCCCACACGATCAGGCCGACCTACAGGCACCACTACTTACGAACCCGAACCCGCCCAAGCGTTCGGGAAAGCTGTGCGCGCATTCCGTGCCAAGAATTGTCTAGCTCAAGAGAATCTTGCCCACCTGGCCGGCGTTGACCGTTCCCATATAGGCAAAATCGAACGCGGCGAGCATATGCCGACACTGGTGATGATCTTGAGGTTCGCGTCGGCGCTGAACTGCGCGGCCTCCGAACTCATCGCCGAGACAGAGCGTATTCTCAAGCGTACTGACAAGAGCTGCGGGGAAGACTGAACCGATGCAATGACGGCTGGCAAACCAAATTCAGGAACTACCCTTCTGCAACAGGATAGTGCTTTTCCTGTCGGTGCATCCAATCTCTGCTTTTGCCGCAGCGTGCAGATCTTGCGCTGTACCGAGCCAAGAAATCGGGCAAGCTCGTTGGTATCAGACTAGCGACAAATAGGGGTTGTTGGGCGGCAAGTCGTCGAAAAGTGTCTCGGGGGCGATGAGCAGGTAGCCGTGCAGCCGCCGCGTCTTGCGCGGGCCTTTGACTTCGCACGTCCAGTTATTCAAGCCGCTGTCCTGCTTACGGTGTAGTTGCAACTTTTCGAACCGTCGTTGCACCCACTGCCATTCCTGCAATTTTTCCTGCTTGGCCAGCGCGGTGATCTGCGGATGCTCTTGCGCATAACGCTGGAACACGCCGGGGCTGACCAGATAGGCCGTATCGCCAACCGTATGCACCAGTGCTTTTGCGTCGTTGATGATGAGACGGCGGGTAACGATGCCCTGCTTCAGCCATGCAATGAAATGTTCGCCAGAAGGCGGTGCTGTCGCGAGCGATGGGCTGCCGGGCACCGGTCTTGATCCCATGCCGGAGGGCGAAGGCATGGCCGCTTGTGTGCTCCCTTCAGGCTGCAAGGGACGCGCTGGCTGCGTCACTGCCATGGGCTCCGCGTGCGGCTCCAGAGCTGCGGCCTCCGGTGCTTCGATCATCGATATCAGCTCCTCCATCACATCCGGCACCCCTGTCGGGGCCTGCTGTGGGCATGCCCTGGGTCAGATCCGACAGCGGCGCAGTTGGGGGCATAGGGGATTCTCCAGCTCTCGTGGCTGGTGGAGGCGCATTCGCTTCCTCGGTCGCAGGTGCCGCATCGACGGTCACAGTGCCGGCGAAGGGCGCGGGCCGATCGCCGTACTCCCAGATCAGCGCGGGTGACAGCTTGAGCAACGTAAAGCTGTGGGACCACTCGCCACTGGTCACGGTGGCGCGCCAGATGGCTTTGTCTTCCGGTTTTGTCTGCAACATTCTAAGGCCTTGCAGCACATTGAACACTGCCGTATTGCTTGCGGGTATTCCCTCGACACCTTGGGATAGAAGATGGGCGCGCAACTTGTCGGAAACAGTCTTGCTGACGAGCCACAAGGCATCTTGTGTCAGCCAGCCGTCCGATGCCTGGTGCTGGTTCAGCTTCAACTCTTCCTTCAGAAGATAGCGAAGGCCATCGATGAGCTTGCGCTGCAGAGCATGCCGGGGTGCAGCCATTGCGCGGCTAGGATCGCCGCCCAGCTCCTGGGCCACCGATGCGCGATCAGCTTGTACGACCAGTTCGCCCAGCACGCCGGCGTGCTCGTACTGGCCTGCCAGCACGTAGAGTAGCGATCCCCACAGGGCGGGATAGGCACTGAGCCAGTCGAGGATGGGCCCGTCGGGTACCTGGTGATAGAGCAAGCCGGTGGCTGCGCCATGCAGCCGATACTCGCGATCCTCTCGGTAGCGAAAGCGATACGGCCGCTGGACGGGACCGTGCCAGGGGTGCCAGATCGTGCCGTCACCATATTCCACGTACAGGTCGACGGCGAGTTTGCCGAGGTCATGGAGCAAGGCAGCGTAGGCCACGGCGGCGGTCCAGTCCTCGGACTGCGCGGCCTGATCTTCCGGCGTCGTGCCGGCAGGCAAAAGATAGGACTGGCGCAGCTTGAGGGCGTGGGCAACGATCTCCAAGCCGTGATCCAGCATGCCTCCGGGATAGGCATGGTGGTGGCTCTCAGAAGCTGGGAACTGCTGGGCCAGGCTCGCATAGCGTTCCAGTGGCGCAAGGTACAGCGACGCGAGCTGTCGGCGGGAGAGCGACGTACGCTGCCAGATGTGCTCAAGAAGCTTCTGCCGACGTGGTGTTGCCAACAGAGACGCGGCCGGTCCCGGCCGCGTCTCTGTTGGCTGGTTCGGTGGAAGGTGCTTCGGGAGCGTTGGTCGCAAGCGGCGCCCGTTTGTGCCGGAACAACGACAGCATGGCGGCATCCTGGTGATGGGCTGGGCGGGAGAGCTTTTTGGCCTTTTCGGGTAGGGCCTTTCCTCTTGCCCCGTTCCATTGACCCTTACCTGCCCTTTGCCCCTTATCCAAAGCCTTTTCATATAGGTCGGATCGGATTGCGGTGCGACAAGGAATGGGGCACGCGTGTACGGATCACCCAAGGAACACAATTTGCAGATTGGCGTTCAGTGTGCGGAGCACAGTACTTGGATCCCACGTGGCAAGCTTTGATAAAGCCGAAGTGATACCGGTCAGACGAATACAACAATAGAGGCAAGTTCAAGCCCCGCACAGCTGTTAATTTTGCCAGTTGTGCAGGGCTCTCTACCCCCTGACACTGCACCCGTGTGTGAAGGAACTGAACCGAACGACAACTAAGGCCGCGCCTGCCTCTGGTCCAGTTCTTTCACACCCCTATCTTTTTTTGCAGATCAATCCATCCCCGAACACCTGGCCTGGGTACAAGCCGCCTACCTCATGGCTTGACTGACGTCGTCGAGCATAGCGACATCGTAGGCGGGTCGTCAGGCGTGAATGCCATTGCAGCATCGAGGGGGTTAGTGGTCATCATACGCATGGCGCCTTGCTGCTCAGACTCGACGTGCGGCGTGTATTCCACAGGTTGCACCACCAGGGACGTCACGCTGGCCTGCTCGCGATGGTGCTGCAGCAATTTCTCGACCATATCCTGTGTGGTCGGCGTCTGAGCCCGGTCGATCACTGACAGCACACCGCCAGAACGAAGAATGCGATCAGCGATCTCGTAGACCCTGTTCTGCACGAAGATCCGATGTTCATAGGCTGTGGGCATCAGCGCCAGATCGACCGCGGCGTTGTGCCCACGTGCATCATGGGTACCCAGCAACCAGCACGCGACGGCGTCGAACTTTGGCTGACGTTCGAGCCATGCTTCCAAGGCGGGGTCGTTCAGGGCATCGCCCTCGATGAGCAAACAGTCCGCTTCGGGCGCTTCTGGGATTTCGCTGTAGATCAGCCGATAGGCGTTTTCATCGAGGCTAACCGGCGTTTCCCTGGCAATGACCTCGACGCAGAAGCCCTCGTCGGCGAGCCGCTTGCGCGTCGCCGCAATGCACTGGGGGTTCTCTTCCACGCACACGACGGTATGCCCCTGTTGCAGCAGCGCCAGCGTGGAATGGCCGACGCCACAGCCAATCTCCAGGGTACGCGGGAAGCCCTTTACGCGTTCGGCCATCCAGGAATAGTGGCCCTGGGCCAAGTGACCTTCGGAGTTGATGCCCCAGCTCTTGATGTACGCTTTGCGAAAGCTCTTCAGTTGATAGAGGGCTGACGGCTGCAGGCCACTGCCGCCGCCGATAGCAGGCTTTCTCTTGGCTTTTTTCAGGTCACGTCGTCTTTTGCTGTTGATGCTCATGGCTGATCTCCCTGAGGGCCTGTATGTGCATCTGGATCTTACTTGGGACGATCGTGCTTGACTGTAAACAAGGGGTTTGCACGTCTGACAAGGGTTCAGACGTGTAGGCACTGGCCCTCAAGGCACCGCCGAAAAGACCGACCCCGTGATGCGCTCACTCAGCAACTCCAACGCACGAATACCTGCCAGCGAATTGCCAGAAGCGTTAAGCGCTGGGGACCAGACGCAAATGCTGTACCGCCCGGGGACCACTGCCACGATGCCGCCGCCAACGCCACTCTTGCCCGGCAGGCCCACACGATAGGCGAAATTGCCGGCTTCGTCGTACAAGCCGCTGGTAGCCATGATGGCGTTCACCTGCTGGGCCTGACGTGCGCTGAGCACGTGTTCACCGCTGTGCGGGCAATAGCCGCTGTTGGCCAGAAACGCAAAGCCCCGCGCTACGTCGACGCAGTTCATCGACAGCGCGCAGTGATGGAAGTAGCTGCTCAGCACCGCGTCCACGTCGTTATGAAAGTTGCCAAACGCGGTCATCAGCCAGGCCATGGCGGCATTGCGTGCGCGGTGCTGGTATTCGGACTCGGCCACCACCGTGTCGCTGACGATGCGCGGGTTGCCAGCCAGGCGGCGAACGAAGTCGCGCATCGACAGGGCAGGGGTGGCGAAGCGTGACTGGTTGATGTCGCAGATCACCAGTGCGCCAGCATTGATGAACGGGTTGCGCGGGCGACCCTTTTCCACCTCCAGCTGCACCAGCGAGTTGAAGGCCTGCCCCGAAGGCTCGTAACCCAGGCGTGACCAGATGTCTTCGCCGCTATGGTTGATCGCCTGGACCAGGCTGAACACCTTGGAAATGCTCTGGATGGAAAAGGGTGTGTAGGCATCGCCAGCGCAGTGCAGTTGGCCATCAAGGCTGTGCACTGCGATACCCAGCTGGTTGGGGTCGACCTGGGCCAGGGCGGGGATGTATTGCGCGACCTGACCCTGGCTGAGCAGTGGGCGCACCTGGTCGAGGATCTCTTGCAGCATGTCTTGCATCGCGACGGCCTTGGGAACGAGGAAGGATGGGTCTCAGACGCTGCGGTACGCCGGCAGGGCACGCCTTCGATCAACGTGCCTAAGCCGAGCGTTGAAGTTTAGTGGGCCGTGTGCGGCAGCGGGGTCAGGCCGCTTTTCTCGATGGCGGCGTCCGCCTGGGCAGAGGCCATGTAGTCAAGCAGCGCCTGGGCCGCCGCCCGGTGCTGGCTGTTGGCAACCACCGCACCCGAATACATCGTCATCTTTTGCCCCTCGGCCGGGATCAGCCCCACGATGTCGATGCCGGCCACCGGCTTGAGCTCGCTCAGTTGCTGGAACCCGATGGCTGCCTGGCCGCGTGCGACCACCTTGCCAACGGGCTCGGCGGGGATCATGTGGGCTTTGTGGGTGAACCCTTCGCCCAGGTTCATGCTCGGGAACAAGGTTTTGGACAGGTACACCCCGCTGGCGCTGTCGGAGTAGGCAACCGAGGGGCTATCGAGCAGCACCTGACGCAACTCACCCATTGTGCCGATAGCCGGCTTGGGCTCACCTTTGCGTACGGCCATGGCAATGAACGACTTGCCCAGGTCGATGCGGCTGGCCTTGTCGGCCTTGCCGTCGGTGACCAACTTGTCCAACGCCGAGCCCACCATCAGCACCACATCGGCCGGCTCGCCCCGTTGCAGCCGATTCGGGATGGCTTGCGGGGTCTGGCCCATCGATGGCGCGGCGAGCACGTTGAGCTTGACCCCGTAGGTGTGTTCATAAGCCGGTGCAACGTTGCGGATGGCGCCCATGATGCCGCCGGAGCTGAGCACGGTCAGCGTGGGGGCCTGGTCAGGGGTGGGCTCTGCGGCAGAGCAGGCAAAGGTGGCGACCAGCAGTGCCGTGCAGGACAACGTCTTGAGCATGGAAAAACTCCGAATAAAACGCATAGCTTATTGGCAGGCGGGCCCAGCGCTGAATTAACCGGCGTTAATAATGTTTCATGCTCAGCGGTTCGGCCATTTCTCCAGCAGGATCGACACGAACTTCTCCGCTGCTGGCGACAGCGAGGCGCCGCGGCGGTAGACCAGCCCCAAGGTGCGGGTGACCTCCGGCTCAATCAACGGCACGCTTACCAGGGTAGGGTGGTCTGCACTGGGCATGGCCAGGCTAGGCATGGCCGATACGCCAAGCCCGGCCTCGACCATGCCCAGGGACGTGGACAGGTGCTGCACTTCGTAGAACCATTTGGGCCGCAGATTCAGCCCGGCCAGAGCGTGGTCGAGCAACATGCGGTTGCCGCTCAATCGGCCGACACCGATCAAGCGATAGTCGGCAAGCTCGGTCCAGGTCACTGCATTGCGGTTGGCCAATGGGTGATCGCGCCGGCAGGCCAGCACGAAGTGCTCTTGCACCAAGGACACGAACTCGATGTCCGGATGCTGGCCGCTCATCATGTTGATGCCAAAATCGGCTTCCCCGCGCAGCACGGCCTCCAGGCCGTCATTGGCGCTCAGGTCCAACAGGCGAATGCGGATCTTGGGGTACTGGTCGTTGTAGTCGCGGATCACCGACGGCAAGAAATAGAACGCTGCAGTCGGGATACAGGCCAGCGTTACCTGCCCGGTCTGGCGTTCGGCCAGCTCCCGGATGCTGAGAATCGAATCCTCGAAGTCGTCCAGCAGGCGCCTGGCCTTGGGCAGAAAATCGCGGCCCACACTGGTCAGGCTGACGCGGCGGGTGGTGCGCTCCAACAGCGAGGTGCCCAACCCTTCCTCCAGCTTCTTGATTCGCCGGCTCAATGCCGGCTGCGAGAGATGCAGCACTTCGGCGGCCTCGTGGAAGCTGCCGAGTTCGGCGATTTTCACGAAAGATCGTATGTCTTGAAGCTCATATTCCACGATTCACCTCAGGTCGAAGTCGATTTTTATTATGTTGTAAAACGGAATAATCGCTACGATATTTGCATTGGAATGATTTATCTATCCCTGTCACTCTTTTGCTCACGGCATCAATGATGTCCATTGATCAACAAGAGTGCGAAATCATGCAACGAATTCCTTGCGTACTCATGCGCGGCGGCACCTCAAAAGGGCCGTTCTTTCATGCCTGGGACTTGCCTGCCAATGTGGTCGAACGCGATGAATTGCTCATCGACCTGATGGGGTCCGGCCATGAGCTGGAGATCGACGGTATCGGTGGCGGCAGCCCGCAGACCAGCAAGGTCGCGATCATCAGCCCGTCGCTGCATGCCGACGCCGACGTCGATTACCTGTTCGTGCAGGTGATGGTCGCCCAGCGCCGCGTGGACACTGCGCCCAACTGCGGCAACATGCTGTGCGCGGTCGGTCCTTTCGCCATCGAGCAAGGGCTGGTCAAGGGCCAGGAAGGCAAGACCCTGGTGCGCATTCGTAATCTGAACACGGGCACCTTCGTCAACTCGCTGGTGGAAACCCCGGGTGGCATCGTGCGCTATGAAGGGCGTACCGCCATCGATGGCGTGCCCGGCACTGCCGCGCCGGTGCACCTGACCTTCCTCGATGCGGTTGGCAGCAAGACCGGCAAGCTGTTCCCCACTGGGCAAGCCAAGGATGTGATCGATGGCGTGCCCATGACCTGTATCGACATGGCCATGCCCATGATGGTCATCCAGGCCAGTGACCTGGGCATGACCGGCGCCGAAACGCCGGACGAGCTCGACGCCAACGGCCCTCTGCTCAAGCGTCTGGAAGCCCTGCGCCTCAAAGCCGGCAAGGCCATGGGCCTTGGCGATGTCAGCGGCATGGTGATCCCCAAGCCGGTGCTGGTGTCCAAGCCGCGCTACGACGGCACGCTCCAGGTGCGCTACTTCATGCCGCACAATTGCCACCGTGCCCTGGCGATCACCGGTGCTGTGGGGCTGGCCACTGCCTGTGTCAGCCCCGGCAGCGTCATTGTGGATCTGCTGGGCGAACAAGCCTTGGACCTGAGCCAGGTTCGTCTTGAGCATCCAAGTGGTGGCATCGACGTCGCGTTGTCACGCAGCGGCGCTGATGGCAAGACCCTGCAAGCCTCTGTAGTACGTACTGCCCGGCGGCTCTTTTCAGGGTTCGTCTACGCGCCTACCTTGCGCAGGTTGGCTGGCTAGCCACCTCAAGGGTCGACCGCTGTACCTTGCAACAAGCGCATCCGCACAATATGAACAATGGGTGATGCCTCATGAAACTTGCCAAATCGCTGTACTTCCAGATCCTCTGCGCCGTCGTGCTGGGCGTAGTGGTCGGTCACTTCTGGGCGCAACAGGCCGTTGCGCTCAAGCCCTTGGGCGATGCCTTCATCAAGCTGGTCAAGATGATGATCGCGCCCGTGGTGTTCTGCACCATCGTCACCGGTATAGCCGGCATGACCGACAAGCGCTCGCTCGGGCGCTTGATGAGCAAGACACTATTGCTTTTCCTGGGGCTGACCATTGTCAGCCTGATCATCGGCTTGGCTGCGGTGTACCTGTTCAAGCCAGGGGTCGGCATGAACATCGACCCGGCCACTCTGAGCACCGAAGGCTTGACCCAGTTCACCGCCTCGGCCGCCAAACTGGGCGTGGTGGACTTTTTCATGCACATCATCCCGGACACCTTCATGGGGGCGTTCAACAAGGGTGAAGTGCTCCCCGTGCTGTTCATTGCCGTGCTCAGCGGTTTCGCGCTGTCGTCCATGGGCGAGAAGGGCAAACCGGTGCTGGACGTACTGGAAGCGGCCTCGGCCATGGTGTTCCGCATCTTCGGCTACCTCATGCGTTTCGCACCGGTCGGTGCGTTCGGTGCCCTGGCGTTCACGGTCGGGCAGTACGGCGTCACCTCGCTGGGGTCGCTCGCCAAGCTGATCGGTACGCTCTACATTGCCTGTGCGTTCTTCGTCCTGGTCGTGCTGGGCGGCATCTGCCGCGCCCATGGTTTCAGCCTGTGGAAGCTGCTGCGCTATTTCCGCGAAGAGTTCCTGGTGGTGCTGGGCACTTCTTCCACGGAACCTGTGTTGCCGCGCATGCTGGAGAAGCTGGAAAAGCTTGGCTGCAAGAAAGGGGTCGTCGGCCTGGTACTGCCTACCGGCTACTCGTTCAACCTCGACGGTACGGCGATCTACCTGTCCTTGGCCGCCGTGTTCATTGCCCAGGCCTGCAACATCGACCTGAGCCTGGGCCAGGTGGTGACCATGCTGGCGATCATGCTGCTGTCGTCAAAAGGCGCAGCGGGCGTGACCGGTAGCGGCTTCGTGGCCTTGGCCTCGACCCTGACAGTCATCCACGACATCCCGTTGGCAGGCCTGGCCCTGCTGATCGGCATCGACCGCTTCATGTCAGAGGCTCGCGCCCTCACGAGCCTTGCCAGCAACGCCGTGGCCACCGTGGTGGTGTCGATTTCCGAAAACGCGTGTGACAAGCAGATACTGCTCAGCCGCCTCAACGGCGAGCCTGTGGTCGAGCCGGCACCCGCCGCGGTCGGCCCTGACGCCACCTGGGTCGCCAAACCAAGCCATCACGGATAAGACGTCCGCAACACCCTGACCTCAAAACGCTGCAACCCGCGCGCAGGAACGCGCGCGGGTAGGGGGCTCGTCTGCGTCATCGACGGCCCAAACCGGATAAAAACAAGAGAGAAAAAGCCATGCTCGCACTCCTGGGCCTGATCATGGTGGTGACGTTCACCTACCTGATCATGAGCAAACGCTTGTCCCCGATCGTCGCCTTAACGGTCGTGCCCATCGTCTTCGCACTGGTGGGAGGCTTTGCACCTGACCTTGGCAAGATGATGCTCGATGGGCTGAAAATGGTAGCCCCGTCGGCCGCCTTGCTGCTGTTCGCCATCCTGTTTTTCGGCTTGATGATCGATGCCGGCCTGTTCGACCCTCTGATCCGCAAGATTCTCAAGCGCGTCAACGGCGACCCCATCAAGATCGCCATTGGCACTGCATTGCTGTCGCTGCTGGTGGCGCTGGACGGCGACGGCACCACCACCTACATGATCACCTGCGCGGCCATGCTGCCCTTGTACAAGCGCATCGGCATGAACCCGATGATCCTGGCAACGGTGTCAATGCTGTCGCTGAGCATCATGAGTGGCATGAGCCCCTGGGGCGGGCCTGCCACCCGCGCCATCGCAGCACTTGGGCTCGATGCCACCGACTATTTCATTCCCATGCTGCCCACGGTGATCGGTGGCGCCGCCTGGGTGGTGTTCACCGCCTACCTGCTGGGCCGTGCCGAACGACGCCGTATTGGCAACGTGGCCCTGGAGTCCGGCGGCGGCAACTGCTACATCAAGGAAATCCTGGGTGATACGCCCCACAAGCGCCCGCGTCTGGCCTATGTGAACCTGGTGCTGGTCATCGTGGTCATGACCGCGCTGGTGCTGGGCCTGATGCACGCGGCGATCCTGTTCATGATCGGTTTCGTTGCTGCGCTGATGATCAACTACCCGCAGCTGGAACTGCAGAAAGAACGTATTCTGGCCCATTCGGGCAACGCCATGACCGTGGTGCTGCTGGTGTTCGCCGCCGGTATCTTCGCCGGTATCTTCTCGGGCACCAAGATGGTCGATGCCCTGGCGCAAACCCTCGTGGACTGGATCCCGGAAGCCTGGAGCCACTGGTTCCCGCTGGTGGTGGCGCTGACCAGCATGCCGCTTACCTTCGTGCTGTCCAACGATGCCTATTATTTCGGCGTGGTGCCGATCCTGGCCAATGCAGCCGCCGCCTATGGCATCGACCCGGTGGAGATCGCCCGCGCTTCGGTGCTGGGCCAGCCGGTGCACTTGATGAGCCCGTTGGTCGCCTCGACCCTGCTGCTGGTGGGCATGGTCGACAAGGACATCGGCGACTTCCAGAAAGCCACGGTGAAGTGGGCAGTGCTCACTTCGCTGGTCATCACTGCATTGGCGGTGTTGACCGGCGCGCTGTCGTTCTTCGTCTGAACGGTGCGGGCGCCCCCAGGCGCCCGCCATCGCTTACACCCTAAAAACAACAATAGAGTACCGATCATGTCCTTGACCCTCGCGCGAGGGGCCGCCTGTGGCCTGCTCTGCGGCTGCCTGCCTGTGGCCGGCGCTACCGATTTCATTGAAGACAGCAAGCTCAAGCTGCAACTGCGCAACGTCTATTTCAACGAGAACTTTCGCGACGAACAGGGTATGAGCCCCCGCGCCGCAGCCACTGCCAAGAGCGAGCGTACCGAGTGGGCGCAGGGCTTCTTGCTCGATTACCAGTCGGGTTACACCCCCGGTACCCTGGGTCTGGGGCTCGATGCACTGGGCCTGTTGGGCGTGCGCCTGGATTCGGGGCGTGGCCGCAGTGGCACGGGCCTTTTGCCTGTGCATGACGATGGCCGGGCCGCCGACACGTTCGCCAGTGCCGGCGTTACGGTCAAGGCGCGTGTTGGGCAGAGCCTCGTCAGGCATGGCACCCTGTTGCCGAAGTTACCAGTGCTGGTGCATAACGATGCTCGCTTGATGCCGCAAACCTACCAAGGCACGCAGCTCACCAGTACCGCACTCGATAACCTGACCCTCACGGCCGGGCATTTGACCCGTTTCAAGCAGCGCGATTCATCCAACAGCACCGGCCTGTACCTGGACGGCTACAGTGGCGGCGAAGCCGGAGACTTCAGCTTTGCCGGCGCCGACTACACCTTCAGCAAACAGCTGCGCCTGAGCTACTACCACGGCCAGCTCGAGCACTTCTACCGTCAGGACTTCGCCGGCTTGGTTCACGACCATGCGCTGGCTGGCGGTGTACTGACCACGGACCTGCGTTACTTCAAGAGCAAAAGCACCGGCGCGGCCTACGGTGGCCCGATCGACAATGACATGCTCAGCGGGCAAATCGCCTACACGCATTCCGGCCACACGTTCGGCGCAGGCTATCAGCAGCTCAATGGCAAAGCGGGACTGCCATACATCAGCGGCGCGACGGTGTATTCATTCAGTAACGTGGGCATCGGCAAGTTCATCGAAGAAGATGAAAAGACCTGGATGGCGAGCTATGTCTACAATTTCGCCGCTGCCGGGGTGCCGGGGTTGACCTTCATGACCCGTTACCTGAGCGGCGATAACGGCCGTTCTGGCGCGGCGGGCCTGAGCGAATGGGAGCGCGATGCAGAGCTTGCGTATGTCGTGCAATCAGGCCCCGCCAAAGGGCTTGGCGTCAAGCTGCGCAACTATGTGTACCGCTCGGACTTTGCCCGGGGCCGCGACAGCAATCGGTTGTACCTGACGTACGACATCGCGCTGTGGTAAGGCGCTCAAAGCGCAGGCGTCAGCTACGGGCAATGGCTCCTTTTCACGTCCACAGCCCCAGCAAGACCAGTACGGCCATGCCCAGCGCGGCGGCAATCGAGCATCCACCCAACGACAGGGCAGCGCGACCCTTGCGATACCAGCCATCGCGGCCCAAGGCCAGGGCAGGCGCGTAAAGGCTGCGCCAGCGCAGTTCAGTAGCGTGGAACGCCTGCAGGTGGTTGGGCGAGGCGTCCAGCCAGCGACGAAAGTCGATACGCTCGCAGGCGGTGACGTCCGGGCTCTGCAAACGCACATACCACCGAGCTGCCTGGCTCGTCGGGCCATCGGGGCGGGGCTGACCGGCGAGCAACGCCTGGACCATGAGACGCTCGACACTGCGTAGGGGCAAGCCTAGACGTGTGGCGACCCTGGCCTGGGCCAGCTGATCGAGACGGCTTAGCAGAAACACTTGTTGCGCAGCGCGTGGCAGGCGCTTGAGTGCGAGCAACAGGGCAGCATCGCTATCGGCAGCGTGCTCGGGCAGAGGCGTATGGAGGCGCAAGAGCATGCGGGTCATGAGCAGTTCCTTGCTAGAGAGCAGATGGGGACATCCGTAGAAGCCGAGCTTAGGCTTAACGAGATTGATTCTCAAGTGCTGAATCGGCAAACTTTTGTAATGGCCGTTCACCCCCGGAAACACTTTTGCTACCATCGCCGCCATCACGATCTTCATTAGCCTGAAGAGCCAAAAAAAAGACCCAGCAAAAAGCTGGGTCAAAAACCGTGATTAGCCTGATGAGGAGATAATCCGAGAGCGACCTAAGCTCCGGTTTATCCAGCTGATCTCGCGATCAGCTGAGTGCAATAATAATCGTTATCATTTGCCAGTCAAATGATTTTTTATTCACGACGGTAGAAAATCTACCGCTGCGCTTCCTTGTCCCCCAAAGCGGGGCCTTGGCTTTACACGCCAAGCGCCTACTGCGTTCCCTCTCATTCACGGCAACCTGCCTCAAGCGGCGGGGTCTGCCGTGCGCTGGTGTTCCAGCAGCGCGCGAGCCATGTCCATCATGTGCATCAAGGCAAACAGCAGCTCTCGCTGGCCACCGTGCTGGTGGGTGGCGGTTTCCTGGGCGGTTGCTGCCGCACAGCGCAGCAGGGCAATGGCATGCTCCTGTGCTTGATCACGTGTGACGCCTTCGTGAAGCGTCCAAATCCTGTTCTCAGGCGTAGGGCGGGGCGGGTTGGGGTTTAGGTAATAATCCAGCGCGCGGCGGGCGGCTTCGCTGTCGAGATCTGTTTCGTCGTTTTTCGGATGTTTCATTGCGATACCTTCCAGGTTCTCGTCAAACACAATGAACTCAGAGCATAGGTCAATTTGTATTTTCTAGCGCCAAATAAATAATTCAGATTGTGTATTGCTGCTTCCAATACAGTCCGTATTGTTGCCGCTCATGGAAAATTGGAATGCATTTCTCAAGCGCTACAAGCGCGAACACAACCTCAGCCAGTTGAAACTGGCCGAGCGCCTGGGCATGACGCAAGGTGGGGTAGGGCACTGGCTTCGCGGCACCCGTCGTCCCACGTTGGAGACCATCAACGAAAAACTGGAAAAGCTCGGCCTGGTCTTTCTGGAGGCGCAGGTCATGGTGGTCGAGCGCGACCTGATGCGCGAAACACCTGGCCGCTACGGTGCTCAGCCGCCTGTTTCCGCACAGGCCCTGCTCTATGCGAGCTTTCGCTTTCCGGTGCTCAAGTGGGCGGACTTGCAGGGCCCTTTGCCTGAAACCAGTGAAGTGCACGAGCAGACCGACTACATGCCTGCCGGCAATGCGTTCTGGCTTGCCGTGGAAAACGACTCGATGAACGCTGCCAGCGGCAAGAGCGTGCCCGAAGGCATGCGCGTGCTGGTCGATACCGGGTTGCCCGTGGAGCCCGGCAGGTTGGTGATCGCACGCCAGCCTGGCAAAGCCCCCGTGCTCCGCCAATTGGTCGAAGAAGGCGGCGACAAGATGCTCAAGCCGTTGAACACCCGTTACCCCACGGTGCTCTGCGAAACCGGCTGTGAGTTCCTGGGCGTGGTAGTGCGGGTACACGGGGCGTTCTGAGGCCACGTGGCCCGTGCGGTGAGGCAAGGGCCGCAGGCCGTCAGGCACCGCGACCCCGCGGCCTTCACGGTTCCAGTTCGACCAGCGCTGCCCCCTCGCTGACCATGTCGCCTTCCTGGCACAGCAAGGCTTTGACCGTGGTGGCCTTGGGGGCCCGAATGCTGTGCTCCATCTTCATGGCCTCCAGCACCACCAGCGGGGCACCTGCCTCTACCGCCTGACCCACCTCGACCAGTACCCGCACGATGCTGCCGTTCATGGGGGCGGTCAGGCCGCCTTGATGGGCAAGGTCGATGGCTGCCTGGGCGAGCGGGTCGAATGCTTCGAGGGTGTGGAGTTCTCCATCCCAGTGCAGATACAGGCTGGCACCTTTGCGAATGGCCAGGTGGCGGGTGCGCAGGCCTGCCTGCTCTCGCATCAGCCAATCCCCTTGCAGGCTCCAGATGCCTTGGGTCTTCTGGTTGAGCGTAACGGCCTGGTCATGCCCATTGTGGGTCAGATGCACATTCAGCGAAGTTCCAGTCCCCAAGCGCAGCCCGTCTTGTCGGGCCCATGGGGAGTGTGGGTCGTCCACGCGTGCGCGGGCAGGTTCGCTCAGCAACCACGCCTGGGCTGCAGCCTCCCAGCCCTCGGCCGACAATGCCTGCGCGGCGGGCAAAAGCGTTTCCTGATGACGCGGGATGAAGCCGGTATCCAGCTCGGCTGCTGCAAACCCAGGGTGGGCCAGGATACGTCGCAGGAAGGCGATGTTGGTCTTGACGCCGCCTACCGCGAACTCATCCAGCATGGCCAGCAAGCGCAGGCGGGCCTGCTCCCGGTCTTCGCCCCAGGCGATCAGTTTGCCCAGCATCGGGTCGTAGAAGGGCGACACCGCATCGCCTTCGCTCACACCGCTGTCCACGCGCCGGCCTGGGCCGCAAGCCGGTTCCCGGTAAAGCGTCAGGGTGCCGGTGGCCGGCAAGAAGTCATTGGCCGGATCTTCGGCGTACAGCCGCACTTCGATGGCATGGCCGTTGAGCGGTACCTGGTCCTGGGTGATGGGCAGGGGTTCACCGCAGGCCACGCGAATCTGCCAGGCCACCAGGTCCAGGCCGGTGATGGCCTCGGTGACGGGGTGCTCCACCTGCAGGCGCGTGTTCATTTCCATGAAGAAGAACTGGCCACGGGCGTCCAGCAGAAATTCCACGGTGCCAGCGCCGACATAGCCGATGGCCTGCGCCGCGCGTACTGCCGCCTCGCCCATGGCGCGGCGCAGGTCCGCCGAAAGGCCCGGGGCAGGGGCTTCCTCGATCACCTTCTGGTGACGCCGCTGGATCGAGCAATCCCGTTCGTTGAGGTACAGGCAGTGGCCATGGCGATCGGCAAAAATCTGGATCTCCACATGGCGCGGCTTCAATACGTACTTTTCCACCAGCATCCGCGCATCGCCAAAGGATGACAGGGCTTCACGTTGCGCCGACGCCAGGGCATCGGCCAACTGGCTTTCGTCCTCGACCACCTTCATGCCCTTGCCGCCACCACCGGCGCTGGCCTTGAGCAGGACCGGGTAGCCGACGTGCCGGGCGGCTTGCTTGAAGGTGTCCAGGTCCTGGGCCTGGCCATGATAGCCCGGCACCAGCGGCACGCCTGCGGACTCCATCAAGGCCTTGGCGGCCGACTTGCTGCCCATGGCGTCGATGGCCGACGCAGGTGGGCCCAGGAACATCAAGCCAGCGGCTTCGACTGCGCGGGCAAAATCTGCGTTTTCCGAAAGAAAGCCATAGCCCGGGTGAATGGCCTGGGCACCGCTTGCCTTGGCCGCTGCCACCAGCTTGTCGATCTGCAGGTAACTGTCTGCCGCCTTGTTGCCGCCCAGGTCCACGCACACATCGGCTTCCCGGCTGTGGCGGGCATTACGGTCGATGGCGCTGTGCACCGCCACCGTGGTCAGGCCCATGGCCTTGGCGGTGCGCATCACCCGGCAGGCGATTTCACCACGGTTGGCCACCAGCAACGTTGTCAATGGCGGGCGGTTCATGGGCGTGGCTCCTTGTTTGCATCGGCCTGCCAGGCAGGTTGGCGTTTTTCCAGAAACGCACGAAGGCCTTCCTGGCCCTCGGCGCTTACGCGGATTCGCGCGATGGCGTTCTCGCAATAACGACGCAGGCCAGGGCTGAGGGTGCCGCCGTCGACCTCGCGCAACAGCTCCTTGGTCGCACGCATTGCCTGGGGGCTATTGGCCAGAAGGGTTTCAATCCACTGGTTCACGCTGGCCTCCAACTGGCTGGCCGGGTACACCTCGGCCAACAACCCAAGGGCCTGGGCCTGCAACCCGCTGAAGCGCTCTGCCGTGAGTGCATAACGGCGGGCGGCGCGCTCGCCGATGGCCTTGACCACGAAGGGACTGATCACCGCCGGTGCCAGGCCGATGCGCACTTCCGACAGGCACAGCTGGGCGTCTTCGGCACCGATGGCCATGTCACAGCAACTGATCAGGCCCAGGGCGCCGCCGAATGCGGCGCCCTGGACCACTGCCAGGGTCGGCACCTTGATGCGGTGCAGTGCATACATCAACTCGCCCAGCTCGCGTGCGTCATCCAGGTTGGTGTTGAAGTCCAGCTGCGCCGACTGCTGCATCCACGCAAGGTCGGCGCCGGCACTGAAATGCCGTCCCCGCCCGCGCAGCAACACGAAGCGTACGCCCGCGTCGTCGGCAAGCTGCCCCAGGGCAATGTTCAGCTCGCGGATCATCAAGGCATTGAAGGCGTTGTGCTTGTCCTCGCGGCTGAGCCACAAGGTGGCGAAGCCACGTGGATCGTGGCTCACCTCTACCGTAGTGAAATCGCTCATGGGGTCACATCCTGAATATGCCGAAGCGGCTCGGTTCGATCGGTGCGTTCAGCGCCGCAGACAAGGCCAGGGCCAGCACATCGCGGGTCTGCGCTGGGTCGATGACGCCGTCGTCCCATAGGCGGGCGCTGGAGTAGTAGGGGTGGCCCTGATGCTCGTACTGATCGAGGATCGGCTGCCTGAGCCTGGCCTCATCCTCGGCGCCAAACGGCTCGCCGCTGCGCTCGCTCTGCTCGCGCTTGACCTGCACCAGCACGCCGGCAGCCTGTTCGGCGCCCATCACCCCGATGCGCGCATTGGGCCACATCCAGAGAAAGCGCGGGTCGTAGGCGCGTCCGCACATGCCGTAGTTGCCGGCACCGAAACTGCCGCCAATGATGACCGTGAACTTGGGTACCTGCGCGCAGGCCACGGCCGTGACCAACTTGGCGCCATGCTTGGCGATGCCGCCTTCTTCGTACTTCTTGCCCACCATGAACCCCGTGATGTTCTGCAGGAACAGCAGCGGGATACCGCGCTGGCAAGCCAGCTCGATGAAGTGCGCGCCTTTTTGCGCAGCCTCGGCAAACAGGATGCCGTTGTTGGCCAGGATGGCGATCGGGTAGCCGTGCAGGTGGGCGAAGCCGCACACCAGCGTGGTCCCGAACAAGGCTTTGAACTCATCGAACACCGAGCCATCGACCAGCCGTGCGATGACTTCACGCACATCGAAAGGCTGTTTGGCGTCAGCCGGAATCACGCCATATAGCTCCTGCGCCGCATACAAGGGCGCAACCGGCGGCTTGCATTGCAGGGCACCGAGCTTGCGCCAGTTGAGATTGGCTACGCAGCGCCTGGCCAGCGCCAGGGCATGCTCGTCGTTCTCGGCGTAATGGTCGGCTACACCGCTGGTGCGGCAATGCACATCGGCGCCGCCTAGCGCCTCGGCGCTCACCACCTCGCCTGTGGCCGCCTTCACCAGCGGTGGGCCGGCCAGGAAGATGGTGGCCTGTTGACGCACCATGATCGCCTCGTCCGCCATTGCCGGCACGTAGGCGCCGCCTGCGGTGCATGACCCCATCACCACGGCGATCTGGGCGATGCCCAGTGCGCTCATGTTGGCCTGGTTGAAGAAAATCCGCCCGAAGTGCTCACGGTCGGGAAACACCTCGTCCTGGCGCGGCAAGTTGGCGCCGCCAGAATCGACCAGGTAGATGCACGGCAGACGGTTCTGCAAGGCAATGGTCTGCGCCCGCAGGTGCTTTTTCACCGTCAGCGGGTAGTAAGAGCCACCTTTGACCGTCGCGTCGTTGGCCACGATCATGCATTCCACGCCTTCCACGCGCCCGATCCCGGCGATCAGGCCGGCTGCCGGAACGTCTTCGCCGTAGACCTGGTGTGCAGCCAACTGGCCGATTTCAAGAAAGGCGGAACCGGCATCGAGCAGACGTTCGATTCGCTCGCGGGGCAGCAGTTTGCCTCGCGAGGTGTGCCGCTCCTGAGCCTTGGCGCCGCCACCCTGGGCTACCTGGGCAAGCAGCACACGCAGGTTGTCGACCTGCGCCAGCATGGCCGCCTGGGACTGGGCGAATTCGGGTGACCGGGGGTTCACTTGGGTTTTCAGAATCATCATGACTCCTGGTGCAGCGGCGCGCCCTTGGCTTGGCCGTGCAAGGTTGTCCGGTGTGGCCACGGCGGGCGTATGAGCCGGCCGCAGCGCCAGCGTGTTCAGCGGGTCTCGTTGAACAACTCGCGGCCGATCAGCATCCGGCGGATTTCGCTGGTGCCGGCGCCGATTTCGTACAGCTTGGCATCGCGCAGCAAGCGACCTGCGGGAAATTCGTTGATATACCCGTTGCCGCCAAGAATCTGGATCGCCTCCAGGGCCATCTGCGTGGCGCGCTCGGCGGTGTAGAGGATCACCCCGGCTGCGTCCTTGCGGGTGGTTTCGCCGCGATCGCACGCCTGGGCCACGGCATACAGGTAAGCGCGGCTGGCGTTGAGCTGGGTGTACATATCGGCGACCTTGCCCTGGATCAACTGGAACTCGCCGATGCTCTGCCCGAATTGCTTGCGGTCATGGATGTACGGCACCACCAGGTCCATGCAGCTCTGCATGATGCCGGTAGGGCCGCCGGCGAGCACCACGCGCTCGTAGTCCAGGCCGCTCATCAACACCCGTACGCCGCCATTGAGTTGGCCGAGGATGTTGTCCTCTGGCACGTGCACGTCATCGAAGAACAGCTCGCAGGTGTTCGAGCCACGCATGCCCAGCTTGTCGAACTTGTTGCTGCGGCTAAAGCCTGCCCAATCGCGCTCGACGATGAACGCAGTGATGCCATGGGGGCCTTTTTCCAGATCGGTCTTGGCGTAGATGACGTAGGTGTTGGCGTCGGGCCCGTTGGTGATCCACGTCTTGCTGCCGTTGAGCACGTAGTGGTCGCCGCGTTTGTCGGCGCGCAGTTTCATCGACACCACGTCCGACCCTGCATTGGGTTCGCTCATCGCCAGGGCGCCGACGTGCTCGCCGCTGACCAGCTTGGGCAGGTATTTGGCCTTTTGCGCGGGCGTGCCGTTACGGTTGATCTGGTTGACGCACAAATTGGAGTGGGCGCCGTAGGACAGCGCGACCGAGGCCGAGGCGCGGCTGATTTCTTCCATCGCCACCACGTGCGCCAGATAACCCAAGCCTGCGCCACCGTATTCTTCCGGCACGGTGATGCCGAGCAGGCCCATGTCGCCGAACTTGCGCCACATGTCGGCAGGGAACAGGTTGTCGTGGTCGATCTGCGCGGCGCGAGGGGCGAGCTCGGCGGCGGCGAAGGTGCGCACCTGGTCGCGAAGCATGTCGATGGTCTCGCCCAGGGCGAAGTTCAGGCTGGGGTAATGCATGCGAGGGCACCTTGTTGTTCTTGAAATGGGATCACGCTGCGAGCGGCAAGCTTGCCTGGGCAGGCAGCTGACGCCGAAAGCGTGCTCAACTGCCTATCACCTTTACGTAAACGTAAACCTGCACCTGCTTTTTTGTCAATTTATCCGTCACCTTTACGTAAACGTAAATCTGAGCCAAAGTGATTGGCGCGCGTTTGGCCCCCTACCCAGAACAATCAAAAGAAGGGACGCACATGACCCAACCCAGCTATACCCGCGGTCGCCAGGACCGCCCCTTGCTTACTCAAACCATTGGCCAGGCCTTCGACGCGACCGTGGCGCGCCTGGGCGAGCAGGAAGCCTTGGTGGCTCGGCACCAGCGCCTGCGCTACAGCTGGCGGCAACTGGCGGAGCAGGTCGAGTCGTGTGCCCGGGCGCTGATGGCCCTTGGGATCGAAACCGGTGACCGCGTGGGCATCTGGGCACCCAACTGCGCGCAGTGGTGCATCCTGCAGGTGGCAACTGCCAAGGTGGGCGCCATCCTGGTCAACGTCAATCCGGCTTACCGGGTGGGTGAGCTTGAGTACGTGCTGCGCCAGTCAGGGTGCAGCTGGCTGGTCTGTGCCGACGCGTTCAAGCATTCCGATTACCACGCCATGGTCCATGCCTTGGTGCCGGAGTTGGCGACCGCAACACCCGGTCAGATCAGCAGTGCCGCGCTGCCTGCCTTGCGCGGGGTCGTAAGCCTGGCCAACGACCCGCCTGCTGGCTTCCTGCCGTGGGAGGCACTGGCCACTTGGGGCATGTCCGTAAGCCGCGAAGCGTGCACGGCTCGGCAAAACAGCCTGCATTTCGACCAGCCGGTGAACATCCAGTACACCTCTGGCACCACCGGCGCGCCCAAGGGCGCTACCCTCAGCCACTACAACATTCTGAACAACGGCTTCATGGTTGGCGCAAGCCTGGGCTTGACTGCGCATGACCGCATGGTGATCCCGGTGCCCTTGTATCACTGTTTCGGCATGGTCATGGGCAACCTGGGCTGCATCACCCATGGCACCACCATGATCTACCCAGGCGACGGCTTCGACGCCGAGTTGGCCTTGCGCGCCGTGGCCGAGGAACGCGGCACCATCCTGTACGGCGTGCCCACCATGTTCATCGCCATGCTCGATCATCCGGCCCGCCAGCGTATGGACCTGTCGTCCTTGCGCAGCGGCATCATGGCCGGCGCCACCTGCCCGATCGAGGTCATGCGCAGGGTCATCGACCAGATGCACATGGCCCAGGTGCAGATCGCTTACGGCATGACTGAAACGAGCCCGGTGTCGTTGCAAACCGGCCCGGATGATGACCTGGAGCTGCGCGTCACCACTGTGGGCCGTACCCAGCCGCAACTGGAAAGCAAGATCATCGACCCGCAAGGCGCAACGGTTGCGCGCGGTGAAACCGGGGAGCTTTGCACGCGCGGCTACAGCGTGATGCTGGGTTACTGGGATAACCCCGAGGCCACGGCCAGTGCCATCGACGCGGCCGGATGGATGCACAGCGGTGACCTGGCGGTGATGGACGAGGCGGGCTATGTGCGCATCGTCGGGCGCAACAAGGACATGATCATCCGCGGTGGCGAAAACATCTACCCGCGTGAAATAGAAGAGTTCTTCTATACCCACCCGGCGGTCGCCGATGCCCAGGTCATTGGTATCCCGTGCAGCCGCTACGGCGAGGACATCGTCGCCTGGGTCAAGCTGCATCCAGGTCACCAGGCCACTGCCGAGGAGCTGCAGGCCTGGTGCAAATCCCGTATCGCCCACTACAAGGTGCCCCGCCATATCCGCTTCGTCGATGAATTTCCCATGACGGTGACGGGCAAGGTGCAGAAGTTCAGGATGCGGGAGATCAGCGTGGCTGAACTGGGCAGGGTCGAGTAGAAAGGTCAGCGACACAGGGTGACTTTTGATCGAAACAACGCAGCCGACGCGCCACGGGCAAAATTGACAGTCGTCGACTTCAATCGCCCGCCGTTAGCGTAGTGCCGTTCACCTGGAGCCGCTCAGCGGCCCCAGCGATCTTGAATGAACAGTCTTACGCCTTTATCGGGGGTTCTTGACTGGGTGGGTCACCCACGGTTGGCGGCACGGTCGGCTGAATCGGCAGGTCATCCGGGTCACGCTCAGGCTCTGGGGGCGGGAGGTTGGGATCGTCAATGTTCGGATCGGGCGTTTCCGGGGGCGTTGGGAGCGTCATGGCCATGCCTCTTGCGGTTGAGTGAACCTGTCCTGCAGCGTTCGACCGCTGGTGCTTCGAATCAATTCATTTTTGAACCCAGGCTTGGTCGCCGCGCTCTCAATCCTTACCGCCACCAGTCCCAGGGAGCAAGGCCTGATGTCTTTGAACGAGCCCTTCGAAAGCGTGCCCACGGCAAATGATCATCCGGACCAGGTCATCAGCCTGTCCCAGGCCTTGATGGCACCGCGTATCGCCATAGAGGACACCCAGCCGGTGCTCGACGGCGGCGCCTTTGCCGCCAAGGCCATCAGCAACCAGCCGGTTTCGGTCAGCACCAAGGTATTCACCGACGGCCACGACCGGATGGCTGTGGTGTTGAACTGGTGCCAGGCCGGTAGCCGTCGCATTCATTGCGTGCCCATGACTTCGCCCGGCAATGACCTGTGGCTGGCAGAATTCACCCCCACTGAAATCGGGCCGCATGTGTTCAGCATCGAAGCCTGGATCGACCCCTACGCCACCTACTGCTACGACCTGGAGAAAAAGTTCAATGCCGGCGTCGGCGTAAAGCTTGAACTCGAGGAAGGGCGGTTGCTGCTGGGCAAGGGCATTGAATTGAGCAGCGGCGCCTTGCGCGAGCAATTACAGGCGCTGCAAGCCACGTTGCAGACGCTGCCCGAGGACGAGCAAGTAGCCCTGCTGCTGGGTGCCGAGGCATCGCAGATGATGGCCGCCGCCGAACACCGCAGCTACCTGACCCGCAGTTGCAACTACCCGCTGGATGTGGACCGCCCGGCCGCGCAATTCGCCAGCTGGTATGAGCTGTTCCCCCGTTCGATCACCGATGATCCGCAGCGTCATGGCACCTTCAACGATGTGCACCAGCGCCTGCCGATGATTCGCGACATGGGCTTCGATGTGTTGTATTTCCCGCCCATTCACCCCATTGGCATGCAGCACAGAAAGGGCCGGAACAATTCGTTGCAGGCCCAGCCGGGGGACCCTGGCAGCCCCTACGCCATTGGCAGTGCCGACGGTGGGCACGATGCGATCCACCCCGAACTCGGCACGCGTGAAGATTTCCGTCGCCTGGTATCGGCGGCAGCCCAGCACGGTCTGGAAATCGCCCTGGACTTCGCCATCCAGTGCTCCCAGGACCATCCGTGGCTCCAGGAACATCCAGGCTGGTTCAGCTGGCGCCCGGACGGCACCATCCGCTATGCCGAGAACCCGCCGAAGAAGTACCAGGACATCGTCAACGTCGACTTCTATGCGCCCGATGCCGTGCCTGGACTGTGGATCGCCCTGCGTGATGTGATCATCGGTTGGGTGGAGGAGGGCGTGAAAACGTTCCGGGTGGACAACCCGCATACCAAACCCCTGCCGTTCTGGCAGTGGCTGATCGCCAATGTGCGCAGTCAATACCCGGACGTGTTGTTCCTGGCCGAGGCGTTCACCAAGCCCGCCATGATGGCCCGCCTGGGCAAGGTCGGCTATGCGCAGAGCTACACCTATTTCACTTGGCGCAACACCAAGCGGGAGCTGAGCGAGTATTTCGAAACGCTCAACCAGCCGCCGTGGAGCCAATGCTACCGGCCGAACTTCTTCGTCAACACGCCAGACATCAACCCGTTCTTCCTCCAGCAAAATGGCCGGGCCGGCTTCCTCATCCGGGCCGCACTGGCGACCATGGGGTCGGGCTTGTGGGGCATGTACTCGGGCTTCGAGCTGTGCGAAGCGGCAGGGCTGCCGGGCAAGGAAGAATACCTGGACTCGGAGAAGTATGAGATCCGTCCGCGTGACTTCACCCAGCCGGGCAACATCATCGCCGAGATCGCCCAGCTCAACCGTATCCGCCGGCAGAACCCGGCCCTGCAGAGCCACCTGGGCCTGACGCTGCTCAACTGCTGGAATGACAACATCCTGTATTTCGCAAAGCGCACCCCCGCCCGTGACAATTACATTCTCATCGCCGTGAGCCTGGACCCGCACAACGCCCAGGAAGCCCATTTCGAACTGCCGTTGTGGGAGCTTGGCCTTGATGACGGTGCCGAAACCCACGGGGAGGACCTGATGAATGGTCATCGCTGGTCGTGGTACGGCAAGACCCAGTTCATGCGCATTGAGCCTTGGCATCAGCCATTCGGTATCTGGCGAATCAGCAAAGTCAGCTGAGCGTGTCAGGGAGCGGGCGCGCCCGCTCTCTGACGGGTTTTTACCGATCAAGCATTCAGAGGAATGGTACATGGCCAAGCGTACCCGCCCGGCAGCCTTCATTGACGACCCGCTGTGGTACAAGGATGCGGTGATCTACCAGTTGCACATCAAGTCCTTCTTCGATGCCAACAACGACGGTATCGGTGACTTTGCCGGGTTGATCAGCAAGCTCGACTACATCGCTGAGCTGGGCGTAAACACGTTATGGCTGCTTCCGTTCTACCCCTCGCCCCGGCGCGACGACGGCTACGACATCGCAGAATACAAAGCGGTGCATCCGGACTATGGCACCTTGGCCGACGCCCGCCGCTTCATTGCCGAGGCGCACAAGCGCGGGCTGCGGGTGATCACCGAGTTGGTCATCAACCACACCAGCGACCAGCACCCGTGGTTTCAACGTGCCCGCCATGCCAAACGTGGCAGCAAGGCCCGTGACTTCTATGTGTGGTCCGATGACGACCACAAATACGACGGCACCCGCATCATCTTCCTCGATACCGAGAAATCCAACTGGACCTGGGACCCGGTGGCAGGCCAGTACTTCTGGCACCGGTTCTATTCCCATCAGCCGGACTTGAACTTCGACAATCCGCAGGTGCTCAAGGCTGTGATCGGCGTGATGCGTTTCTGGCTGGACCTGGGCGTCGATGGCTTGCGGCTCGACGCCATCCCGTACTTGATCGAGCGCGACGGCACCAACAACGAAAACCTGCCCGAAACCCATGGTGTGCTCAAGGCGATCCGGGCCGAGATCGATGCCAATTACCCTGACCGCATGCTGCTCGCCGAGGCCAACCAATGGCCGGAGGACACCCGCCCTTACTTCGGCGAAGGCGACGGGGACGAATGCCACATGGCGTTCCATTTTCCTCTGATGCCGCGCATGTACATGGCGCTTGCGATGGAAGATCGCTTCCCCATCACCGACATCCTGCGCCAGACCCCGGAGATTCCGGCCAACTGCCAGTGGGCCATCTTCCTGCGTAACCACGATGAGCTGACCCTGGAGATGGTCACCGACCGTGAGCGCGACTACCTCTGGAACTACTACGCCGAAGACCGCCGCGCCCGGATCAACCTCGGCATCCGCCGCCGCCTGGCGCCGCTGCTGCAGCGCGACCGGCGCAGGATCGAGCTGCTCACCAGCCTGCTGCTGTCCATGCCAGGTACACCGACGCTGTACTACGGCGATGAGCTGGGCATGGGTGACAACATCTACCTGGGTGATCGCGACGGTGTGCGTACGCCCATGCAGTGGTCGCCTGACCGCAACGGCGGCTTCTCCCGCGCCGACCCACAGCGGCTGGTGCTGCCACCGATCATGGACCCGCTCTACGGCTATCAGACGGTCAACGTCGAAGCGCAGAGCCACGATCCCCATTCACTGCTCAACTGGACCCGTCGCCTGCTCGCCGTGCGCAAGCAGCAGAAAGCCTTCGGCCGCGGCACGCTGCGCACCCTGACACCCAGCAACCGACGCATCCTTGCCTACATCCGGGAGTTCACCGATGCCGATGGCCACACCGAGGTCATTCTCTGTGTCGCCAACGTGTCCCGCGCAGCCCAGGCTGCGGAACTGGACTTGTCCCAATACGCCGACAAGGTCCCCGTGGAAATGATCGGGGGCAGCGCCTTCCCGCCCATCGGGCAGCTGCCGTTCCTGCTGACCTTGCCGCCTTATGGCTTTTACTGGTTCGTGCTGGCTGCCCACGATCGCATGCCCAGCTGGCATAACCAGCCTACCGAGGGGTTACCGGAATTGACTACATTAGTGCTACGCAAACGTCTGGAAGAGCTGCTCGAGTCGCCTTCACGCGACGCCCTGCAGTCCACCATCCTGCCCCAGTACCTGCCCAAGCGGCGTTGGTTCGCGGGCAAGGAAGGGCCTATTGATCAGGTCGACCTGAGCTATGGCGTGCGCATGACCACGGCCGGCACGCCCGTGCTGCTCAGTGAAATCGAGGTGATCAGCGACGGGGTGACAAGCCGCTACCAGCTGCCGTTCGGCCTGCTGCCCGAGGAGCAGATCAGTACGGCATTGCCGCAGCAGTTGGCCTTGTCGCGCGTGCGACGGGCCAATGAAGTGGGCCTGATCACCGATGCCTTTGTGCTCGAGCCGTTCATTCGCGCGGTGCTCCAGGCCTGTCAGGAGGGCCTGCGCTTGTCCTGTGGGAATGATCAGGGCGAGCTGCATTTCAACCACACCGAACAGTTGGCTGGCCTGGCACTGGGTGATGACAGCCCGGTACGCTACTTGAGCGCCGAGCAGTCAAACAGTTCGGTAGTGGTGGGCGATTCGGTGGTGCTCAAGTTGATCCGGCGGGTCAACGCAGGCATTCATCCAGAGCTTGAAATGAGTGCTTATCTCACCGCAGCCGGCTTTGCCAACATCTCGCCGTTGCTGGCCTGGGTCAGTCGCGAGGATGCCCAAGGCGCACCGCACCTGTTGATGATCGCCCAAGGCTATCTGAGTAATCAGGGCGATGCCTGGGCCTGGTCCCAGAACACCCTGGAGCGCGCCATTCGCGACCAGATGCAGCCCTCCAGCAGCGAAGGTGAACCGCACACCGACGCGGTCAACGAGCTGCGCGACTTCGCTTCCCTGCTCGGCCAGCGCCTGGGCGAGATGCACCTGATGCTCGCGGCACCTACCGATGACGAGGCTTTCGCGCCTTATCCGAGCACTGCCGAAGACAGCGAGCGGTGGAGTGCACAGATCAGCACAGAGCTGACCCATGCGCTGGATCTGTTGACGCAGCACCGTGACAAGCTCGACGCGGAAAGTCAGGCATTGGTCGATGACTTGCAGCAGCAGCGCGACGGGCTCGCCCAGCGCGTGGCCGAACTGGCACAGCAGGCGCAGGGCGGCCTGTTGATGCGTGTGCATGGCGACCTTCACCTGGGCCAGGTGCTGGTGGTGCAAGGCGATGCCTACCTGATCGACTTCGAGGGGGAACCGTCCAGGCCACTGGAAGAGCGCCGGGCCAAGCACAGCCCGTACAAAGATGTCAGCGGTGTGTTGCGCTCTTTCGACTATGCTGCTGCGATGATCCTGCGCAGCGCCTCTACCGTGGACCTTTCCGAGCCGGCGCGACAAGCTCGGCAGCGGGTGGCCCGACAGTACCTTCACCAGTCCCGGCATGCATTCATAGAGGCTTATGGCCTGGCCACCGCGGCCATGCCCCACGCCTGGGAACACGCCGAAGGCGAGCGTGCGGCACTTGAGCTGTTCTGCCTGGAAAAAGCGGCATACGAAATAACTTATGAAGCCGAAAACCGTCCAAGCTGGCTGGCCGTGCCTTTGCATGGCCTGCATGGACTGATCAGTACCTGGGGAGAGTCAGAATGAACGTTTCAACGCGTGAAAACGGCGGTCTTGGCCAACGGGACCTGGATGCCCTGGCGCGCGCCGAGCACGCCGATCCTTTTGCGGTGCTGGGGCCTCACACCGATCCTGCAGGGGGCGTGACCATCCGTGCCTACTTGCCCAATGCACTGGGCGCCCGCGTGCTGGCGCGCGACGACCAGCGCGTACTGGCTGACATGCAGCCCGGCGCGATACCTGGCCTGTTCACCGCGCGCCTGAACGAGGCGCTTCCCTATCAGTTGCACATCAACTGGGCTGGCGGCGAGCAAGTCACGGAAGACCCCTACAGCTTCGGCCCGCAGCTTGGCGACATCGACCTGCACCTGTTCGCCGAGGGCAATCACCGGGACCTGGCAGGGCGTTTTGGTGCCCAGCCGGCACAAGTCGACGGGGTGGACGGGGTGTGCTTCTCGGTATGGGCACCCAATGCGCGCCGGGTATCGGTCGTGGGCGAGTTCAACAACTGGGACGGTCGTCGGCACCCGATGCGCCTGCGCCACGGTGCCGGGGTCTGGGAGCTGTTCATTCCACGCCTGGGCGTGGGTGAGACCTACAAGTTCGAGGTGCTGGGCAAGGATGGGATCCTGCCGCTCAAAGCCGACCCCTTGGCCCGTGCCACCGAATTGCCGCCCAGCACCGCTTCCAAGGTGGCCGGTGCGCTAGCCCATGAATGGCGCGACCAGCAGTGGATGGACGAGCGCGCCCAGCGCCACGCCTACGGCGCCCCCTTGTCGATCTACGAACTGCACCCCGGGTCCTGGCGCTGCGAGCTGGACGAAGCTGGGGAGGTGGGGCGTTTCTACAATTGGCGTGAGTTGGCCGAGCGCCTGGTGCCCTACGTGCAGGAGCTGGGTTTCACCCATATCGAGCTGCTGCCGATCATGGAGCACCCCTTTGGCGGCTCGTGGGGCTACCAGCCCCTGTCGATGTTCGCCCCGACGTCGCGCTATGGCACGGCAGAGGACTTCGCCGCCTTCATCGACGCCTGCCACCAGGCACGCATCGGCGTGATCCTGGACTGGGTGCCGGCGCATTTTCCCACGGACGAACATGGTCTGGCGCGCTTCGACGGCACGGCCCTCTACGAATACGACAACCCGTTCGAAGGCTATCACCAGGACTGGAACACGCTGATCTACAACCTCGGCCGTAACGAGGTGCGGGGCTTCATGATGGCCTCGGCGCTTCACTGGCTCAAACACTTCCACATTGACGGGCTGCGGGTAGATGCCGTGGCGTCGATGCTGTACCGCGACTACTCGCGCAAGGCCGGTGAATGGGTACCCAACCGCCATGGCGGGCGTGAGAACCTCGAGGCCATCGACTTCATCCGCCACCTCAACGGCGTGGCGGCGCATGAAGCGCCGGGTGCCTTGATCATTGCCGAGGAATCGACGGCCTGGCCTGGCGTGAGCAAGCCAACCGAAGAAGGTGGCCTGGGTTTCCACTACAAGTGGAACATGGGCTGGATGCATGACTCGCTCAGCTACATCCAGAACGACCCTGTGCACCGTGCACATCACCATAACGAGATGAGCTTCAGCCTGGTATACGCCTACTCCGAGCACTTCATCCTGCCGATCTCCCACGACGAGGTGGTACACGGCAAGCGCTCGCTGATCGACAAGATGCCGGGCGATCGCTGGCAGAAGTTCGCCAACCTGCGTGCCTACCTGGCCTTCATGTGGATGCACCCGGGCAAGAAATTGCTGTTCATGGGCTGCGAGTTCGGCCAGTGGCGCGAATGGAACCACGACCACCAGCTGGACTGGTACCTGCTGCAGTATCCGGAGCACCAGGGTGTACAGCGCCTGGTGGGCGACCTGAACCGCCTGTACCGCGATGTGCCTGCCCTGCATGAACAGGACTGCAAGCCCGAGGGCTTCCAGTGGTTGATCGGGGATGATGCGCAGAACAGCGTATTCGCCTGGCTGCGTTGGAGCAGCGCGGGCGAGCCAGTGCTGGTGGTTGCCAACTTCACGCCCGTGGTGCGTGAGGGCTACCGCATCGGTGTGCCGTTCGGGACGCAATGGCAGGAGCTGCTCAACAGCGATGCCGAAGCCTATGCGGGCTCCAATGTCGGCAACATGGGCACGGTCGCCTCGCAGCAGACCCCCTGCCATGGTCAGCCGTTGTCGCTGGCGCTGAACCTGCCTCCGCTGGCGATACTGGTGCTCAAGCCGGTCTGATCGTCAGCTACCCGCGGGCGTTCTGCCCGCGGTGGCTTTACCGCACTGGCCGGCCGTCATAGTCCGGTTGAAGGTGTAGAGCGTGCCTGCCGCAGGCTCAAGCGGTAACAGTCGAACCACCAGAAAAAACCCGCCGGGCAATCCCTGTCTGAGATGGCCCGGCGGGTCTGTAACGACTACGTCACGCATTGCGCGTGACGTATGCGTTTGCCATCACTCTTCGCTGTGCTGGAGCACCATCAGCGCCACCGAGCGCCCTGTCAGGTCAAATGAGCTGTCGAATGGCAGGTCTTCGGGTTTGCGCAGTTGTGGCCGGTCTGTATCCATCACGCAGCTCCAGTGTTCGCCCTCTGGAACGCTGGGCAGTTTGAACGGCACGGTATCGTGGTGGGCGTTGACGATCAGCAACACGGTGGACTCCGAACCTGGACGGGCAATGCCACTGACCTGCGCACGACCATCGATCAGCATGCCCAGGCAGCGACCGTTAGGGTCTTCCCACTGTTCAACGCTCATCTCGTTGCCATCGGGCGCCAGCCATGTCACGTCCTTGACGCCGATTGCCTCGTTGTAATCGCCCACCAGGAAGCTTGAACGCCGCAGCACCGGATACTTCTGGCGCAGACGGGTCAGGCGCTTGACGAACGCCAGCAGTGCCTGGCCTTCTTCATCCAGATCCCAGTTCACCCAACCGATTTCGCTGTCCTGGCAATAGGCATTGTTGTTGCCGTGCTGGGTGCGGCTGAATTCATCGCCGGCAACGATCATCGGCGTGCCCTGGGCAAACAGCAGGGTCGCGAAGAAGTTACGCATCTGGCGCATGCGCAAGGCGTTGATTTCCGCATCTTCGGTCGGGCCTTCGGCGCCGCAGTTCCAGGACAGGTTATTGCTGGTGCCATCCTGGTTGTTCTCGTCGTTGTCCTCGTTGTGCTTCTCGTTGTACGACACCAGGTCGCGCAAGGTGAAGCCGTCGTGGGCCGTGATGAAGTTGACCGACGAATACGGCCTGCGGCCGCGGTTGTTGAACATGTCGCCAGAGCCGGTCATGCGGGCGGCAAAATCGGCCAGTTGGCCCTCGTCGCCCTTCCAGAAAGCGCGCACGGTGTCACGGAAACGGTCGTTCCACTCAGCCCAGCCCGGTGCGAAATTGCCCACCTGGTAGCCACCTGGGCCACAGTCCCATGGCTCGGCAATCAGTTTGACTTGCCGCAGCAGCGGGTCCTGGCGGCAGGCTACGAGGAAGCTGTGACGCTCACTGTAGCCGTCGTGGTAGCGACCCAGAATGGTCGCCAGGTCGAAGCGGAAGCCGTCGACATGCATCTCGCCTGCCCAGTAGCGCAGCGAATCGGTCACCAGTTGCAGGACGCACGGATGGCTCAGGTCCAAGGTGTTGCCGGTGCCCGAGTCGTTGATGTAGTAACGCTTCTGGTCGGGCATCAGGCGGTAGTACGACGCGTTGTCGATGCCGCGCATGGAGAGCGTGGGGCCCATCTCGTTGCCTTCGGCGGTGTGGTTGTAGACCACATCGAGGATCAGCTCCAGGCCCGCGTCGTGCAGGTGCGCCACCATCTCCTTGAATTCGGCGATCTTGCCGCTGGCCAGGTAGCTTGGGTGCGGTGCAAAGAACGCGATGGTGTTGTAGCCCCAATAGTTGTTCAGGCCCTTGTCGAGCAGGTGCTGGTCATTGACGAATGCATGGATGGGCAGCAGCTCGATGCTGGAGACGCCCAGGTCCTTGATGTGCTTGAGCAGCTCGTCGTTGGCCAGGCCCGCGAAGGTGCCTTGCAGGTTCTCAGGCACGGCCGGGTGGCGCTTGCTGATGCCCTTGGTGTGGGCCTCGTACACGACGGTCTTATCCCAAGGGGTTTGGACACGGTTGTCCCGGCCCCAGGTGAACGCCGGGTCGATGACCTTGCACTTGGGCACGAAGGGGGCGCTGTCGCGCTCGTCGAACGACAGGTCACCGTCTGGGTGGCCAATGGTGTAGCCAAACAGCGCCTCCGACCATTTCAGCTCACCGACCAACTGCTTAGCGTAGGGATCGATCAGCAGTTTGTTGGGGTTGAAGCGGTGGCCGTTTTCAGGCTCGTAAGGGCCATGCACGCGATAGCCGTAGATCAGGCCCGGGTGCGCGTCAGGCAGATAACCGTGATAGATCTCGTCGGTGTATTCAGGCAGCTCGATACGCTCGAGCTCTTTCTCGCCGGTGGCGTCGAATACGCACAGCTCGACCTTGGTGGCGTTCGCCGAGAAGATGGCGAAGTTCACGCCCAGGCCGTCCCAGGTGGCGCCGAGGGGGTAGGGTAAGCCTTCGCGAATGCGCGACGGTGCAACGGAGCGGGTTTTCTTTGCGGTGCGCGGGCTCATGGCAATCCTCGAATGGCCTTGTCTGGAAAATAAGGTTGGGTACTGCAACGGCCTTGTCGTCATCAGGCCTGGCAACCGAGGTGCTCGGTGCCAGTGCGGTGCTGAAGACGGCAGGGCCGTGGATGGTTCAGCTAGCGGTCGGCTTTTTCGGTGCGCGTGGCTTCTTCGAAGCCGCAGGCTTCACCCCTGGCAATGCAGCGACTTTAGGGTCAGCTGGAGGCTTGGGTGCAGCAGCGGCCTTGGGCTTGGCAGGCGCCTTTGGCTTGGCCGGGGCCTTGGCTTTGGCCCCAGGGGCTTTGGCTTCGGCTTCCGCCAATTTGCGGGCCATGTCCCAGTGACGTTCTTCCTCGCCGTGTGGCTTACCTTCCGACTCCCAGATCTGGTAGGCAAACTCGCGTATGCGTTTATCATCGACACTCATATGACGCTCCTGAATGCTAGTTATCTTCGATCAACAGATTGACTGGAAAGTCCGACAGCACAGCACACACCATCAACTCTCTTACAGGGCTGACAACGGCCCCACCGAAAAGTCCAGTCGAATTGGCAGGTGAGAAGTCGAACGGCAATACGACCCGGGTATCTTCCCAGTTCTGTGGGGGGACGTGAGGGCTCTGTGCCGCGCCCAGCAGACCGCTGGCCAAGCGCGGCGCGACGATCACGGCGCGTTGTGAGTCGCCCAGGCGGGCGAAGGCGACGACCTTGTCGGCATGGCGCCCCTTGACGGTCAACGGCAGGTAACTGCCCCGGCGGAACAGCTCCGGGTTGGCCATGCGGCAGTCGAGCACGCGGGCCACCAGCGCCTGCTTCACCCGGCCGTCATGCCAGTGGCTTAACAACGCGTCGAGCGGCGCGGCCTCTGCCAAGGTGCTGCGTCGAGCGGGATAGTCGACGGGCCGGCGGTTGTCTGGGTCCACCAGGCTGAAGTCCCAGTATTCGTTACCCTGATACAGATCAGGCACCCCTGGCACGGTCATGCGCATGAACGCCTGCACCAGGCTGTTGAGCGCACCCGGGCAACTGATCAGCTGCGCCGCCTCGGCGATGGAGGTGCGCAGGGGCAGGGCATCGGCCTCCAGCAGTAGGCCTTCGAGATAGCGAGCACAGCCCTTTTCGTAGGCTTCGTTGGGGGCGTTCCAACTGCTGCGCAGCTTGGCCTCGCGCAGCGCTTTCTGTTGCCACTGACCGACACGCTCGGCGTATTGCTTAAGGCCTTGGCCGTCATCGACGGCAAGGCCCAACGGCCAGGTGCCCAACAGGGTCTGGAGCAGCAGCATTTCATCACCAGGGCTCGGCGCCAGCCCATCCTCGAGCGGTGTGCGCAATGGCGCTGCCAGCTCGCGCCAGTGCGCCATGCGGCTGGCCAGCCAGGGCCCGCGCTCGCTCAGCACAGCCAGGCGGGCGCGCGTGTCTTCACCGCGCTTGTGGTCATGGGTGGCGGTGGCCAGCAGGTTGTCCGGGAAGTCCCGCAGGCGTCGCTGAGCCTCGTTGTGGAAGTGCTCCAGCGGAGCGCTGAAGCGTTCGGCCTCAAAGCCCACATCGTTGCGCGAGAGCAACCTTGCGCTGCGGTAGAACGCGGTGTCTTCGACGGCCTTGGCCGCGCTGGGGGCCGTCAGCTGCTGGAAGCGTACGCAGGCGTGGCGCAGTTGCTTGCGGGTACGGCCAGGTGGCAGCTGGCGCCAACCTTCGCCGCCCAACCATTTTTCCAGTTGCTCGAGCAAGGGCCAGTCGGCCTCGCTCAGGTCCTGGCGGGCATCGGCCAGGGCCTGCTGGAAGAATGCCTCATCCTCGGCCGGGCGGCCGCACGCGTTGAAGTAGGTGCGGTAAACCGGGTAGTGCGCGACCAGTGCCTGCAGGGCGCGACGAATGGCACCCAAGGATAAATCGCGGGTCATCAGGTCGTTGCGCGCAACCTGCAGCAGGGCTTGCGCCACCGATTCGCAGTCACCTGCCAGGCTTGCGTTGAGCACCAGATGGCGCGCCAGGCGCACTTCTTCGGTAAACGCGGGGCGCTCGCTGACCGTCGACCACAGTTCGGTCAGCGGGGCCTCACCGGCCGGGTCGTGCTGCAACAGCGAGACCTGGTTCATGAACTCGTAGCCGGTGGTGCCATCGGTGAGCCAGTCGCGGTGCAGATGCTCATCGACGCCCAGGATTTTCTCGACGTAGATGGGGAAGTGCTCAACGCAAGCGTCCAGTGGGCGGCTGGCCATCAGGCTGTCCACGCGTCGGCGCAGCTTGCGGCAATAACCGCGTGGGTCTGCCAGGCCGTCGATGTGGTCGATGCGCAGGCCATCGACCAGGCCGCGTTCAATCAACTCGAACAGCTTGGCATGGGTGGCTTCGAACACCACCGGGCGCTCGACCCGCAAACCGCCCAGCTCATTGATGTCGAAAAAGCGCCGCCAGTTGATGTCGTCGGCAGCGGTGCGCCAGCTGGCCAGGCGATAGGTCTGACGCTCGAGCAGCAGGTGAAGGCGCTTGAAGCCGGCCTCGCTGCGGCTGTCGAATGCCACCAGGGCCGAGGCCAGGTCGGCGCCTTCGCGCACCCGACGGGCCAGTTCGGCTTGCAACGGCGCGGCATCGTCAAGCGGGGTGGCGGACTCGCCAAGGGCGGTGAACTGTTCGGCCAGGCTGGTCAGGGTCGGGTCAGCGCTGAGCGCCAGCACCCAGCCGTAATCGACCGGGCAGATCGGGAAGCGGTGCTCATAGTGAGCGATTTGCAGTACCCCCTGGTCGGCGTCGAATTCCAGGGGGATCTGGCCTTCCTTCAGCGCTACACCGTAATCGCTGCCCAGGAACGGCAACAACAATTGGCCAGCGAGCAGCGGGTCGGTGGAGTGCCACTGGATATCGAAGAACTCCGCATACGGGCTGCGGCGCCCCCAGGCCAGCAGGCTCTGCCACCAGGGGTTGTCAGCGCCGCCAACGGCCATGTGGTTGGACACGGTGTCCACGATCAGGCCCATGCCATGCTGGCGCAGCGCTTTGACCAGGCGCTCGAGCGCCGCTTCGCCGCCCAGTTCCGGGTTGACCTGGGTAGGATCGACGACGTCGTAGCCGTGGCGCGAACCTGCGCGGGCCTTGAGGATCGGCGAGGCGTACAGGTGGCTGATGCCCAGTTGGGCAAAGTACGGCACCAACGGCAGGGCATGGTCCAGGGTAAAGTCGCTGTGGAACTGCAGGCGCAGGGTCGCGGTAAGCGGTTTCATCGGTCGCGCTCCCATGCCTGCTCGCGCGCTTGCGCCAGCACTTCCAGGCGCCGTGCGGCATCCTTGTCGTCAAGCATGTGGCTTGCCGCCTCGGTAAAGCGGCGGCGCCAGTTGGGATGCCCTTCGGTGGTGCCGGGCATGTTCGGCTGTTCTTCCAGACCCAGCAGGTCTTCAAGCGGGACCAGCACCAGCGGAGCTTTGGTGTGGCCTACATAACCAATCGCGGCATCGATCACGGCAGTGTCGTCCTTCAGCGGGCCATAGTGGGTTTCAAGCGTGCGGCGCAAGCCGTCGTGTTCTTTGCGGCGGTCATCGCGCCATTGCTGCTCGGTGGATTCATCAATCAAACCCAGGCGCCGGCTCCATTCGACGTCGCGGTTTTTCAGCCAACCTGCCACGGTCGCCAGGTCATGGGTGCCGGTGGTCGCCAAGGCGTCGTCGGGCCACTGTAGCTGGGGGGTGAATTGGCCTGGGGAGGTCTGCTCGAAGGGCAGCACGCGCATGCCCAGGATGTTTTTCTGCGCCAAGGCCTCGCGTAGACCGTCCGGTACCGTGCCCAGGTCTTCACCCAGGATGATTGCACCGTGGCGGCTGGCTTCGAGCGCCAGCAAGCGCAGCATGTCTTCGAGCGGGTAGTACAGGTAGGCGCCTTCATTGGGTTTGCAGCCGCGCGGGATCAGCCAGAGCCGTTGCAAACCCATCACATGGTCGATGCGCAGGCCACCGGCGTGGGCAAGGTTCGCACGCAGCATCTCGATGAACGCGCGGTAGCCGTTGCGCTTGAGCCCTTCGGGCGAGAACCCGCAGATGCCCCAGTCCTGGCCCGAGCGATTGAGGATGTCAGGTGGCGCGCCAACGGTAAGGTTGGCCAGCAGTTCGTCCTGGCGGCTCCAGGCCTGGCTGCCAGCGCCATCGGCGCCAACGGCAAGGTCGGCAATCAGGCCCACTACCATGCCGCTGCCTTTGGCAGCCTCCTGGGCGCGCTGCAGGCTGCGCTCGGTCAGCCATTGGCAGAACGCGTGAAACTCCACCCTGGCCGGATAACTTTCGGCCAAGGCGCGGACTTCGGTCCCAAATGGGTCGCGCCACGCCTCTGGCCAGTTGCGCCAATCAGCGCCATGGCCTTTGTCGACCGCCTCGGCTTGCAGTACTTCAAAACGGCAATGGTGCTCCAGCGCCTCGCCTGCGGCCTGGCGATAGCTTTCGAAATCAGCGCGTTGCGGGTGATCGCCTTGGCTGAAGTGCTGGTAAAGCGCGTCCAGCAGCTTGTACCGGGCATCGGCTGCGCGCGGCCAGTCCACCAAAGGCTCTTGCTCGAGCGAGGTCAGTGTCTGCTCCAGGTGGCAGGCCTCGATAGCCAGGCGCACGGTGCGCTCACCCAGGATGGCCGCCGGGCTTGCGTAAAGCGTATTGAGCAGCAGCCTGCTCGATGGCGAGTAGGGGCTATAGTGCTGCTGATCGAAGGCCGACAAGGCATGGATAGGGCTGATCGCCACTGCATCGGCGCCCCGTTCAGCGGCACTGCGTACCAGTTGCTCGAGGGCCATGCAGTCGCCGTAGCCCCCATCGCCTGGGCGGCGCAGACTGTAGAGCTGCGCCGACAAGCCCCAGCAGCGCGCGGGGGCCGCCTGAACCAAGTCATGCAGCGATGGGCAAGCGGACGGCGCGACAGCGAGCGTAAAGCGGTGCTGGGCCACCTCCAGTTGGTGATAGCCGACCGGCAAATCACCTGGCAGGTGGGCCTGGGCATCAAGCTGCAAGTCGATGCTGCTGCTATCTTCCAACTGTCCGCGCACGCCGGCCTGCGCTGGGAAATACCGCGAGAGGTCGAGCGGCTTGCCCTGGTCGGCAGTGAGCAGCGGCGGAACGTGTTGTGCGTCGTCGCTACGTTCGAGCCTGGACAGGCTGTCCTGCAATTGCGCCTCGTCGCTAGCCTTATGGCCAAGGGCTTCAAGCAGTTTGCGCAGTACCTCATCGGTCACTTGCTGCGGTTTGTTGTTGGCATCCACCCAGTCGCGGGCAAGGCCCGCGCGCTGAGCGAGCCGGTGAAGCAGGGAATCGCTCATTGCATCTTCTGGTCTGGGGGGTAGCAGGGTGACCACGCAGCTGTAGGGCGAAAGCGTCGAGCCGGCGTGCGCCTTGTCGCCGCTGTCGAAAAGGCAGCTGCCGGCAGGCGCAGCCTCCAGGTGCAGAGACTGGTCGCCCAGGTTTAGGTCGATGCGCAATGTGCTGCCATCGCCCAGCTGCCAGCGTGCAGTCAGTGCCTTGTCAGCCAACACCTCGGCGCCCAGGGGGCGGGTACCGGGCAGGCGTGGGACCAGGTGCTGACGGCGCGTCGTGAGCAGCTGTTGGTACAGCCCATGCCAGCCGGCAATCACGTCCTGCGGGTCAGGCCTGGAGGCGTGGAAGGTCTGCTCGGCGTTGGGGTCGGGTATACGCGCGCGCTTTTCGGGGTCGGCAAAGGCGGCAAAATGTTCGAACTCACCGCGCCGGCCTTCGCGCACCGCATCAGCGAGCTCATCATGAAAATCGGTGAAGAACAGGAAGGGTGCACGGCTACCGTCGTCATCGCCCATGAACAGCAAGGGAATCATGGGGCTGAGCAGCAACAGCCCGGTCGCTGCGCGCAGGGCCGCAGGCGAAGTCAGCCGGGTCAGGCGCTCGCCCATGGCGCGGTTGCCGATCTGATCGTGGTTCTGCAAAAACAGCACGAAGGCGCTGGGCGGCAGGTGGCCGCTGGGTTCGCCGCGTGGTTCGCCGTGGCGGTTGGGCTGGCCCTGGAACACGAAGCCCTCGCCAAGGCAGCGCGCCAGCTTGCCGATCGGGTCGTCCTTGTAGTCTTCGTAGTAACCCTCGGTTTCATTGGTCAGCAACACGTGCAGCGCGTTGTGGCCATCATCGTTCCACTGCGCGTCGAAGCCTTGTTCAAGCAAGAAAGCCTGGTTGTGTTCGTTTTCCAGCACTAACCAGACGTGTCGACCCGGCTCGACGGCCTCGCGCACACGCTGGGCCAGCTCCTCGAGGAAGTCCGGCTGGTCGATGGCATGTACCGCATCGAGTCGCAGGCCATCGATGCGGTAGTCGCATATCCACATCAGCGCGTTCTGGATGAAAAATTCGCGCACTTCCGGCCGCCGGAAGTCGATGGCGGCCCCCCAGGGAGTGTGGCGGTCCTCTCGGAAGAACGAGCTGGCGTACTCATGCAGGAAGTTGCCATCCGGGCCGAAGTGGTTGTAGACCACATCGAGCATCACCATCAGCCCGTGGCCGTGTGCCTGGTCCACCAGGCTGCACAGTTGCTCAGGAGTGCCGTAGTTGTGCTGCGCTGCATAAGGCAGCACGCCGTCGTAGCCCCAGTTGCGGGTACCTGGGAATTGGCTGATTGGCATCAGTTCGATGGCGGTAATGCCGGTCGAGGCGATACGTTGCAGATGGCTTGCCACGCCTTCATAGCCACCAAGTACGCCCACATGCAGCTCCTGGATCACCGCTTCGTACCAGGGGCGGCCTTGCCAGCAATGCTGCCAGGCGTAACCGCCCAGGTTCACGACCTGGCTGGGGCCATGAACGCCTTCGGGTTGGAAGCGCGATGCAGGGTCAGCAACGCGAAGCTCGCCATTGATGCAGTAGCGGTACAAGTCCCCTGGCTTGGCAGGGGCGGTGCCGGTGAACCAGCCATCGGCCTCGGGGGCGAGGGCGACGGCTTCCTGGTGTTGCAATTCCACACTCACGCTGCGCGCGTCGGGTGCCCAGAGGGCGAAGCGCGCCGACGTGGCGTCCTCTAAGTGTGCGCCATGCCTTTGCATCTTCGACCTCTCTTCAGTAATGAGCCAGCTGGGCTTGCTTGACCAGGTCTTCGTACAGGCGTGCGTAGGGTTCCACTGCCTGGCACCAGTTGAATGGCTGGGTCATGGACAGGCAGCGCATGGCATTGAGCAGGTCTTTTTTCTGGTAGATGTAGAACGCCCGGCTGAGCGCCTCGCGGTAGCTTTCCACCGTCGATTCATCGAACAGGAAACCTGTAACGCCGTTCTCGATGGTGTCGGCCAGCCCGCCGGTCTTGCGCGCAACGGGCAGCGAGCCGAAACGCTGGGCGTACATCTGGCTCAGGCCACAGGGCTCGTAGCGCGAGGGCATCAACAGGAAGTCGCTGCCGGCGAACATGCGGCGTGCATCGGTTTCGTTGAAGCCGATGCGCACACCAACGCGGCCGGGATGACGCAGGGCCAGTTCGCGCATGGCCTGCTCTTCCTCGGGTTCGCCGCGGCCGATGATTGCAATTTGGCCGCCTTGCTCGACGATGTACTCGGCAACGCCCAGGGTCAGGTCCAGGCCTTTCTGGTAGACCAGGCGCGAGACCACGGCAAACAGCGGCCCCTCGGAAGGGTCCAGCTGGAACAGCTCGCGCACCGCCTGGGCATTACGCGCCTTGCCCTCCCAGTCGTTGATGCTGAAATTATGCTGCAGGTGCTTGTCGGTCGCCGCATCCCAGCTTTCGTCGATACCGTTGGGAATGCCGCCCAACAGCCCTTGTTGCGCCTTGCTGGCCAGGAAACCGTCCAGGCCGCAGCCGAATTCGGGCGTGGTGATTTCCTGGGCGTAGGTGGCACTGACCGTGGTGATGTGGCTGGAGTAGGCCAGGCCAGCTTTCAGGAAGGAGAGCTTGCCGTAGAACTCCATGCCCTCCTGCTGCATGGCATGGTCGGGAATGGCCAGCTCCGGGCTGCAGCCACGGCTGTAGACACCTTGATACGCCAGGTTGTGAATGGTGAACAGGGTCGGCGTACTCAAGCCGCGCCAGTGCATGTACGCAGGGGCCAGCCCCGCTGGCCAGTCATGGGCATGCACCATCTCCGGTTTCCAGTGGATCATGCCTTCACCGGCTGCGATTTCTGCAGCCGCCAGGCCCAGGCGGGCGAAACGGATATGGTTGTCCGGCCAGTCGCGACCGTTTTCTGCTGCGTAGGGCGTGCCAGGGCGCTGGTAGAGCTCCGGGCAGATCAACACGTAGATCACCAGGCCGTCGGGCAAGTCCATCCGGCCAATCTTGCAAGGTGGCAAGGCCGCGTGGCCGCCCAGCTCGCCGACGATGTGGATGGGGTTGTCGCTTTCGACGACCTGCGGGTAGCCCGGGATCAGCACGCGCACGTCGTGCAGGTGCGCCAGTGCCCGTGGCAGCGCAGCGGAGACGTCGCCCAAGCCACCGGTCTTCACCAGGTCAGCGATTTCCGAGGTGACGAAAAGGATCTTGCGTTTGTTCGGGTTGTTCTGGCGCTGGGCGCCAGGTGCCTTGCCTGTCTTGGCGAGCTCCGGGATGAGCGGTTCGCGATGTTCCGAGGTAAAGGTAGCTACTTGAGTCGCGACAGCGGCACTGATCATTGTTTCTCTCCGTCCCTAAGCTTGGCCGGGCACTGATAAACCGCGGCGGTCTTTCGTGTTGATTCTCTCTTTGCGAATTCTGCGTAATGCAATCCTTGCCCCCGAGTCGTGCGCACAGGCACAGCGCATTCGGCATTCTGGCCAAAAGGCGAGTGGACTGGTTGGGGTGGGCGGGCCATGCGTGGGAATAACCCATTTCATCTGGCCTGCTTAGTTCCTGACCTGCCGTCTTTCCTTAAAGTTCGACTTTTTTTCCGTTGCTCTTCCATTGAGCAAATGGCGGGCCGGAACCTGAGTGTAGGAGAGAAATATTACAAATGTGACCGAACGGTCATTCCAGGCGGCCCGCGTGCTAGACGCAGACGTTGGCATTCGCCCGCCGCATATGCCGAGCGCGTTGAACACACACGATCGCTAGGCGACGAGTGGCGCTTTGCCCAGTGCCTTGCACCTTAATGGTGCGGTCGGTGCTGCATGACAGCGCTCTGATTGATTCAGCGCTGCTGAATGCCTCTGGCGCCCCGAACGGGCGAAGAGAAAGGTACTTCGGCCCCAGCGAACGAACATGAACACACCGCCCGTCGCTGAACCCTCATGCAGTCCACTGGACTAACCTGAAAGGCGAAACGTCGTCACTCATTCCAGAAGGGGAGCACCTGCTCATGCAATTGGGAATTGTCGGGCTGGGCCGCATGGGCGGCAACATTGCAAGGCGGCTTATGCTCGCCGGCCATCACACGGTGGTGCACGATCGCAACGCACAAGCGATCACCGCCCTTGAGGGCGAAGGTAGCGTGGGGGCGGCTGACCTGGCCGCACTGGTCGAGAAACTCCAGGCGCCTCGTGCCGTCTGGGTCATGCTTCCCGCTGGGGCGCCTACCGAGCAGACCATTGCCCAGCTGGCTGACTTGCTGGAACCTGGCGACTCGATCATCGACGGTGGCAATACCTTCTATAAAGACGATATGCGCCGCGCTGCAGAACTGGCGCAGCGTGGGCTGCATTACCTGGATGTGGGTACTTCCGGCGGGGTATGGGGGCTGGAGCGTGGTTACTGCATGATGATCGGCGGGGAAAAGGACGTGTTCGAACGTCTGGAGCCACTGTTTGCAGCGCTCGCACCCGGTGTCGGTGATATCCCACGCACCCACGGGCGCACCGGTGAACACCAGCGCGCCGAGCATGGCTATATCCACGCCGGCCCGCCGGGCGCAGGGCATTACGTGAAGATGGTGCACAACGGTATCGAATACGGCTTGATGCAGGCTTACGCCGAAGGCTTCGACCTGCTGCGCAGCAAAGGCGGTGCCGAGCTGCCTGAGGACCAGCGCTTTGACCTGAACGTGGCCGAGATCGCCGAGGTGTGGCGCCGTGGCAGCGTGGTCACGTCCTGGCTGCTGGACCTGACCGCCGACGCACTGGTGGCCGACCCGCAGTTGGCTCAGTTCAGCGGCTCGGTGTCCGATAGCGGGGAAGGGCGCTGGACCATCGATGCGGCCGTCGAGCAGGCGGTGCCGGTTCCGGTGCTGTCCAGTGCACTGTTCGCGCGTTTTCGTTCGCGACAGCAACAAGGCACTTATGGCGACAAAATTCTCTCGGCCATGCGCCTTGGGTTCGGTGGACACGTCGAGAAGAAACCTGAATGAGCAAAAAACCGGCAACGCCTGCTGCTCCACCCTGCACGTTGTTCCTGTTCGGTGCCAATGGCGACCTGGTCAAGCGCCTGCTGATGCCCGCACTCTACAACCTCAGCCGCGACGGCCTGCTCGATAAAGACCTGCGCATCGTGGGTGTCGACCACAACGCGGTCAGTGCCGAGGCATTTGCTGAACGCTTGCACGCGTTCATGGCCGAGCGCGACAAAGGCGCAGAGGGTGCCCCGGCGAACCTGGACGAAAAGCTCTGGGCCAGCCTTGCCAAGCGCCTGGACTACCAGACCGGGGACTTTCTCGACGCTGCGACTTATGAGGCTATTGCCAAGCGCATCGACAAGACCAGCCATGGCAACGCGATTTTCTACCTGGCGACGTCTCCACGGTTTTTCCCAGAAGTGGCCAAACGCCTTGGGGAGGCCGGGTTGCTGGACGAGTCGGGCGGCGGGTTTCGCCGGGTGGTCATCGAGAAGCCGTTCGGCCACGACCTTGCCAGCGCCGAGGCGCTCAACGCTTGTCTGCTGAACGTGATGGGCGAGCGTCAGATCTACCGGATCGACCATTTCCTGGGCAAGGAGACCGTCCAGAACATCTTGGTCAGCCGTTTCTCCAATGGGCTGTTCGAGTCGTTCTGGAACAATCACTACATCGACCATGTGCAGATCACCGCCGCTGAAACCGTAGGGGTCGAAACCCGCGGTGCGTTCTATGACAGCACCGGTGCGATGCGCGACATGGTGCCCAATCATCTGTTCCAGCTGCTGGCGATGGTAGCCATGGAGCCGCCTGCGGCGTTTGCCGCTGACGCGGTTCGCGGGGAGAAGGCCAAGGTGATCGGCGCGATCCGCCCGTGGTCGACCAAGATGGCGTTGAAGAACTCGGTTCGGGGCCAGTACGTAGCCGGCACCCTGGATGGGAAGAACGTGCCGGGATACCGTCAGGAAACCAAGGTGGAGCCTGACAGCCAGACCGAAACGTTCGTGGCCATGAAGATCATGATCGATAACTGGCGCTGGGCCGGTGTGCCCTTTTACCTGCGCACCGGCAAGCGCATGAGCGTGCGCGATACGGAAATCGCCATCTGCTTCAAGCCGGCGCCGTATGCCCAGTTCCGTGAGTCCGCGCTGCAAAGGCCCAAGCCCAATTACCTGAAGATTCAGATCCAGCCCAATGAAGGCATGTGGTTCGACCTGCAGGCCAAACGGCCAGGGCCGGAGCTTGTCATGGAGAACGTAGAGCTTGGGTTTGCCTACAAGGATTTTTTCAAGATGACCCCGGCCACCGGCTACGAGACCTTGATCTATGACTGCCTGACGGGCGACCAGACCTTGTTCCAGCGTGCCGACAACATCGAGAACGGCTGGCGCGCCGTCCAGCCGTTTCTCGATGCCTGGGCCCAGGGCGGGGAAGTGCATGACTACGAGGCCGGCCAGGATGGCCCGCAGGCGGGCGGCGAACTGCTGGCCCGGGACAAGCGCGAGTGGCACCGGCTGGGTTGATAGCGCACCGTTTTGATTCGATCGCGTGGTGCCGGGCCTGTCGGTGAAGGCAGGCTCGGCACAATGTACGCACTGAATTTCTGGAGTCTCGATGCCTGCCCATATTGAAGATTATGCCCTGCTGGGCAATTGCCGCAGCGCAGCCCTGGTCAGCAGCGACGGCTCGCTCGACTGGCTGTGCCTGCCGCGTTTCGATGCGCCAGCGGTGTTCGCGGCCTTGCTGGGTAACGAGGAAAATGGCCGTTGGCGCCTGGCGCCTTCGGACCCTGTGATAGAACGCACCCGGCGCTACCTGGACGACACGCTGGTGCTTGAGACCGTCTGGGTCACGGCCTCGGGAAAGGCGCGGGTGCTGGACTTCATGCCCTTGGGTGACGAGAACGCAGTGGTGCGCATCGTCGAAGGCCTTTCGGGGCAGACCACGTTCGAAATGGACCTGGTGATGCGCTTTGACTACGGGCGCAGCGTCCCTTGGGTGGAGCGGCTCGACCCGCTGACCCTCAGCGCGGTGGCAGGCCCGGACCGCTTGGTCCTGTCCTCGACCGTGGCGCCCCATGCCCGCGATCACCACACGGTGGCGCGTGTGCGGGTAGGCGAGGGCGAGCGCCACGTGTTCAGCTTGCGTCATCACCCGTCCCACCTGCCGGTGCCCGCCGAACAGGACATCGATGCCTGCCTCAAGGCCACCGTGGATCAGTGGCAGGTCTTCGCAGCCAAGTGCCCCGACGTGGGGCCGTACACGGCCCTGGTGCGGCGCTCGTTGCTGGTGCTCAAGGCCATGACCTATGCCCCAACGGGCGGGATTGTGGCGGCAGTGACGACTTCGTTGCCCGAGCGCGTGGGCGGTGAGCGTAATTGGGACTACCGCTTCTGCTGGCTGCGCGATGCCACCATGACCTTGCTGGCCTTCATGAACCTGGGCTACTTCGAAGAAGCCCAGGCCTGGCGCGAATGGCTGTTGCGTTCGGTGGCGGGCAACCCGGAGCAGATGCAGATCATGTACGGCCTGGCCGGTGAGCGTGATCTTCAGGAATACACCTTGCCCTGGCTGGCCGGCTACGAGCACTCCCAGCCGGTGCGGGTGGGCAACGCAGCCGCCGCGCAGACCCAGCTGGACATTTACGGTGAGCTGGCCGACGCCATGAGCCAGGCCATCCGCGGCGGTCTGCCCAGGCACCCGCGCAGCGCGGCCATTAGCCGGGTGATCATGCCTTACCTGGAAAGCATCTGGCGTGAACCTGATGAAGGCATCTGGGAAGTGCGCGGTGGTCGGCAGCATTTCGTGCACTCCAAGGTCATGGCCTGGGTGGCGTTCGACCGCGCCGCAGAGCTTGCCGACACCACCGAGGAGGACCGTGAACGGGGCCTTCACTACCGGCAGGTCGCTGATCAGATCCGCCGCGAAGTGTGCGAGCAGGGCCTCGATGCCCAGGGCCAGCACTTTGTGCAGGCCTACGGTTCTTCAGAGATGGATGCCAGCCTGCTGCACATCGCGCTGACCGGCTTTCTGCCGGCCCATGACCCGCGCTTTCTGCGCACCCTGGCCCAGATCGAAAAACGCCTGCTGCACAACGGCCTGTTGCTGCGCTACGACACCGACAGCTGTACCGATGGCCTGACGGCGGGCGAGGGTACGTTTCTGGTGTGCTCCTTCTGGCTGGCCGACGTGTACGTGCTGCTGGGACGCCAGGACGAAGCGCATGCGCTGTATCAGCGGCTGACAGACCTGTGCAACGATGTGGGCCTGTTGGCTGAGCAGTACGACCCGGTAGGCAAGCGCATGCTGGGCAACTTCCCGCAGGCGTTCAGTCATATCGGCATCATCAATACCGCGCTCAACCTGCACCGTGCGCAGTGCCCTGCGCGCGTGCGCGCCAGTGCCTGAAGCTTGGCAGCCGGCGCTTGCGCCGGCTGATGGTTTCGCTGCGCAAGCGGAGTAGACTACGGGACATTTGCGAGAGCACGGAGCAACCATGGGCATTGGCGGTATGGATTGGCAGATCGACAACATCCAGTTCACGGTCAGCGCTTGATGGCCAACCACAAGATTGAAATCCGTCGTCGTAACATCGAGAAGATTCTGCAGGCCGCCGAGCGTGTGTTCGCCGAAAAGGGCTTCGCTGCCACGTCCATGGGCGACATCGCCGAGCAGGCGCAGCTGCCGCGCTCGAACCTTCATTACTATTTCAAGACCAAGGACGACCTGTTTCGTGCGGTATTGCAGGACTTGCTTGAAGTCTGGAAACAGGATGCCCTGAGTTTCGAGCACTTCGATGACCCCCGCGTCGTGTTGACCAGCTACATACGCGCGAAGATGGCACACTCCCGTTCACGGCCGCTGGGCTCGAAAATCTGGGCCGAGGAGATGCTGCACGGTGCGCCGGTGCTCAGGGCCAACCTGGATGAAAGCCTGGTGCCCTGGGCCAGACTCAAGGAAGCCAAGATCCGCCGCTGGGTGGAGCAGGGGCGCATTCTGCCAGTGCAGCCGTCGGCGCTGCTGTACATGATCTGGGCATCGACCCAGCATTATGCCGACTTCGGATACCAGGTGGCCTTGCTCAACGACGGCGAGCCGCTGTCCGACCGGGATTTCGAAAGCGCCGTGCAGACGGTGACCAGCGTAATCCTGAGGGGCATTGGGTTGGAGCCTTGAGCGAACTACCATGCAGGGCTGAAATCGTGGCGCCGCTGCGCGGCCCATCGCGGCACTAGGCCGCTCCCGCACTGAATTCGATAGCCTCCAGATCCGATAGAAAGCGGATGCCTTCTCGAATTTTGGAAATCGAACGTTGCGCTGCAGCTACCCCTTGTAGGAGCGGCCCTTGTGCCGCGATGGGCCGCGCAGCGGCCCCACGATTTCAGCCCTGAATCCCAATCATCAAGGCCCATGTGCGCCCCACCGCGACGGATCCGGCGCCTGGCAAAACGGCGGGCGCCTGCATTCACACGCCCACCCTCAGCCAGCCTCCCGATAGGGGTTGCGCGGGTCCTGCGTCCAGTTCAGGTACGGCTTGCCAGTGTCCTGCGCAACCATCTCGATGCAGTCTTCCACGGGGCAGGTGATCTGGCACAGGTTGCAGCCCACGCATTCTTCCTCGATCACGCTATAGGCATGGGTTCCGTCGGCCTTCACCGTACTGGCGATGGCCTGGTGCGAGGTGTCCTCGCAGGCGATGTGGCACCGGCCGCAACCAATGCAAGCATGCTGATCGATGTGCGCGATGGACTTGTAGTTGATGTCCAGGTACTTCCAGTCGGTGGTGTGGCCGACTGCCTGGCCTCGGAAGTCCTCAAGACGGGCATGCCCATGCTGATCCATCCAACGTGCCAGGCCGTCCTTCATATCCTCGACGATGCGAAAGCCATGCAGCATGGCGGCCGTACAGACTTGCACCGCGCCGCTGCCCAGAGCCACGAACTCGGCAGCGTCACGCCAATTGCCAATACCGCCGATCCCGCAGATCGGCAAGCCCTGGGTGGCGGGGTCGCGGGCGATTTCCGCGACCATGTTCAGCGCGATGGGTTTGACGGCCGAGCCGCAGTAACCCCCGTGCGTGCTCTGGTCGCCGACGATCGGGTGGGCCACCATGCGGTCCAGGTCCACGCTGGTGATGGAGTTGATGGTGTTGATCAGCGACACCGCATCGGCGCCACCCCGGTGCGCGGCTCGGGCCGACTGACGAATGTCGGTGATGTTGGGGGTAAGCTTGACGATCACCGGCAGCGAGCAGTAGGTCTTGCACCAGCGCGTGACCATCTCCACATACTCAGGCACCTGGCCCACCGCCGCCCCCATGCCACGCTCGGGCATCCCATGGGGGCAGCCGAAGTTCAGCTCGATGCCATCGGCCCCGGTGGCCTCGACCAGCGGCAGGATGAATTTCCACGATGCCTCCTCGCACGGCACCATCAGCGACACGATCAGTGCCCGGTCCGGCCAATCCTTCTTGACCTGGGTGATCTCCCGCAAGTTGATCTCCAATGACCGATCGGTGATCAACTCGATGTTGTTGATGCCCTGAACCAGGCGGTTGGCGCCAAAGTGCGCCGAATAGCGCGACGAGACGTTCACCGCCGCAGGGTCTTCCCCCAGGGTTTTCCAGACTACGCCACCCCAGCCCGCTTCGAAGGCGCGTACCACGTTGTAGGCCTTGTCGGTGGGCGGGGCGGAGGCCAGCCAGAAGGGATTCGGGGCGCGTATGCCGGCGAAGACGATAGACAAGTCAGCCATTTACGCGGCCTCCACATTGAGCATGAGTTGGGCATGGATGGCCTGGGCCGCCACCTTGCCATGTTGTACGGCCTGCACGGTGAGGTCCTGGCCCAGGGCAGTGCAGTCACCGCCGGCATACACGCCCGGTAAGCTGGTCTGCATGCACCCATCGACGCGGATGCGTTCGCCGTCGCGCGCCAGTTGCGCGGCAACAGGGTCGACCAGGCTTTGGTCTTCCAAGCGCTGCCCGATGGCCTTGAAGATCGCGTCGGCAGCCAGTTCGAAGGTTTCCCCGGTATCACCCAGGCGACCGTCCACCATCGCCGTGCGCGCGAAGCGCATGCCGCGTACGTTGCCATCGTCGCTCAGCAGTACGGTGTCGGGGCGCGCCCAGGTGTGCAGGCGCACCTGGTTGGCCTTGGCGATGGCTTGCTCGTGGCCCGTGGCGCCCATGTCGGGCGCCCCACGGCGATACACCAGGTTGACGTCGCGTGCCCCCAGGCGGCTCATCTGCACGGCCATGTCGATCGCCGTGTTGCCGGCGCCGATCACCAGGCAGCGGTCGGCCAAAGGCAAGCGGCTGAGGTCATCCGCCTGGCGCAGTTCGCGGATGTAGTCGGTGGCAGCCAGCAGGCCCGGCGCCTGCTCATCGGGCAGGCCCAGTTGCCGCACGGCACTGAGCCCAAGGCCAAGAAATACGGCATCGTACTGATCCCGCAAGTCACCGAGCCCCAGGTTGCTGCCCAGGCGCTGGCCGTAGCGGATCTCGATGCCACCGATGCCCAGCAAAAACGCCACTTCACGCTGGGCGAAGTCATCCACCAGCTTGTAGCGGGCAATGCCGTACTCGTTCAGACCACCCGGTTTATCACTGGCTTCGAAGATGACTACATCGTGCCCGTGCATGGCCAGGCGATGTGCGCAGGACAAGCCCGCCGGGCCGGCGCCGACCACGGCGATGCGTTTGCCGGTGGTCGGGGAGCGCTGGAAGGGATGCCCGCTGAACTGGGCGTTGTCCAGGGCATAGCGCTGCAACTGACCAATCAGCACCGGCGCGCATTCCTGCGCGTTGTTGCGCACGCAGGCCTGTTCGCAAAGGATTTCGGTCGGGCAGACACGAGCGCAACTGCCGCCGAGGATGTTGGCCGACAGAATTCGTTCGGCAGCACCTTCCAGGTTTTCATCACTGATGCGGTGGATGAAGGACGGAATGTCGATGTCGCTGGGGCAGGCGTTGATGCACGGGGCATCGTAGCAGTACAGACAGCGCGCGCTCTCCACGGCGGCCTGGCGCGCGGTCAGTGGTGGGACCAGGTCGCTGAAATGCTCGGCCAGCTGGTCGCTACCGGCCCTAGGGCGCGGCAAATGGTTCAGTGCGTCGATCACGGTGGTAGCCTCTCTTTCTTGTCGTGGGCTTGAAAGGGTGGAGCGCAGGCGGCCCCGCTCACCGGCACGCCGTGCCCCAGGCACGGGTTGGCCTGACGAGTCGGTCTTGCAATGAAGGCCGGTCGATCAGTGTCAGCGGCTAGCGGGGCACGGGGATGGGCCGATGGTGGTCGGCCCGACGCTCGAGCAGTTCGTACACCGACGGGTAGGCCGGGCGTTCGACATACCGTCCAGCACCGACTTCGGCGCGCAAGTCACCGTCGGCCCACACCACCTTGCCCTGGCTGATGGTGTGGCTGGGCACGCCGCGCACGGTGCGGCCTTCGAAGATGTTGAAGTCCACCTGCTGGTGATGGGTCTTGGCCGACAACGTGCGCGTGCCCTGTGGGTCCCACAGCACCAGGTCGGCGTCGGCGCCGACACGAATGGCGCCTTTGCGTGGGAACAGGTTGAAGATCTTCGCCGTGTTGGTGGACGTGACGGCGACGAATTCGTGCATCGACAGGCGACCTGTGTTCACACCGGCATCCCACAACACCGCCATGCGGTCCTCGATACCGGCCGTGCCATTGGGAATGCGGCTGAAGTTGTCGCGTCCCATGGCCTTCTGCTCGGCGCAGAAACAGCAATGGTCGGTGGCGGTGGTGTGCAGGTTGCCTGACTGCAGGCCGCGCCACAGCGCCTCTTGGTGTTCACGCGGTCGGAAGGGCGGGCTCATCACATAGCCTGCTGCCGTGGCCCAGTCCGGGTCGCGGTAGACGCTGTCGTCCAGCAGCAGGTGGCCAGGCAAGACCTCGCCGTAGACCGGCTGCCCCTTGCCGCGAGCGTAGGCAATCTCATCCAGCGCCTCGCGGCTGGAGACATGCACCAGGTACAACGGCGTACCGAGGGTTTCTGCGATACGGATGGCGCGGCTGGCCGCTTCGCCCTCGACCTGGGGCGGACGTGACAACGGATGCGCCTCAGGCCCTGTCAGGCCCTGGGCCAGCAACTTGCGTTGAAGGTGATCCACCAGCTCGCCGTTCTCGGCGTGCACCGTGGGCACGGCGCCCAGTTGCAGGCAGCGCTCGAAGCTGGCGACCAGGGTGTCGTCAGCGGCCATGATGGCGTTCTTGTAGGCCATGAAGTGCTTGAAACTGTTCACCCCATGGTGGGCAACCAGCTCACCCATTTCCTCGGCTACCTGGTCGCTCCACCAGGTGATGGCCACGTGAAAGCCGTAATCGCTGGCGCTCTTTTCTGCCCATCCGCGCCAGGTGTGAAACGCCTCCATCAACGACTGCTGGGGATTGGGGATCACGAAATCGATGATGGAGGTGGTACCGCCTGCGAGCCCGGCGGCGGTGCCGCTGAAAAAGTCCTCGCTGGCCACGGTGCCCATGAATGGCAACTGCATGTGGGTATGCGGGTCGATCCCGCCGGGCATCAGGTACTGGCCGCTGCCATCGAGCACCTTGCAACCGGCCGGTGGGTCGAGGTCTTGGCCGATGGCCTGGATCAGGCCGTTTGCACACAGGACATCGGCGCTGAAGCTTTCTTCGTGGGTGACCACGGTGGCGCCACGGATCAACAGGGACATGCCGTTTTCCTCGCAGGCTGACCGGTCTGTGCCGGTTCTTGGAATTGGTAGGCCAGGGTGGCAGAGCGATCCTGTCATCGCTGACAAGATTCGAGGCTAGATGCAGATTCTGGATTCAGCAAGAAATAAATCACACGGAATTTGTGGTTTTTAACCTGCTGATTAATAAGGAAATAAAAATGAGGGTGGCTCTAGCATAGGCGTTTCGGATCAGGCTGACGTACTTGACAAGATCCAAATTTGGTCGAAATTTCTACCCACATTCTGCGTGTGTACTCCGGCCATCGACTCGCCCCGATGAGCGAACAACTACAACAACATTCTGGAGAAGGCCCCATGCAACAGAGCAGATCGCACGTGGTTGATCGCAACGGCCTGGTAGAGCTGTGCGAAGGCGCTGACGTGCTCGACAGCCCGCGCTACAACCCCGACATCGCTCCCACCAAGGTGCATCAGCGCACCTGGAACAGGTGGCACATCACCGCCCTGTGGGTAGGCATGTCCATCTGCGTGCCCACCTACACCCTGGGCGGCGTTCTCACGGCGTATTTCGGCCTGAGCGTGGGTGAAGCGTTGCTGGCCATTTTGCTGGCCAACCTCATCGTGCTGATTCCACTGACGCTCAACGCCTTCCCCGGTACCAAGTACGGCATACCCTTCCCGGTACTGCTGCGTGCATCCTTCGGCATCCTGGGTTCCAATGTGCCTTGCCTGGTGCGAGCGGTGGTCGCCTGCGGCTGGTTCGGGATCCAGACGCTGTTCGGTGGGCTGGCAATTCATCTGTTCCTGGGCTCGGTATTCGAGGGCTGGAAGGCCTTGGGCGGCACCGGCGAGGTGATCGGTTTCGTGATTTTCTGGTGCCTGAACCTATGGGTGGTGCTGCGCGGCGCCGAATCGATCAAGTGGCTGGAAACCTTGTCCGCACCTTTGCTGGTATCGGTGGGTATCGGGCTGCTGGTGTGGGCGCTGCCGCACATGTCCATGACCGAGTTGCTGGCCCAGCCACCGAAGCGTCCGCAAGGGGCCAGCGTGGTGGGCTACTTCTGCGCAGGGCTCACTGCCATGGTGGGCTTCTGGGCCACCCTGTCGCTGAACATCCCGGACTTCAGTCGTTATGCCCGTAGCCAGAAGGACCAGATTCTGGGGCAAATATTCGGCCTGCCCCTGACCATGTTCCTGTTCGCCTCGCTGGGTGTGGTGTTGACGGCGGCCTCGGCCTCGCTGGTGGGCGAGACTGTTTCCGATCCGGTGACGCTGATCGGCAAGATTCAGAGCCCCTTCTGGGTAGCGCTGGCCATGGCCTTGATCGTGATCGCTACCTTGTCCACCAATACGGCGGCCAACATCGTCTCGCCCACGAACGATTTCCAGAACATTGCGCCGCGCTTGATCGGCCGCAGCCGGGCGGTGTGGCTGACCGGTTTCATCGGGCTGGCGCTGATGGGCCACGAGCTGCTCAAGAAGCTGGGCTGGATCGTTTCCGACATCAGCCTTGAAAGCGTCTATTCCAACTGGTTGCTGGGGTATTCCAGCCTGCTGGGTCCCATTGCCGGGATCATGGTGGTGGATTATTTCCTGGTCCGGCGTCAGTACCTGGACCTGGCCGGGCTGTACCGCGATGACGTCTATCCCGCCTGGCACTGGCCCGGTTTTGCGGCCTTTGCGTTGCCCGTGGCGCTCACAGTAATGGCCATTGGCAACAGTCACTTCAGTTGGTTCTACGACTATGGCTGGTTCACCGGCTCGCTGCTTGGCGCTGGCTTGTATTACGTCTTCGCCGCCATGGCCGCCCGCAGCCCGGCGCGCATGGCCAAGCCTTTGCCTTGAGTAACCTGCTCGTCGCAGTGCGGGCAGGCCCCGCGCCGTGGCTTACACATCCGACAAGAAAAGCCTGAGGAGAAACCTATGACCCGCGCTCAAGACGTTCTTCAATCGACTGCCCGGCATGTCGATAGCGCACGCCTGTGGCAATCGCTCATGGACCTGGCGCGCCTGGGGGCCACCCCCAAGGGTGGCGTGTGTCGCCTGGCCTTGACCGATCTGGATCGACAGGCCCGCGACCTGTTCGTGCAGTGGTGCGAGGCGGCAGGGTGCACGGTGACGGTCGACGGGGTGGGTAATCTGTTCGCCCGCCGGCCAGGGCGCAACGCAGCGCTGCCGCCGGTTATGACGGGCAGCCACATCGACACCCAGCCCACCGGTGGCAAGTTCGATGGCTGCTATGGGGTCATGGCCGGGCTGGAGGTCATCCGCACCCTCAACGACCTGGGCGTTGAAACCGAAGCACCGCTGGAAGTGGTGGTATGGACCAACGAGGAAGGCTCGCGCTTTGCGCCGTGCATGATGGGCTCGGGGGTCTTTGCCGGCAAGTTCAGTCTCGAGCAGACGCTGGCAAAACGCGATGCCCAAGGGATCAGCGTGGGCGAAGCGTTGAATGAAATCGGCTACGCCGGGAGACGGGCGGTGACGGGCCACCCGGTGGGGGCGTATTTCGAAGCCCACATCGAACAAGGCCCGATCCTGGAAGACCAGGCCAAGACCATCGGCGTGGTGCTCGGCGCCCTGGGCCAGAAATGGTTCGACCTGACGTTGCGTGGGGTGGAGGCCCATGCCGGGCCAACACCCATGCACCTGCGCAAGGATGCCCTGGTCGGCGCCGCTGCCGTGGTCGAAGCGGTCAACCGCGCCGCCCTGGACCACCAGCCGCACGCCTGCGGTACGGTGGGCTGCCTGCAAGCCTATCCTGGCTCGCGCAATGTGATTCCTGGCGAAGTGCGCATGACCCTGGATTTGCGTCACCTCGAGGGGGGCCGGCTAGAGGGAATGATTGCCGAGGTCCGCAGCGTGATCGAACAGACCTGCGAACGGCATGGGCTGACGTATGAGCTGGTGCCCACCGCAGATTTTCCGGCCTTGTATTTCGACAACGGCTGCGTGGGTGCGGTACGTGAGTCGGCCCAGGCACTGGGTTTGCCGCACATGGATATCGTCAGCGGGGCAGGGCACGACGCGATCTTCCTGGCTGAACTCGGGCCCGCTGGCATGATCTTCGTGCCGTGCGAAAACGGCATCAGCCATAACGAAATCGAGAACGCTACGCCAGAGGATCTGGCGGCGGGGTGTGCCGTGCTGCTGCGCGCCATGTTGGCGGCGTCCGAGGCGGTGGCCAAGGGGCGAATGGCGGCATAGGTACGGGGCTGTTCACGCTGTTGTGGACGCCGTGGGCGCTATAGCAGTCTGGTTGACAGGCGCTGCGAGGATGAAGCTGTGGGCAGTGCGATGGTTCAGCTTCGCGGTTTACATTGCCGGGTCCGCTGCGCGACCCATCGCGGCACTAGGCCGCTCCCACACCGGGTAGCGGTGCTTGCAGAAATGTGAGGACTACGCAGATCCATTGTGGGAGCGGCCTAGTGCCGCGATGGGCCGCGCAGCGGACCCCACGATCTATAATTCACCCAGGAAGTCCAAGGCGACTCATACCCATTCCAATACCACCCGGGCACATGCAGGTCGCTCAATCGACTGGCAACAAAACACCCTCACGCCCCAAATGATACCGCTGAAGGTCCGCGGCCAATGTGAGGTTGCCGGCATAGTGCAGGGCAGCCTCCTGCCTGATGTCATCGATCGAGGGGCTGCGCCGATTGTCAGCCTGGTAGCGCGCACTGAAGTGCGTCAGCACCAGGTTACGCACTCCGGCCGCTTCGGCAAACCGAGCCACTGCCGCCGCAGTACTGTGGCCATATGTCACGCCGAATCGCTCCACCGCAGGTTGCGTAAAGGTCGCTTCATGCACCAGCACATCGGCATCTGCCGCTGCCTCGGCCAGCAGTTCGGGCGTGTCGTTGTCGCCGCAGATCATGATGCGGCGGGCAGCTCGACCAGGCTGAAGGTAGTGCGCCGCTTGCAGCTCACGACCTTGGTGATTCACTGCCAGGCCTTTCGCCAGCGCTCCCCACAGCGGCCCACGAGGCACGCCTTCGGCATCAAGGCGCCTGCTGTCCAGCCGTGGCTCGGGGCAGCGCTCCTCGAAGAGGTAGCCCACGCTAGGCACGCGGTGCGACAAAGTGACGGTGCTCACCGTTACGGCCGCGTTGTGCCAGCCACTGAACTCTTCGACGGGCAACAGCCGCAGATCGAAGGACAGATGACTGTCTGTAACCGCCAAACTGACGCGCACCCAATCGTGCAAGGCCCGGGGCAGCACCACATCCAACGGTTGGCGCCGCCCGTTCATGCTTGCACTGGCCAGCAGGCCGGGCAAACCCAGGCAGTGGTCGCCATGTACATGGGTGATGAAAATGCCGCCCAGGTCATGGGTCGACAGCGATGTGTGCAGCAGACGATGCTGAGTGCCCTCACCGCAATCGATCAAGTACCAGCGTTTACCCGTCGCCTCCAGCAGCGCCGTTGCGCTCACGTTGCGGGCCTTGGTCGGGGCACCGGCGCTGGTGCCCAGAAACAGCAGGTCCATGTCTACTCCTTGTCATGCGCCATCAAAGTCTTATTCGACGCCTGTGCTGTCAGCCTGGCGCCAGACCAGTTTGCTGGTGTCATAGCCTTGCTCGCGGGCAATTTCCAGCAGTTGGTCACGGGTCTTGTCCGGAATGGCCGGGGTGCGGGACAGCAGCCACAGGTACTCGCGGTTAGGATGGCCGACCAGCGCTACGCGGTAGTCCTTGTCGTGATAGAGCACCCAGTACTCACCCTTGGTCAGGTCAGGCGCCAGACGGCTGAACCAGTTGTCGAAGCGTACCCAGAGCTTGTCGGTGCTGCCCGGCTGCTGCGCTTCGGCGATACCCTTGGCCTCGTTCCACTGGCCGTCTTTCTCCCTGCAGCGGTTGGTCACATCGATTCGGCCATCGGTGCGCAGGGCGTAGCGGGCTTCTGATTGCACACAGTTGCGCTGGAAGAACATCGGCAACCTTGCCAGCTCGTACCAGGTGCCCTGGTAGCGTTGCAGGTCTACCTGCTGCGTGCGCGGTGGGGCAGGGTGATCATTGCCGGCGCAGCCAACCAGGGCAAGGGCCATGCAGGAAAGCATCAATGCCTTGCGTATCGCCATTGTGTTTCTCCTGAGAGTGAGTGCTTACACAGATTCGATGCCTGCCTTGAGCAAAAGTTGTACGCGCGTTCGTTGCCAGGCCTCCACCGTCCGCCCGTTCCGGCAGTCCCGCTTTTGGCAGACGCACGGCAACCGGGCTGCGCTACCATCGCTGTCATTGCCAGAGCCCACAGGAGTGTCGCCCGTGACCCAGTACAGCGCGTTCAAGGTCGAGCTGAACGAGAACATTGCCCACGTTCAGATCAACCGCCCGGAAAAACTCAACGCCATGAATGCCGCGTTCTGGGAGGAAATCATCGAGATCTTCCAGTGGGTGGATGACACCGACGCGGTCCGGGCCGTGGTCATCAGCGGCGCTGGCAAACATTTCTCGGCCGGTATCGACCTGGCCATGCTGGCCTCGGTCGCGGGGCAGATGGGCAAGGACCCTTCGCGCAACGCCCGGACGTTGCGCAAGACCATCCTGAGCCTGCAAGCCTCGTTCAACGCCGTCGACCGCTGCCGTAAGCCCGTGCTGGCGGCGGTGCAGGGCTACTGCATCGGCGGGGCCATCGACCTGCTGTCAGCCTGCGACATGCGCTATTGCAGCCGTGACGCGCAGTTCTCCATCAAGGAGATCGACATGGGCATGGCCGCGGACGTCGGCACACTGCAGCGTTTGCCACGCATCATCAACGACGGCATCATGCGGGAACTGGCCTACACGGGACGCACCGTCGAAGCCGAAGAGGCGCTGCGCATCGGCCTGGTAAACCGGGTCTACGATGACCAGGCCGCCTTGCTCGAAGGTGTGTTCGCCATTGCCCGGGACATCGCAGCCAAATCACCGATCGCCGTGGCGGGTACCAAGCACATGCTCAGCTACATGCGTGATCACCGCATCGACGACGGCCTTGAGTACATCGCCACCTGGAATGCGGCGATGTTGCAGTCCGAAGACATGCGCCTGGCCATGGCCGCACACATGAACAAACACAAACCGTCGTTCGCCGACTGACAGAGTCGACGGGCGCACCTCACAGGAATGCCCTTATGTCAGCACGCTGGACGACCGCAGTACTCGACCCGCAAACGCCCGCCGGACTGGCCGTGGCCCACAGCCCGGAGGGTTTTCTGGTTGGGGAAGAGGGCGCGTTGTTCCAGCGCGACTGGCTCAAGCGCCAGGGGCTGGATGTGCTGTGCGAGCACGGCATCGGCCACTTCGACGGCCAGCCGGTGTTTCTACTTGAGCTCGCCAAGGCCGCCCAAATAGCCGGTTGCAGCTGGCGCGGCCTGCGTACGTTCATGCTTGAAGGGGATGCCGAGACCTACACGGTCCTGGGTTATGCCGCGCAGATCGGCACTTGGGCGCGCGAACATCGATTCTGCGGCAGTTGCGGCCAGCCCATGTCGCAAATTCGCTGGGAGCGCGCCATGCACTGCAGCGCGTGCGACCTGCGCAGCTACCCACGCATCTCGCCCAGCATGATCGTGTTGATTACACGGGGCGACGAGGTCCTGTTGGCACGCTCGCCGCGTTTCGTGGCAGGTGTGTACAGTACCCTGGCAGGCTTCGCCGAACCCGGCGAGTCGGCCGAAGACTGCCTGGTGCGCGAGGTGCGCGAAGAGGTGGCGCTGGAGGTCAAGAACATCCAGTACGTGGGTAGCCAGTGCTGGCCCTTCCCGCACTCGATGATGCTGGGCTTTCATGCCGAATACGCCGCTGGCGACATCGTCATGCAGCCGGATGAAATCGAGGACGCCCGCTGGTTCAATGTGCACGACCTGCCGCCGCTGCCGGCGGGGCGGTCGATTGCCCGTTACCTGATCGACCTGTACGTAGCCCGCCGACTGGGCCATGCCGAACCAGCTTTCCCCGGACAGTGACCGATCAGGCCCGCTCCAGAGGGCGCGGCTCCTAACCCGTTATGCGTGCAGTCCCTGGCTGGCGTATCATGCCTGGCCAAACCAGTGCTGCCAGGCCAGGCGCACGGTCAGGGCCAGCACCACGGTGATGAACACAGGGCGGATGAACTTGCTGCCACCGCTGATTGCCGTTCTCGCGCCGAAGAAGGCGCCGACCATGACCGACAGGCCCATGCACAGGCCGACGATGTAATCCACCTGCCCGGAAATCACGAACACCGTCAGGGCTGCGATGTTGCTGACGAAGTTCATGCTGCGGGCCACGCCACTGGCGCGAACCAGGTCGATGGGATAGAGCAGCAGGGTACTGACCGTCCAGAACGCACCTGTACCCGGCCCAGCCACGCCGTCATAGAAACCCAGGGTCAGGCCTTGCGGCAGCTGCCACTTCTTGCGAATCGGGGCATCGGCGTCCAGTGGCGCCTTTGGCGTACCGCCGAACAACAGGTACAGGCCGCAGGCGAACACGATCACCGGCAGCATCTTGTTCAACCATTCGGCGGGCATGTAGTGCGCAACGACCGCCCCTAGCAGGGCCCCGGCCAAGGTGCCGAACAGGGCACGACGCCACTGCACCGGGTGAAAGAGCTTGCGCCTGTAGTACGTCAGGCCGGCCGTGGCCGAGCCGAACGTGGAGCTGAGCTTGTTGGTGCCCAGTACCAGGTGAGGCGGCATGCCGGCTGTCAGCAGGGCGGGCGTGGTCAGCAGGCCGCCGCCGCCCGCGATGGCATCGATGAAACCGGCGACGAAAGCGACCACTGCCAGGATGAGCAGGGTCAAGGGTTCTACGGTAAGTTCGAATGGCATGGGAATCTGGCAGGCAATGTGACGGTATGCGACAAAACGCCGCTCGATAAGCGGGACATGTTAATACCCCTACCGTGCAAGTGCCAACGCGGGTGTTGATCGAGGTACCCGCGCCAGCACGATACGGTCGTGATCACAGGAACCAGCGGTACTCGCGAGCACTGATCTCATGCATGAACGCCAGGTGGTCCTGGCGCTTGTTTTCGCAGTACACCTTAACGAATTCGGCCCCCAAGCCTTCGATCACCGCAGGCGCGTGCTGCATGGCCGTCACTGCGCTGAGCATGTCCTTGGGAAAGTCGATGCCGCTGGTGCGGTCGTCGTTCAACGGTGCGATGGGTTCCTGCGCGGCGTCAAGGCCCTGCTCCAGGCCGCACAGGATGGCGGCCAGCACCAGGTAGGGGTTGGCATCGGCGCCGGCCAGACGATGTTCGATGCGCAAGTTGCGGGCATCGGATTCGGGGATGCGAATACAGGCATCGCGGTCTTCGTACCCCCAGCTGGCCCGGCTGGCGGCGTTGACCATGGCGCCGTAACGGCGAAATGCATTGTGGTTGGCGGCGAAGATTGGCATGCAATAGGGCAGCAGAGACAGGCATCCGGCTACTGCATGGCGCAGCGGACGCTGACCATCAGCGGCCAGCAGGTTGTTGCCTCCCTCGTCATACAGGCTGACATGCACATGCATGCCACTGCCGGGCGCATGCAGGTAGGGTTTGCTCATGAACGAGGCGCGGTGGCCGTGCTTGCGCGCGACACCGCGCGTACTACGGCTGAACAACGCCGCCCAGTCCGCCGCTTGCAGCCCGTCATTGCAGTGTCCGAAATTGATCTCGAACTGGCCTGGCCCCAGCTCGGCGGTGATGACGTTGGCATCCACGCCCTGCACGTTGGCTGTGGCAACCATGTCATGCAGTACGTCTGCGAAGCGGCTCAAGCGCTCAATGTGCAAGTTGGGCTGGTCGTCCTCATCGGCGCTCAGCGGGTCGCGAGGAAACTGCGGCAGGCCCGCTTTGAGCGCGCGGTCGAACAGATAGAACTCCAGCTCGAACGCCACGACCGGATGAATCCCGCGGCGTGCCAGGCGTTGCAGAACACGCGCCAGCACCTCACGAGGCTCGAACGCGATGGGCGCTGGCGTTGCGTCGCTGCTGATCAGCATCTGCCCCAAGGGCTGCGCTTCCCATGTGACGGGCTTCAATGTGCCGGGCACCAGCCGGCGCAGGGCGTCAGGGTCGCCGTCGTTGAAGCAGTAGTCGCCGATCTGGAACAGGCCACCCTGGGTGCCGAGCAGCACCGCGTTCTGGGGCAGTTTGAGCGGGCTACCGGCGGCGACCTTCTCAAGCATGTCGATCGGGTAGCGCTTGCCATAGAAATGGCCTGGGATGTCGAGGCTGATCAGGTCGACATGGCGCACGTCGGGATACCGGGCACGAAAGGTGCGAACTTCAGCGAGTACATTCGGGAAGCTCGTTTGCGCAGGCGTGCGTTCCGAGTCCAGGCTCATGGGCGACTCCACAGTGGAACAGGTCCAGGGAAATCTAGCAGATGCCGCCCAATCCGCCCGCTATGGCCTGCACCCACAGGTTCATGTGGGCTTCTTCCTCGGTTGCCTGGCTTTACTTGCGCCACTTTTGACGCCTGCTGCCTTACCTGACGTCGATCGGGCCTTACCGCTGCTTCTGCGCTTTTTCTTCCAGGGCGGGGCAGCGCCCGCCGCCGGCCCAGTAATGGTCATGCGCAGACCGCGGCAACGTTCTACCAGCTTGCCCATCCAGGCCGATTGCCGGGCCACGAATTCTTCCAGGCTCATGTCGCCGCTTTGCACCATGTCCAGTGCCTGCTCCCAGATGGCAGTGGTGCCGGGGTCGGCGATGGCGCGGGGTACGGCGTCGATCAGGCTGAAAGCGGCAGGCGTTGCTGCCAGCGCCTTGCCACTTTTGACCAGGTAACCTCGGTCCAGCAGGCCCTGGATGATGCTGGCACGGGTGGCCTCGGTACCGATCCCAGTGGTTTCCTTGAGCTTTTGCTTAAGCCGAGGGTCGTCCACCAGCTTGGCCACGTTCTTCATGGCCTTGATCAGGTCACCTTCGGTGAAGGGCTTGGGTGGTTGGGTCCACAGGTCTTTGAGCTGGACATCCTGGACCGCGCAGGCTTGGCCTTCGCGCAACGTTGGAAGTACCTGGGGCGGGGCGGCTTCGCGGCCCTTGGCTGGCGTCAACGCTTCTGGCAAGGCGCGACGCCAGCCTGGCTCGACGATCTGTTTACCCACGGCGCGCAAGGCGTGGCCTGCGCAGTCGAAGTCTGCCTGGGTGCGGTCGTATTCATGGTGGGGTAGAAACTGTGCCAGGTAACGCGCACGGATCAGGGTGTACACCGACTTGTGCTTGGCTGGCAGGCGCCCTGGGTCGCTGGCGGCGACCGTCGGTATGATGCCGTGGTGGGCACTGACCTTGGTATCGTTCCAGGCACGTGAACGGCGCTGGGGCTCAAGATGAGGTTGCAAGGGGGCCAGGCTGGCATCGGCCCGCTGCAGCGCCGCCAGAATGGCCGGCGCTTCCCCGTGCTGGCTCAGCGGCAGGTAACCGCAGTCGCTGCGCGGGTAGGTGATCAGCTTGTGGGTCTCGTAGAGCGCCTGGGCGATATCCAGGGTTTCCTGAGCGCCCAGGCCGAACTTTTTCGAGCACAGCTCTTGCAGGGTACCGAGGTCAAAGGGCAGGGGTGCGGCTTCGCGTACACGTTCCGTTGTAATTTTAACGGTCTGGGCGACACCGGCCTGCTCGATGGCGGCAGCTGCTTGCTGCGCCAATGCCTGGTTCAGGCAGCGACCCTGGTCGTCGCAGGCATCCTCCGGCGCCCGCCACTGGGCCATGAACGCCTGGTCGGCGTGGCTTAGACGGACATCGATGGCCCAGAAGGGCACGGGTACGAACTGTGCGATGCTGCGGTCTCGGTCCACTACCAGGCGCAGGGTCGGCGTTTGCACACGACCCACCGGGAGTACGCCCTGGTAGCCGGACTGACGCCCCAGCAGCGTGAACAGCCGGCTCATGTTCATCCCGATCAGCCAGTCGGCACGTGAACGGCCCAGCGCCGAGTGGTAAAGGTTGAAGGTTTCCTGCCCCGGCAGCAGGCGGGCCAGCGCCTTGCGAATCGACGCATCATCGAGCGCGGACAACCAGAGGCGTTGTACCGGGCCACGGTAGCGACAGTGTTCGACCAACTCGCGGGCAATCATTTCGCCTTCGCGGTCGGCATCGGTTGCGATGACCAACTCGCGGGCTTCGCCCAATAAACGCTTGACCGCCTTGTACTGGCTGGCGGTCTTGGGCTTGACCAGCATCTTCCACTGTTGCGGGATGATCGGCAGGTCGGCCAGGGTCCAGCGCTTGTAGCGCTCGTCATAGCTGTCGGGTGGGGCCGTTTCCAGCAGATGGCCAATGCACCAGGTCACGCACACGTCGGTGCCTTGCCAACAGCCATCGCCTTTGCGATTGGCGCCGAGCACTTTGGCGATGTCTTTTGCCTGGGAGGGTTTTTCACACAGAAACAGCCGCATGGCCACTGACGCTTCATCGATGGATATGAGCGCTAGGATGCGGGTGCGCAACGAAGTAGGCAAGTTTTATGTGGATGGATGTACAGTGCAAGGCGTATCCGGATGTGCCGGTCGATAAGAGCCGGCACAGGATTGGCGCGATATCAGCGTGATTGAATACGGCTACCGGTCAGCCTGCGGCCGGCAAGCAGCTTCTGACCGGGACACCTGGGCACGTGGGCTCGAGCCGCTCCCGTATGGACAAGAGCGGCAATCACCCCAGCACGCCGTGGTTCAGAGGCACGCAGGCCTGGCACGTTTCACGAAGGCAAGTGCGACTCGCGCACCATGTCTACGTGAGGGATGCCGGCTTCGAGAAACTCCTCGCTGACCACTTTGAAGCCCAGCCGCTCATAGAACGGTGTGGCGTGCACCTGCGCGCTTAGCCGTTGCGGCTTGAGGTCACGGCCTTGCGCTTCGGTGATGACGGCATTGACCAGCGCGTCGCCCACTTTCAAGCCACGCCAATCCTTGAGCACCGAGATTCGGCCGATGGTGCCATCGGCGAGCAAGCGCGCGGTGCCGATCGGGTAGTCGCCCTCCAGAGCCAGGAAATGCAAGGCATCCTGGTCTTCGGAGTCGAACTCCAGTTCGACCGGGATGTGCTGCTCGGCGACGAACACCGCCTCACGGATGCGGCGAATGTCGGCGTTGTCCTTGACCCAATCGGCCAAGCGCACCCGAATCTTATTCATCGGCGAAACCCAGGCTGCCTTGCTTGACCAACTGCTGGATCAGCATCACTGCATCTTCATCCTGCAACCACTGGCCGAGATTCTCGATATGCAAGGCGTCGGCAGCACATACCAGCTTGAGCAGGTCGCGCAGCTTTCCAGGCAGCGGGCAGCTACGTCCGCTGGCGAACAGCAACAAATCGCTCTCGAACTCGGACCAGGCCATACGGGCGCTCGGGTTGCGAATCAGGATGGCGCCCTGCTGCAAGGCGTTGAGCAGTTCCTGCTCGGACAATTCTTCGCCAACGATCTGCTCCGGATAACGCGGCTCGGTCATGAACTGGCCAAACCAGGTCAACAGCAAATCCTTGTCCCCCATGTGCTTGTCCAGCAGGGCCTTGAGGCGGTCCAGGGCATCATGCTGGATCTGGTGAGGGTCGCTGACCGGCTGTGCATCGGCGTCGCTGTAGCGCTCTTCGTCCGGCAGAAACTGGCCGAGGAAGTCGGTGAAGTGGGTGAGCACCTCGGCGGCGCTCGGTGCGCGGAAACCGACCGAGTAGGTCAGGCATTCGTCCACGGCAACCCCGTAGTGAGCCAGGCGCGGCGGCAGGTACAGCATGTCGCCAGGCTCCAGGGTCCACTCGCCGCTTTGCTTGAAATCGGCCAGGATGCGCAGGTCGCTGTGTTCGAGCAGGGCGCTGTCACTGTCGCACATCTGCCCGATCTTCCAGTTGCGCTGCCCATGGCCTTGCAGCAGGAACACGTCGTAGTTGTCGAAGTGCGGACCAACGCTGCCGCCGGGGGCTGCGAAGCTGATCATGACGTCGTCGATGCGCCAGCTGGGCAGGAAGCGGAAGTTCTCCAGCAGCTCTGCAACTTCCGGTACGAACTGGTCTACGGCTTGTACCAGCAGCGTCCAGTCCTGTTCTGGCAGCTCGGCAAACGTGTCCTCGTTGAACGGGCCGCGGCGCATCTCCCACGGGTGCGCGCCGTGCTCGAGCACGATACGGGACTCGACTTCATCCTCCAGCGCCAGGCCAGCCAGCTCGTCCGGATCGATCGGGCTGATGAAATCGGGGAAGGCCTGGCGCACCAGCAGCGGCTTTTTCTGCCAGTAGTCGCGCATGAATTCACGGGCCGTAATGCCGCCCAGCAGCTGCAGTGGAGTATCAGGATTCATCTTCAACCTATTGAAAAAACGTAATTTTCAGACGGGAATAAAAACGCCCGGCCAGGCCGGGCGTTGGGCGCAGAGCGCGCGTTAGACGCGTTTTGCCTGCGCTGCCGCGTTACCGATGTAAGTAGCGGGGGTGAGTTGCTTGAGTTCGGCCTTGGCTTCGGCGGGCATGTCCAGCCCATCGATGAAGCTGAGCAGGGCGTCTGGCGTGATGCCTTTACCGCGGGTCAGCTCTTTGAGCTTCTCGTAGGGGTTCTCGATGTTGAAGCGACGCATGACGGTTTGGATCGGCTCGGCCAGCACTTCCCAGCAGGCATCCAGGTCGGCCGCGATGCGGGCATGGTTCACTTCGAGCTTGCCGATGCCTTTGAGGCTGGCTTCATACGCGATGACGCTATGGGCAAAGCCCACGCCCAGGTTGCGCAGCACGGTGGAGTCGGTCAGGTCACGCTGCCAGCGCGAAACCGGCAGCTTGCTGGCCAGGTGCTGGAACAGGGCGTTGGCGATGCCCAGGTTACCTTCGGAGTTTTCGAAGTCGATGGGGTTGACCTTGTGCGGCATGGTCGAAGAGCCGATTTCGCCGGCAACGGTCTTCTGCTTGAAGTAGCCCAGCGAAATGTAGCCCCACACGTCCCGATCGAAATCGATGAGGATGGTGTTGAAGCGCGCGATGGCGTCGAACAGCTCGGCGATGTAGTCGTGCGGCTCGATCTGGGTGGTGTAGGGGTTGAACTGCAAGCCCAGCTCGTCTTCGATGAAGGCGCGGGCGTTCTGCTCCCAGTCGATCTGCGAGTAGGCCGACAGATGGGCGTTGTAGTTGCCCACGGCGCCGTTGATCTTGCCCAGCAGCGGCACGGCAGCGACCTGGGCGATCTGGCGTTCCAGGCGGTACACGACGTTGGCCAGCTCCTTGCCGAGGGTAGTCGGGGAGGCAGGCTGGCCATGGGTGCGCGAGAGCATCGGCACGTCGGCGTGGGCATGGGCCAGGGCGCGAATGGCGTCGGCGATCTGGCGCATCAGCGGCAACAGCACCTCGTCACGGCCGGCGCGCAGCATCAGGGCGTGGGACAGGTTGTTGATGTCCTCGCTGGTGCAGGCGAAGTGGATGAATTCGCTGACCTTGGCCAGCTCAGGCAGCTGAGCGGCCTGCTCCTTGAGGAGGTATTCGATCGCCTTGACGTCGTGGTTGGTGGTGCGCTCGATTTCCTTGACTCGCTCGGCGTGCTCGAGCTTGAAATCGGTGGCCAGGTTGTCCAGCAGCGCGGTGGCTTCGGCGGAGAACGCCGGCACTTCGCTGATCTGCGGGTGGGCGGCCAGGCGCTGCAACCAGCGCACTTCGACCAGGGCGCGGAAACGGATCAGGCCGAATTCGCTGAAGATGGGGCGCAAGGCCTGGGTTTTGCCGGCGTAACGGCCGTCTACAGGGGAAACCGCAGTGAGCGAAGAAAGCTGCATGGGGTGTTCTCGGACAGTCAGGCTTTTGGAGGGCGCATATCATACATGAAAAATGCGCTGGAGTCGGGGGGCTGACCAAAGGTTGCTTGAATCTGCTCGGTTTGCTGAGCGGGCGCTGCACCGATTCGGTAGCGGGGAAAACGCCATGACTGATCTCTGTGAGCGCGCGCCGGGGCTGCCGTGCAGCCCATTGGGGCACAAGGCCCCTCCTACCAGGGATGTGGTCAGCCAAAAAGGTTCGGGTCTGCGCGCCTGGGTAGGTGGGCGGGTCTCAGGGCGCTGTGCGCATCATGTCGTAAAGCTCTTTGAGCAATTTGCGCCGGCTGAACACCAATTGCCAGCGGTGCCCGCCCAGCTGACGCCATAGCCGTGCAGCGCGGATACCGGCCAGGAGCAACGCACGGATCTTGGAGGCGTTGTTGGGCTGTTGCAGGAAGCGCATGTCGCCGTGCACCTGGATGCGCTGACGCAAGGTGCTCAAGGTGTCCTGGTACAGCGCGCCGCTCGACGCAATGACGTTCTCGTGCACCAGGCCGAAGTGATCGGCCTGGGACTGGATCTGCGGCAGGCGGTTGCCGATGGTCTCGAGCAGGTCGCCGCGCTTGTTCAACTGCCGCTCCAGGCCCAGCATTGACAAGGCATAACGCAAAGGCTCGCGCTGCAGGCTGCTGGGGTCGCGCTCCAGCGCCCCGACCAGTGCGCGGTAACCGTCGCGCAAGTTCAGGTCGTCGCCACCGAATACCTCCAGCGTATCCTTGGGGTCGCGCACCAGCAGGCTGCCCAGCATGCAGCCGATATCGGCTTCGCTGGCCTGCCCGGTACGGGCGATGCGGTCCACCAGCACGGCCGCCTGGAACACGCCACCCAGCGCGATCAACTGTTCCTGCACGCGGTTCACGAGCGTGGGCTCCAGGGCTCGGCTGCTTCGATCACACCGCCGCCCAGGCAGACCTCGCCGTCATAGAACACCACCGACTGGCCAGGCGTGACGGCGCGCTGCGGCTCATCGAACACGGCCCGATAACCAGTGGCCGTGCGGTGAAGGGTGCACTGCTGGTCGTGTTGTCGGTAGCGAACCTTGGCAGTGAGCTGGCGTGGGCTGTCGAGGTCGACCGGGTTCACCCAGAAGATTTCGGAAGCCAGCAGGGCGCGGGAGAACAACCAAGGGTGTTCATTGCCTTGGCCGACCACGAGCACATTGCGGGTCAGGTCCTTGTGCAGTACATACCAAGGCTCGTCCCCGGCATCCTTCAGACCGCCGATACCCAGGCCCTGGCGCTGGCCAATGGTGTGGTACATGAGGCCATGATGGCGACCGATCACGTCACCGTCGGTGGTTTCGATGTCGCCGGGTTGGGCCGGCAGGTACTGCTTGAGGAAGTCGCTGAAACGCCGCTCACCGATGAAGCAGATGCCGGTGGAGTCTTTCTTCTTGGCTGTGGCCAGGCCGTGTTTCTCGGCAATGGCGCGCACCTCGGGTTTTTCCAACTCACCCACCGGGAACAAGGTGCGGGCGATTTCCTTGCCGCCCACGGCATGCAGGAAATAGCTCTGGTCCTTGTTCGGGTCCAGGCCTTTGAGTAATTGGGTCAGCTCGCCCGTGTCGCGGCGGCGCACATAGTGACCGGTGGCGATCAGGTCGGCGCCCAGGGACAGGGCGTAGTCCAGGAAGGCCTTGAACTTGATCTCGCGGTTGCAGAGGATGTCGGGGTTCGGGGTGCGGCCGGCCTTGTATTCCTCAAGGAAGTGCTCGAACACGTTGTCCCAGTACTCGGCCGCGAAATTGGCGGTGTGCAGGGTGATGCCGATGCGGTCGCAAACAGCCTGGGCATCTGCCAAGTCTTCACGGGCCGTGCAGTATTCGGTGCCGTCGTCCTCTTCCCAGTTCTTCATGAACAGCCCTTCCACCTGGTAGCCCTGCTCCATGAGCAGAAGGGCGGAGACGGAAGAGTCCACGCCGCCGGACATGCCGACGATGACGCGGGTCTTGGCGGGGTCTTTGAGTGCTGGGCTGGTCATGGTTACCGATGTAGATCAAGAGGAAAAACGCCGATACTACCAAACCCGCAGCGGCGCGTCAGTCGCGCAGCAGGTCGAGGCTGTGCAGCGGGCCTTGCAGGTAGTCGTCAAGGCAGCGTGGCACCAGTTCACTGCGCCAGCGCGCGGGGTCGGCGAGCAGCTCGTCACGCGTCAGCCACAAGGCGCGCTCGATATCGCTGTCCAGGGGGCTGTCGACCCGATGACGGACCGGGCGGGCGGCAAAGCAGATGCGCTGGTAGGTCACGCCGTTGCTCGGGGCCGTATACAGGTAGATGCCAACCAGTCCGGTCAGCTCGACTTCCCAGGCCGTTTCTTCCAAGGTTTCACGCAGCGCCGCCTGGGCCAGGGTTTCATTGGGTTCCAGGTGACCGGCAGGCTGGTTGAAAACATGTTTCCCGGCCTTGAACTCTTCGACAAACAGAAACCTGCCGTTGTCTTCGACAACGGTGGCGACGGTGATATGGGGGTGCCAGGTCATGCAATGCTCCAGGGTGAGCGAGTTGGCCGTTCTGCGGCCCAGAAAGCACGAACCCCGGTGCGTGGCCGGGGTTCGTGGGTTACGTCAAGCGAGCCTTACAGGGCAGCGATGGCGCTGTTCAGGGTCTGGCTTGGGCGCATGACCTTGGCAGTCAGGTCGGCGTCAGGGGCGTAGTAGCCACCGATGTCCACTGGCTTGCCCTGGACAGCGTTGAGTTCGGCAACGATTTTTTCTTCGTTGTCGCTCAAGGCCTTGGCCAGCGGAGCGAAGCGAGCTTTCAGGGCCGCATCGTCGTCCTGGGCTGCCAGTGCTTGTGCCCAGTACAGGGTCAGGTAGAAATGGCTGCCGCGGTTGTCGATGCCGCCGACCTTGCGCGAAGGCGACTTGTTGGTGTCCAGGAACTTGCCGGTCGCCTGATCCAGGGTCTGGGCCAGCACCTTGGCGCGTGGGTTGTCGTAGGTGTTGCCCAGGTGCTCCAGGGATGCGGCCAGGGCCAGGAATTCACCCAGCGAGTCCCAGCGCAGGAAGTTCTCTTCCACCAACTGCTGCACGTGCTTGGGTGCCGAGCCGCCAGCGCCGGTTTCGAACAGACCGCCACCATTCATCAGCGGTACGATCGACAGCATCTTGGCGCTTGTGCCCAGTTCCATGATCGGGAACAGGTCGGTGAGGTAGTCGCGCAGCACGTTGCCGGTCACCGAGATGGTGTCCTTGCCTTCGCGGATGCGAGCCAGGGAGAACTTGATGGCCTCGACCGGGGACATGATGCGGATATCAAGGCCGGACGTGTCGTGGTCCTTGAGGTAGGTCTGCACCTTCTCGATCATGGCGCTGTCGTGGGCGCGAGCCGGGTCCAGCCAGAACACGGCCGGGGTATCGCTCAGGCGGGCGCGGTTGACAGCCAGCTTGACCCAATCCTGGATCGGCGCATCCTTGACCTGGCACATGCGGAAGATGTCGCCCGCTTCGACCTGCTGTTCCAGCACCAGGTTGCCCTTGGTGTCGACAACGCGCACCACGCCATCGGTCTTGATCTGGAAGGTCTTGTCGTGGGAGCCGTATTCCTCGGCTTTCTGCGCCATCAGGCCAACGTTCGGCACGCTGCCCATGGTGGTCGGGTCGAAGGCGCCATTGGCCTTGCAGTCTTCGATGGTGGCCTGGTAGATGCCAGCGTAGCAGCGGTCAGGGATGATCGCCTTGGCGTCCTGCAGCTCGCCTGCGCTGTTCCACATCTTGCCCGAATCACGGATCATGGCCGGCATCGAGGCGTCGACGATCACGTCGCTTGGCACGTGCAGGTTGGTGATGCCTTTATCGGAGTTGACCATCGCCAGTGCAGGGCGCTCGGCGTACAGGGCCTGGATGTCCGCTTCGATTTCGGCCTGCTTCTCGGCTGGCAAGTCCTTGATGCGGGCGTACAGGTCGCCGATGCCGTTGTTGGCATTGAAGCCTACGTCGGCCAGGGCGGCAGCGTGCTTGGCCAGTACATCGTTATAGAATTCTTCGACGATGACGCCGAACATGATCGGGTCGGAAACCTTCATCATGGTCGCTTTCAGGTGCACCGACAGCAGCACGCCCGATGCCTTGGCGTCGGCGATCTGCTCGGCGACGAAGGCCTTGAGGGCCTTGCGGCTCATGGTGGCGCAGTCGATGATCTCAGCTGCCTTGACGGCAGTTTTTTCTTTCAGAACGGTGGTGGTGCCGTCGGCGCCGACCAGCTCGATGCGCAGGCTGTCGTCAGCCTCGATCAGTGCAGCCTTCTCGCTGCCGTAGAAGTCGCCCTGGCTCATGTGAGCCACGTGCGACTTGGAGTCGGCCGCCCAGGCGCCCATCTTGTGAGGGTGCTTGCGTGCGTAGTTCTTCACCGACAGCGGTGCGCGGCGGTCGGAGTTGCCTTCGCGCAGGACCGGGTTCACGGCCGAACCCTTGATGCGGTCGTAGCGGGCGCGCGATTCCTTTTCCTCGGCGGTAGCCGGTTCGTCGGCGTAGTCCGGGATGTTGAAGCCCTTGCCTTGCAGCTCCTTGATCGCAGCCTTGAGCTGCGGGACCGAGGCGCTGATGTTAGGCAGCTTGATGATGTTGGCTTCAGGGGTGGTGGCCAGCTGGCCCAGTTCCGCCAGGTGATCGCCTACCTGTTTCTCTGCGCCGAGTTGCTCCGGGAAGGCTGCAAGAATACGGCCTGCCAGGGAGATGTCGCGGGTTTCGACGGCAATGTCAGCGCAAGCGGTGAAGGCTTCGATGATCGGCAGCAGCGAGTAGGTGGCGAGGGCGGGAGCTTCGTCGGTGAAGGTATAGATGATCTTGGAACGGGTGGGCATGCGGGCTAACTCTCTGTGTGCTGAGCGTGCTCGAGTCTCGTGGTGCACCGGGTAGGCGCACCGCCCTGGCAGCGCCATGGGCGGAAAGTCGAGAGGCTGCGAGCTGTGATGGTGGATGCATCAGTCGAGCGTCAAGTGCCGAGCTGCGGTAACAACCCGGGCTTAGTGGCCTGAGATGGCCTGGGACGGTCCGCATTTTCCTAGGGATCGCCCCGGTGACCCTGCGGTCGCGGGGCAGTATATCAAACCAATCAGCCTAATCATCAAGACTGAGTGATATCGGCCCATTTATAAGACCAAAGACGTAGCGACAATGTGACCGGTTGTCGCACGGAGCTGCATCACAGCCCGTGCAGGCGCTAAGGATAGTCTGGATGAAGAAGTTGTAACTTCATGCGTACAGATACGCCGCACGCTGGTGATCATCGTGCGTACGATCCTCCGAGGATGGAAATACGGGCGTCACGCACCCACAGTGCTGGCTACCGGCGTCGCGTCACGTGACAGCGCCTGCACGGCTTCCTCGGTACGGATGTTGACAGCATGCAGTCCCTTCGGGCCCTGGATGACATCGAACTGAACGGACTGCCCGGCCTTGAGTGTCTTGTAGCCATCCATCTGGATCGCGGAAAAATGGGCAAAGAGGTCTTCGCTCTTGCCGTCCTCGACCACGAATCCATACCCTTTGGCGTTGTTGAACCACTTGACTTTACCGCTTGCCATCCCTATGTCCCTCTGCAAGGACTCCATCACTGGAGTATCATCCACGTCATCCGCATACGAACCTTCGGAAAAAATCGGGTTGACTGCGCGGATCTTTCTTGACCACGGTGTGTTCCTATTGGTTGTAACACCGTTTTGCCGATAGTCAAGGTCATGCAGCGGCCAGGCCGTACCGCTTGCTGCAGGGTCAACCCATAACCTTATCCTGTCGATGTGATGAAATTCTTTCCATGCATGCACACAGCCAGATTCGACTAACATTCAATCAGGATCGCCCTCAATCCAACGAGGACGATGGCGCTGGTCTGGCGGTTCAGGAAGCCAAGCCGATCCTGCAGGCGCCACCTATGTACAAGGTGGTTTTGTTCAACGATGACTACACGCCGATGGATTTCGTCGTCGAAGTGCTCGAAACGTTTTTCAATCTGAACCGCGAGCTGGCGACCAAGATCATGCTGACCGTCCATACCGAGGGGCGGGCAGTATGCGGATTGTTTACCCGCGACATCGCCGAAACGAAGGCCATGCAGGTCAACCAATACGCCAGGGAAAGCCAGCATCCGCTACTCTGTGAAATCGAGAAGGACGGTTAATCGCCGACCACTTGGGTATGAGGTGAAGCTATGTTAAACCGCGAGCTCGAAGTCACCCTCAATCTTGCCTTCAAGGAGGCCCGTTCGAAGCGTCATGAGTTCATGACGGTCGAGCATCTGCTGCTGGCGCTCCTTGACAATGAGGCTGCCGCGACCGTTCTGCGCGCCTGTGGCGCCAATCTCGACAAGCTCAAGCATGACCTGCAAGAGTTCATCGATTCTACGACCCCTTTGATTCCCGTCAGCGACGAAGACCGCGAGACGCAGCCTACCCTGGGTTTCCAGCGCGTGCTGCAGCGTGCGGTGTTCCATGTGCAAAGCTCCGGCAAGCGCGAGGTCACCGGTGCCAATGTGCTGGTGGCGATCTTCAGCGAACAGGAAAGCCAAGCCGTGTTCCTGCTCAAGCAGCAGAGCGTGGCCCGCATCGATGTGGTCAACTACATTGCCCACGGCATCTCCAAGGTGCCCGGCCATGGGCCGCATTCGGACAGCGACCAGGAAATGCCGGACGATGAGGGCGGTGAAACCACCTCTTCGAGCAATCCACTGGACGCCTACGCCAGCAACCTCAACGAGTTGGCCCGCGCCGGGCGTATCGACCCGTTGGTTGGGCGCGAACAGGAAGTCGAGCGCGTGGCCCAGATCCTGGCCCGTCGCCGCAAGAACAATCCCCTGCTGGTAGGTGAGGCCGGCGTGGGCAAAACTGCCATTGCCGAGGGCCTGGCCAAGCGCATCGTCGATGGTCAGGTGCCTGATCTGCTGGCCCAGAGCGTGGTCTACTCCCTTGACCTGGGTGCTTTGCTGGCCGGTACCAAATACCGCGGCGACTTCGAGAAGCGCTTCAAGGCGCTGCTCGGTGAACTGCGCAAGCGGCCACAGGCAATCCTGTTTATCGACGAAATCCATACCATCATTGGTGCCGGCGCAGCGTCTGGCGGCGTCATGGATGCCTCCAACCTGCTCAAGCCGTTGTTGTCGTCGGGCGAAATTCGCTGCATTGGTTCCACGACGTTCCAGGAATTCCGCGGGATTTTCGAGAAGGACCGGGCTCTGGCGCGGCGCTTCCAGAAGGTCGATGTGAGCGAGCCTTCCGTGGAGGACACCGTTGGTATCCTGCGCGGCCTGAAAGGGCGTTTCGAAAGCCACCACAACATCGAGTACAGCGACGAAGCGCTGCGTGCAGCGGCGGAGCTGGCCTCGCGCTACATCAATGACCGGCACATGCCCGACAAGGCCATCGACGTCATCGACGAAGCTGGCGCCTACCAGCGCCTGCAGCCTGAGGCCAATCGCGTGAAGCGGATCGACGTCCCTCAGGTCGAGGACATCGTCGCCAAGATCGCCCGTATTCCACCCAAGCATGTCACCAGTTCCGACAAGGAGTTGCTGCGTAACCTGGAGCGGGATCTGAAGTTGACCGTGTTCGGTCAGGACGCAGCCATCGATTCGCTTGCGACCGCCATCAAGCTGTCGCGTGCAGGGCTCAAGTCGCCTGACAAGCCTGTGGGTTCGTTCCTGTTTGCCGGCCCTACCGGCGTGGGCAAGACCGAGGCAGCGCGTCAGTTGGCCAAGGCGCTGGGGGTCGAGTTGGTGCGATTCGACATGTCCGAGTACATGGAGCGTCACACCGTGTCGCGCCTGATCGGTGCGCCACCTGGCTACGTCGGGTTCGACCAGGGCGGTCTGTTGACCGAGGCCATCACCAAGCAGCCGCACTGCGTGTTGCTGCTCGATGAGATCGAGAAGGCCCACCCGGAAGTCTTCAACCTGCTGCTGCAGGTCATGGACCACGGTACCCTGACCGACAACAACGGGCGCAAGGCGGACTTCCGCAACGTGATCCTGATCATGACCACCAACGCGGGTGCTGAAACCGCTGCGCGGGCGTCCATCGGCTTTACCCACCAGGACCATGCGTCCGATGCCATGGAAGTCATCCGCAAGAGCTTCACACCGGAGTTCCGCAACCGCCTGGATACCATCATCCAGTTCGGCCGCCTGAGCACCGAGACCATCAAGAGTATCGTTGACAAGTTCCTCATCGAGCTGCAGGCGCAACTTGAGGACAAGCGCGTGCTTCTGGAGGTCAGCGACGCGGCGCGTGGCTGGCTGGCGGCGTCGGGCTACGACGTGCAGATGGGGGCGCGGCCGATGGGTCGACTGATTCAGGACAAGATCAAGCGGCCCTTGGCCGAGGAGATTTTGTTCGGCGAATTGGCCGAGCACGGTGGTGTGGTGCACGTGGACCTGCGCGATGGCGAACTGGTCTTCGACTACGAGACCACTGCCGAGGTGGCCTAAGCCTCAGGGGCCGCATGCGGCCCCTTCCTTATCCACACAGGCACAAAAAAGCCCGGCACATGCCGGGCTTTTTCATGGCTGGAGCTTAGCGCGCACGGTACGTGATGCGGCCCTTGCTCAGGTCATACGGCGTCAGTTCGACGCGAACCTTGTCGCCAGTGAGAATACGGATGTAGTTCTTGCGCATCTTTCCGGAGATGTGCGCGGTTACGACGTGCCCGTTTTCCAACTCCACGCGGAACATGGTGTTGGGCAGGGTGTCGACGACAGTGCCTTCCATTTCGAAGCTGTCTTCTTTCGACATGCAGTAGAGCCCTCGGATCCAGTGTTGGCCCGACGCATAACCGCACCGGGCAAAAAAGTGGCGTGGATTATGCCCGAAAACTGTGTGTCAAGCCAATGCTTTCAGTTGAGGGCAACCCAACGCTGGTTTATCAACAACTCGATAGGCCGATACTGCGTCTTGTAGTTCATTTTCTTGCAGTTCTTGATCCAGTAGCCGAGATAAACGCCGTCCAGATCGAGTCGCAACGCCTCGCCAATCTGCCAGAGGATGGCAAACCGGCCCAGACTGCGGCGCTCTTCATCAGGCTCGTAGAAGGTGTACACGGCAGACAGGCCATTGGGCAGCAGGTCGCAGACGGCGACTGCCAGCAGCCGGCCGCTGGCGCGAAATTCGTAGAACCAGCAAAACGGTAATTGGCGAACCAGAAACGTGGAAAACTGATCGCGGCTGGGTGGATACATGTCCCCGTCAGCGTGACGCGCCTCGATGTAGCGCCGGTACAGATCGAAATACTCTTCCTTGAAGGCGGGACGTGCAGCGGTCACCGTTACATCGGCGTTGCGCTTGAGAATTCGACGCTGCTGACGGCTGGGCACAAACCGTGCCGGCGGTATGCGCGCAGGCACGCACGCGTTGCAGTTCTGGCAATGAGGGCGATAAAGGTGATCGCCACTGCGGCGAAACCCCATCTCCGAAAGGTCGGCATACACGTTAACGTCCATTGGCTGGCTGGGATCCAGGAACAACGTGGTGGCCTGCTCGTCGGGCAGATAGCTGCAGGTGTGGGGTTGAGTGGCATAGAACTTCAACCGCGCCAGCTCTGTCATGGTCAACCCCTTCGGTGAGACTTTGCCTAAGTGTAAGCCAGGTGTGGAAAACGCGCCTAGCAAACCCAGGTGGCGGTGTTGGGCTGATCGAGGTAGCGTGCCAGATAGCCTGCGAATTCACGCCGACTGATGGCATGGGCGCCCAGGCTCTGCAGGTGATCGGTCTGCATCTGGCAGTCGATCAGCACGAAGCCGGCTGCTTCCAGGTGCCGGACCAGCGTCACGAAGCCAACCTTCGAGGCATTGTCCGCGCGGCTGAACATGGATTCCCCGAAAAACAGCTGCCCCATGGCCAGGCCATACAGGCCGCCCACTAGCTCACCGTCCTGGCGAACTTCGACCGAATGGGCAATACCGCGTGCGTGCAGTTCACAGTAGGCCATGCGCATGGGGTCGGTGATCCAGGTGCCGTTGGTGTAATCGCGCGGCGCCGCGCAGGCTGCGATGACTGCGGCGAAGTCGGTGTCGAAGCTGACCTGGTAGCGGCCTTGGCGCATCCATTTGGCCAACGAACGCGACACATGCAATCGAGCAGGCGCCAGCACGGTGCGCGGGTCAGGCGACCACCACAGGATCGGCTGGCCATCCTGGTACCACGGAAAGCAGCCGTGACGGTAAGCCTGGACAAGCCGCTCGGGCGTCAGGTCGCCGCCTGCGGCGAGCAGGCCGTTGGGCTCTTGCAAGGCGCGGTCCAGCGCAGGGAAAGTCAAGGAATCGCGTTTCAGCCAGGTCAACATGGTCGGTCATGCGGTAGGGGAGGGGGGTGGCCAGCATGGCGCGATGGGCAAATGGGGTCAATTACTTCAAGGTCGCGATTGAGCGCTGCGCCAGTGATCGAGTGGCTTGTGCGGAACTGCGGGCCATGGGCAGGGCCGGTGTAGGCAGTGTCTCGCAGTGATCTGGACAATTTCGGACACATTACAGCTACGGCCGGCACCATCGGCGACATTTGCTGTCACACCTGTGCAAAAACACAGCATAAGCCTTTGTCACAGAAGACAATGCGTGCTCAAATTGCAGCTATTGGAAAGTCGCCCCCGGCCAGATCCCCAGACGGCGTGCCGCCATGGCGGCTGGCGGGCAGTAATGTTAAAAGTAGTGATCCGTTGGCTTCGGCCCTGGCCGATCACTATTGGACGCGCACCACGCGCAGGAATAGACGCGTTTTGAAGAAATCCACCGCAACCCCAGCTCCCTTGCCCGTGCCCCTGTGGCGGCAGCAGCTGCACTACCGTCTCAAGGAGGGTGCGCTGATCGCTGTCGGCGCCCTGTGCCTGTACCTGTGGATGGCGCTGCTGACCTACGACACCTCGGACCCGGCCTTCAGCCACACCGCCACCGTCGACCAGGTGCAGAATGCCGCCGGGCGAGCCGGCGCCTATTTCGCCGATATCCTGTTCATGGTGCTGGGCTACTTCGCCTACATCTTCCCGTTGCTGCTGGCGATCAAGACCTGGCAGATTTTCCGCCAGCGCCATCAGCCCTGGGACTGGAGCGGCTGGTTGTTCTCCTGGCGGTTGATAGGCCTGATATTCCTGGTGTTGTCCGGGGCCGCGCTGGCCCATATCCACTTCCATCCTCCGGCAAGCATCCCGTTCTCAGCCGGCGGCGCCCTAGGCGAAAGCCTGGGCGACCTGGCTCGCAACTTCCTGAACGTGCAGGGCAGCACCCTGATGTTCATCGCCCTGTTCCTGTTCGGGCTGACGGTGTTCACCGACCTGTCGTGGTTCAAGGTGATGGACATGACCGGCAAGATCACGCTGGATCTGCTGGAACTGGTGCAGGGCGCGGCCTCGCGCTGGTGGGAGGCGCGTAACGAACGCAAGCGCCTGGAAGCGCAGCTGCGCGAGGACGAGCCCGTCATCAAGGCCAAGCCTGTGGCGCCCGAACCCCGTGAGCCGGCCAAGCCTGCACTGCGCGAACGCTTGTTCAAGCGCGAGCCTGCGCCTGCTCAGCCCGAGCCGCGCGAACCGACCCTGGGCGGTGAGCCTGTGACGATGCGTGACCCGGTTGCGCGTGAGCAAGGGGTGGTGCAGCGCGAACCTGTGATCACACGCGAACCGGCACCGGCCCGGCCTTCGGCGCCCGCGCCAGCGGCCGCGCCGGCCCTGATCTCCAACATCGTGCCACCCTCGGCTGCCAAGGCGCCCGAGCCAGTCAAGCGCATCGCCAGAGAAACCCCGGCGCCGCAATTCATCGACAGCGCAGTGGAAGGCACCTTGCCGCCGATTTCCATCCTGGACCCGGCTGAACAGAAAAAGATCGAGTATTCCCCCGAGTCCTTGGCTGGTGTTGGTCAACTGCTGGAAATCAAGCTCAAGGAGTTTGGTGTCGAGGTAGCGGTGGACTCCATTCATCCAGGGCCTGTGATTACCCGGTACGAAATCCAACCGGCCGCCGGGGTGAAGGTGAGCCGCATCGCCAACCTTGCCAAGGACCTGGCGCGGTCGCTCGCCGTGACCAGTGTGCGGGTGGTCGAGGTGATCCCGGGCAAGACCACTGTGGGTATCGAGATTCCCAACGAAAATCGCCAGATGGTGCGCTTCTCCGAAGTACTTGCCACCCCGCAGTACGACGAACAGAAGTCGCCGGTTACCCTGGCCCTGGGCCACGATATCGGCGGCAAACCGGTCATCACCGACCTTGCGAAGATGCCGCACTTGCTGGTGGCGGGTACGACCGGCTCGGGTAAGTCGGTGGGCGTGAACGCGATGATCCTGTCGATCCTGTTCAAATCCAGCCCCGAAGATGCACGGCTGATCATGATCGACCCGAAAATGCTCGAATTGTCGATCTACGAAGGCATTCCGCACTTGTTGTGCCCCGTGGTCACCGACATGAAGGACGCGGCCAATGCCCTGCGCTGGAGCGTGGCGGAAATGGAGCGGCGCTACAAACTGATGGCCGCCATGGGCGTGCGCAACCTGGCGGGCTTCAACCGCAAGGTCAAGGATGCCCAGGAAGCCGGCGAAATCATCCACGACCCGCTGTATCGCCGCGAAAGCATGGAGGATGAACCGCCTGCCTTGAAGACGCTGCCGACCATCGTGGTGGTGGTGGACGAATTCGCTGACATGATGATGATCGTCGGCAAGAAGGTCGAGGAACTGATCGCGCGCATCGCGCAGAAAGCGCGGGCTGCCGGTATCCACTTGATCCTGGCGACCCAGCGACCGTCGGTGGATGTGATCACCGGCCTGATCAAGGCCAACATCCCGACGCGCATGGCGTTCCAGGTGTCGAGCAAGATCGACTCGCGTACCATCATCGACCAGGGCGGTGCCGAGCAGCTGCTGGGCCACGGTGACATGCTGTACATGCCGCCTGGCACCAGCCTGCCGATCCGTGTCCACGGCGCATTCGTGTCCGATGATGAAGTGCACCGTGTGGTCGAGGCGTGGAAGCAGCGCGGTGCCCCTGACTACAACGACGACATCCTCAACGGTGTTGAAGAAGCCGGCAGCGGCTTCGAAGGTGGCAGTGGCGGTGGTGATGGCGACGATTCCGAAAGCGATGCCCTGTACGACGAAGCTGTACAGTTCGTGCTCGAGAGCCGCCGCGCGTCCATTTCCGCCGTGCAGCGCAAGCTCAAGATCGGCTACAACCGGGCGGCCCGCATGATCGAAGCCATGGAGATGGCCGGCGTGGTCACTCCGATGAACAGCAACGGCTCGCGGGAAGTGATTGCTCCAGGCGGCCCACGCGATTGATATCACCCTGCCGGGCGCCAACGGTGGTGCTCGGCCCATTCAACGCTCAATGAGGATTCCCATGCGCGCTATTCGCATGCTGTTGGTTTCGGCCCTTGCCCTGGGCCCGGTCTCGGCGTTCGCCGGCGAGCAGGATGTCCAGCGCCTGACCCAGTTGCTGGAAAAGTCGCAGACCATCGAAGCCAATTTCTCCCAGCTGACCCTGGATGCAGGCGGCACCAGCCTGCAGGAAACGTCTGGCAAGATGACGGTCAAGCGCCCAGGCCTGTTCTACTGGCACACCAATGCGCCCCAGGAGCAGGTGGTGGTATCGGACGGCAAGAACGTCACCCTGTGGGACCCGGACCTCGAGCAGGCTACCGTCAAGAAACTCGACGTGCGCCTGAACCAGACGCCGGCGCTGCTGCTTTCCGGTGATGTCTCGAAGATCAGCCAGAGCTTCGATATCGTCTCCCGTCAGCAGGGCGATGTGATGGACTTTACCCTCAAGCCCAAGACCAAGGACACCCTGTTCGACTCGCTGCGTGTATCGTTCCGCAAGGGGCTGATCAATGACATGCAGCTGATCGACAGCGTTGGCCAGCGTACCAACATCCTGTTCAATGGCGTCAAGGCCAATCAGGCGGTGGCGGACAGTACCTTCAAGTTCGACATCCCCAAAGGTGCAGACGTCATCAAGGAGTAACCAGAGCCTGTCATGGACCTGTTTCGAAGCGAACCTGTCGCCCAGCCCCTGGCCGCCCGTCTGCGCCCGTCCAACCTGGACGAGTATGTCGGCCAGGAGCACCTGCTTGCCCGCGGTAAACCGCTGCGTGAAGCACTGGAGCAGGGTGCACTGCACTCCATGATCTTCTGGGGCCCGCCGGGGGTTGGCAAGACGACCCTGGCGCGGCTGCTGGCGCAATTTTGCGATGCGCATTTCGAAACGGTGTCGGCGGTACTGGCGGGCGTGAAGGAAATCCGCCAGGCGGTGGAAGTGGCCAAGCAGCAGGCCGGCCAGTACGGGCGTCGTACCATCCTGTTCGTCGACGAAGTGCACCGTTTCAACAAGTCTCAGCAGGATGCCTTCCTGCCTTTCGTGGAAGACGGCACCTTGCTGTTCATCGGGGCTACCACCGAAAACCCGTCCTTCGAACTGAACAACGCGCTGTTGTCACGGGCGCGTGTCTACGTGCTCAAGAGCCTGGATGAGCCTGCGCTGCGCAAGCTTGTAGACCGCGCCCTCACCGAGGAGCGGGGGCTAGGCAAACGTCACTTGCGCGTTGGCGACAAGGCCTTCGACATGCTCAGGGCTGCCGCCGATGGTGACGGAAGGCGCATGCTCAACCTCCTGGAAAATGCTGCTGACCTGGCCGAGGACGGCAGTGAGATCGACGTCGATCTGCTGCAAAGCCTGCTGGGAGACAGTCGTCGCCGGTTCGACAAGGGCGGGGAAGCATTCTATGACCAGATATCGGCGTTGCATAAATCCGTACGGGGTTCGGACCCTGACGCGGCGCTCTACTGGTTTGCGCGCATGCTCGATGGCGGCTGCGACCCCCTCTACATTGCGCGCCGGGTGGTGCGCATGGCCAGCGAAGACATCGGTAACGCCGACCCCCGCGCCCTGAGCCTGTGCCTGGCTGCCTGGGACGTGCAGGAGCGGCTGGGCAGCCCTGAAGGTGAGCTGGCAGTGGCACAGGCCATCACCTACATTGCCTGCGCCCCGAAGAGCAACGCCGTTTACGTCGGTTTCAAGACTGCCCTGCGCGAGGCGGCCGAGCATGGTTCGCTGGAGGTGCCGCTGCACCTGCGCAATGCGCCAACCAAACTCATGAAACAGCTGGGTTACGGCGATGAGTATCGCTATGCCCACGACGAACCGGATGCCTACGCGGCCGGTGAAGACTACTTTCCCGAAGCGCTGGAGCCACGCCAGTATTACCAACCCGTGCCGCGCGGGCTCGAGCTCAAGATTGGCGAAAAACTCCGGCACTTGGCCGATCTTGATCGCAGTAGCCCGCGACAGCGGAGAAAGCCATGATCACGCTGATCGCCGCCGTCAGTGCCGGCGGTATCGCCGGTACCCTGTTGCGCTTTGCCGCAGGCAATTGGGTGGTCGCCCACTGGCCGCGGCACTTCTATGTAGGTACGCTTGCCGTCAACCTGGTGGGCTGCCTGTTGATCGGCCTGCTGTATGGCCTGTTTCTGCACAAACCCATGGTCCCGGCCGAGTTGCGGGCTGGTTTGATCGTGGGGTTTCTGGGCGGCCTGACCACGTTTTCCTCTTTTTCGCTGGACACCGTACGCTTGCTGGAAAGCGGGCAGGTGCCTCTGGCGTTGGGCTATTCGGCCATCAGTGTCGTGGGCGGGCTGCTCGCGACCTGGGCGGGATTGTCCCTCACTCGATTCTGACCAACACCTACACATAACGAGAGAACGATATGCTCGATTCCAAACTGTTACGCGGCCAACTTCAGGAAGTGGCGGATCGCCTGGCCTCCCGTGGCTTCAGCCTGGATGTCGCGCGCATCGAATCACTGGAAGAGCGTCGCAAGGCGGTGCAGACCCGTACCGAGCAACTGCAGGCCGAGCGTAATGCCCGTTCCAAATCCATCGGCCAGGCCAAGGCCAAGGGCGAGGACATTGCCCCGCTGATGGCGGATGTGGAGCGCATGGCCAATGAGCTGGCCGCCGGCAAAACCGAGCTGGACGGTATCCAGGCAGAACTGGACAGCATCGTGCTGACCATTCCCAACCTGCCCGATCCCAGTGTGCCGGTCGGTGCCAGCGAAGACGAGAACGTCGAAGTGCGTCGCTGGGGCACGCCCAGGGCGTTCGACTTCGAGATCAAAGACCACGTTGCTCTGGGCGAAATCAGCGGTGGCCTGGACTTCGAAGCGGCGGCCAAGCTGTCTGGCGCGCGTTTTGCCGTACTCCGCGGCCCGATCGCACGGCTGCACCGCGCACTGGCGCAGTTCATGATCAACCTGCACACCGGTGAGCATGGCTACGAAGAGCACTACACCCCGTACCTGGTGCAGGCGCCAGCCCTCCAGGGCACTGGCCAGTTGCCCAAGTTCGAGGAAGACTTGTTCAAGATCACCCGCGAAGGCGAGGCGGACTTCTACCTGATCCCGACCGCCGAGGTGTCGCTGACCAACCTGGTGGCTGGGGAAATTCTCGACGCCAAGCAACTGCCGCTCAAGTTCGTGGCGCACACGCCGTGCTTTCGCAGTGAAGCCGGTGCTTCGGGCCGAGACACGCGCGGCATGATCCGCCAGCACCAGTTCGACAAGGTCGAGATGGTGCAGGTGGTGGAGCCCGGCAAGTCGATGGAAGCGCTCGAAGGCCTGACGGCCAATGCCGAGCGTGTGCTGCAGCTGCTCGAGTTGCCGTACCGCGTGTTGGCACTGTGCACCGGTGACATGGGCTTTAGCGCCGTCAAGACCTTTGACCTGGAAGTGTGGGTGCCCAGCCAGGACAAATACCGCGAGATCAGCTCGTGCTCCAACTGCGGCGACTTCCAGGCCCGCCGCATGCAAGCGCGCTGGCGCAACCCGGAAACCGGCAAGCCGGAACTGGTGCACACCCTCAACGGTTCCGGTTTGGCCGTGGGCCGCACGTTGGTCGCGGTGCTGGAAAACTACCAGCAGGCCGACGGCTCGATCCGGGTGCCCGAAGTGCTCAAGCCCTATATGGGTGGCGTTGAGGTGATCCGCTAAATGGACTACCTGCCGCTGTTCCACAAACTGCAGGGCGCCTTGGTGCTGGTGGTTGGTGGTGGCGAGATCGCGTTGCGCAAGGCGCGTCTGCTGGCCGATGCTGGCGCCGCGCTGCGTGTGGTGGCGCCAGAAATCGATGGCCAGCTGGCCAGCATGGCGCGTGAAGGCGGTGGCCAGGTGCTGGTGCGCGGTTACCAGCCGGGTGACCTTACAGGTTGCCGGCTGGTGATCGCCGCCACGGACGATCCTGGGCTCAATGCCCAGGTATCGGCCGATGCCCAGGCCTTGAGCCTGCCGGTCAACGTGGTCGATGCGCCGGCTTTGTGCACGGTCATCTTTCCGGCCATCGTCGACCGCTCGCCTTTGGTGATCGCGGTGTCCAGCGGGGGCGATGCACCGGTCCTGGCACGCTTGATCCGAGCCAAGCTCGAAGCCTGGATCCCTGCTGCCTACGGTGAGTTGGCCGGGTTGGCGGCGCGTTTCCGGCACACGGTCAAGTCGTTGTACCCGGATGTAAACCAGCGCCGGGGTTTCTGGGAAACCGTCTTCCAGGGGCCGATTGCCGAACGCCAACTGGCCGGGCAGGGCGCAGAGGCCGAGCGGTTGCTGCAGGCGATGGTCGATGGCGCGCCGGTGCAGCAGGGCGGCGAAGTCTACCTGGTCGGTGCTGGCCCGGGAGACCCGGACCTGCTGACGTTTCGCGCGCTGCGGTTGATGCAGCAGGCCGATGTGGTGCTGTACGACCGCCTGGTAGCGCCTGCGATCATCGACATGTGCCGTCGGGATGCCGAGCGCATTTATGTCGGCAAGCGTCGTGCAGAGCACGCCGTTCCCCAGGATCAGATCAACCGGCTATTGGTGGACCTTGCCCAGCAAGGCAAGCGCGTGCTGCGCCTGAAGGGTGGTGACCCGTTCATCTTCGGCCGTGGCGGCGAGGAGATCGAGGAGCTGGCCGAGCACAACATCCCGTTCCAGGTGGTGCCGGGTATCACCGCTGCCAGCGGTTGTGCCGCTTACGGCGGCATCCCGCTGACCCACCGCGATCACGCCCAGTCGGTGCGCTTTGTCACCGGGCACTTGAAGGACGGTAGCAGCAACCTGCCTTGGGACGACTTGGTCGCGCCTGCCCAGACGCTGGTGTTCTACATGGGCCTGGTCGGCTTGCCGACCATCTGCGAAGAACTCATCCGCCACGGGCGGGCAGCGAGCACGCCGGCCGCGTTGATCCAACAAGGCACAACGCGCAACCAGCGTGTGTTCACCGGTACCTTGGCAGATTTGCCAGCGCTGGTTGCACGCCATGAAGTGCATGCGCCTACCTTGGTGATCGTGGGCGAGGTGGTGCAACTGCGCGAGAAGCTGGCTTGGTTCGAGGGGGCACAGCACGGCTGACAGTCTGCGGACGCTTTGAGGGGGTGAGCAAGGCAGTTGTCCCTCATGGTCCTCAAGCCTGCAGATCCAATGCAGCCCTCCTGTGGGAGCGGCCCTTGCGCCGCGATGGGCCGCAAAGCGGCCCCGGCAACGTTAGCGGCGACGCTGAAATCCTGGGGCCGCTTCGCGCCCCATCGCGGCGCGAGGCCGCTCCCACACAAGGCTGAGCACACACAAGGCTGAGCACACACAAGGCTGCTTGAACACGGACATCCGTGCCCTAGAACAACGGCACGGTGTAGCTGACGGTCACCCGGTTCTGATCCTGTGCCCACTCGCTGGGCAACCCACTGCGCAGCATGCCGTTGCGCCAGCTCAAGCCCAGCCCCTTGAGCGCACCGTCCTGCACCACATAGTCCAGGGCAATGTCACGCTCCCATTCCTTTTCGTCACCGCCGGCAGCGGTGCGGATGTGCGTGCCCTTGAGGTAGGTGAGCGAGGCAATCAGGCCGGGCATGCCCAATGCCGCAAAGTTGTAGCTGTATTGGCCGAAGGTGGTGCGTTCACCTGCACGGGTGAAACTGGTCACCAGCCGGTCGGTGAACAGATACAGGCTCGAGCCAGCTGCGCCTTCGCCTGTATTGCCCTGGTTGATCTGCACGAAATTGCCACTGTCCGAGACCCGCTGATGGCCAAGCAAGACCGAGTGGCCACCTATGGCGTAGGTGAACATGGCACTCCAGGTATCATTGTCGATTTTGCCTGCGGTATCGCCCAGGCCGGTGACGCGATACCCTGCCGCGCGCCCGCTGGCTGAGTCGTTGCGTCCATCCGCGTCGGTCTTGAAGTAGCGCAGGTCGGTGGTCAGCGACTGGTTGTCGCTCAGGGCCCAGGTGTGCACGAGCCCCGCAAAATGCTGGACATAGTAATCCTCCAGCTGGGCGCCGTAATATTGCAGCTTCAAGGCGGGGGTGAGCTGGTAATCGGCCCCGGCAAACACAAACGCATTACTCTCGCGTGTACCCCCCGCCACGGCCAGGCCTGAGCGGTTGGTCGAGCCCCGGCCGGTGGTATGCTCCAGGCGGCCTCCGGTCAGGGTCAGGCCATCGATTTCTTTCGAGGTGACGATCCCGCCTTCGAAGGTCTGCGGTAGCAAGCGCCCATCGTTGGCCACCAGAATCGGCAGTTTCGGTTGCAGCGTACCGTAGCGTGCCTCGGTCTGGGAAAAACGGACCTTGCCGGTCAAGCCCAGGCGACTCCATTCGTCCACCGCGCTGCCATCGCTGGCATCCGGAATCATCGAACTGCCTCGGTGATTGCCTGCACCGCCATCCAGGCGTAGGCCCAGCAAGCCAAGGGCGTCAACGCCGAACCCCACGGTGCCGTCGGTGAAACCGGACTTGTAGTCGAGCATGAAGCCCTGCGCCCATTCGGCCGTCTTGCTCTGGCCGGCAGGGCCGGGGCGGTCGCGGTAATCGTTATTGAAATAGTAGTTGCGCAGGTGCAGGTTGGCTTTGCCGTCCTCGATGAAGGCCGCCTTGGCAGCCGGAACGGCCAGGGTGGTCAAGGTGAGTAGGTACAGGGGCACGTAGGGCTTTCTTGTCATTGTTTTCTTCCTGAGGGTGATAGGCGCCCAGAGAGCGGGCGCCAAGGGTGCTGCAGTGTGGGCAGTCAGTCCGGCAGCCACTCCTGCAGGGTGAGCTCCACGGTAATGAAGGACAGGTTCCGACCCCGTTGCAGGCAGCCGGCGAAGAGCTTGCCGTCGGCGTCGGCGAGCACTGCCTGAAGGTGGCTTCGGCCGGCGATGACCTCACCGCTCAAGCTGAGGATCTCGATACCAGGCCCGGGTACATGAATGGCTTGATGGCCGCGCTCGCCGTGGTAACGCAGTTCGCCGTCGATCAGGCTGCCCAGCCCGCCACGGACCACGGCGCAGGCGATGCCGTGGCTGGCGCAGAGGGCTTCGGCGCTGTCGATCACATCCTCGTTGGGCTTTAGGCGGGCGACTACCAGCCGCCCGAGACGGCCTTGCTGGACCTGCGTGGTAGTAGAGGGCAGGGCAGGTGTCATGAGGCCTCCTTGAGCACAGGGTGCAGCAGGTTGAATTGGGTCTCGGTGTCTGGCTGTACCTGGTAGGCGACATGCTCGAACAGGCATAGCCGCAGTACCAGGGGTTCGCTACCGACCACGACTCGCTGCAATACCAGATGCCCGCCGTGCTGTTGCCCAAGGCTGTCGAGCATGCCGGCATGGCAATGCAGCAGCGGGGCGCCGCTGGCATCCCTGCCGACAGTCAATGCACCACTGATGAAGGTGACAGGGCCTGTAAGCACCACGGGCTTGCCGTAGTCGTAAGGGCGTTGGCTGTCGCTTGTGGTCACCATGCGGTGGTAGGCCAAGGCGCACGCGCTGCCCCACAACACGCGGCCGACTGCACTCTGGTAGCGACAGCGCTCGAGCACTGACAGCAGGCTTTCGCCCACCTGGCTGCCGGGGGCAAGCTCGACGCGCAACTCCTGGCTGCACGCGACTTCACAGTCAAGCAGCCTGGGTAGGCGGGCCGGGCCTGCATGGTTGAAGTGGCGCACCCCGCCGCGCAGTTCGAAATGGGGCGTCATGCCGGTTGCTCCGTGCCGGTCTCGAGCAACGTGCGGATGTGTTTCTTGACGATCTTGCCGTAGCCGGACTTTGGCATCTCATGCCAGCGTACAAACTGCTTGGGCCATTTGTAGCGTGCCAGGCGGGGCTCCAGGTGCGCGAGCAGTTGGTCATCGCTGACCTGGGCAGTGGTGACGATCACCGCGCAACCACATTCGCCCCATTTGTCGTCCGGCATGCCGAGCACGGCCACTTCGGTGACGGCAGGGTGGGTCAGCAACGCTTCCTCCACTTCGCGCGGGTACACGTTCGAGCCGCCGGAGATGTACATGTCCGAGGCGCGCCCGGTGATGAACAGGAAACCGTGCTCGTCCACATGCCCCAGATCGCCGGTATGGAACCAGCCATGGCGGAAGCATTCGGCATTGGCCTGGGGGTTGTTGTAGTAGCCGGCGAACACGGCCGGGCCGCGCACGCAGATTTCGCCGTCCGTACCCGTGGGCAGCTCGCGGCCTTGCTCATCGAGTATGGCCACCTGCATGCCGGTACGTGGGTAGCCGCAGGAACCGACCTTGGCCTGAGGGCCATCGTCGGCATCATGGCAGTCGGCGGGCAGCACCGTGATGTTGCCGGTGACTTCGCCTAGGCCGTAATACTGCACCAGCACCTTGCCCAATGTGCGTAGCGCATGGCACTGGTCGGCGCGGTACATGGGGGCACCTGCGTAGATCACGTAGCGCAGGCTGCTGTGATCGTAACGGCTGACGGCCGGGTCTTCGGTAAGCATCTTGACGATGGTCGGCACCGTGAACAGGTTGTCGATACGGTGCTGCTGCACCAGGCGCCAGGCCTCGTCACAGTCCAGCCGGTCCCCGACAGGGAGTACGCAGGCAGCACCCCGGGCTACGTTGACCAGTGCATGGATACCGGCCCCGTGGGACAAGGGGGCCAGCACCAGCGAGCGTGACTGCTGGCTCAGGCAGGGCATCAGGTCGGCCAGGTGGTTGTTGACCACGAACGCCATTTGCCCGTGGGTCAGTACCCCTGCCTTGGGGTGCCCGGTGGTGCCGGAGGTGTAGAAGAACCACAGCGGATCGTTGTAGTTCACCTCAGCCGGGCGAAAACCAGGCTGAAGCGGGGCGCCTTCATCGAGCAGGGCATCGTAGGCCAGTTCACCCGCGCGGGGCGCAGCCATGGCAATCACGGTCCGCAGTGCCGGTGATGCCTGGCGCACAGCGTCCACGTAATGCTCAAAGCCCTCGTCGTAGAGCATCGCCACTGCGCCGCTGGAACTGCCCAGGTAGGCAGCTTCAGGGGGGGTGATGCGCACATTGGTGGGCACCCAGACCATTCCCAGGCGAAAGGCCACCCAGGCACTTTCGAACAGCGGCAGGTTGTTGCGCGAGTGCACCAGCAAGCGGTCGCCCTTGCCCAGGCCGCGTGCACGCAGCGCGGCAGCGACGCTGTCTACACGGTGCAGCAGTTGACGCCAGGACACCTGTTGCTCGCCGCGAATGAAGCCCGGCAGGTCAGGCAAACGCCGAGCCACCTGGCCCAGCAGCTCCCCCAGGTTCATGACATTGTCGATTCCGTTCATCGTACGCTCTCCAGAATGCTCACGTAGTTGGTCACGGCCGCCCCGCCCATGTTGAACACGCCAGCCCGGTCTGCGCGCGGCAGTTGCATGTCGCCGGCCTGGCCGGTGAGCTGCATGGCCGCCATCACGTGCATCGAGACCCCGGTCGCACCAATGGGGTGGCCCTTGGACTTGAGGCCACCGGAGGGGTTGATGGGGAGCCTGCCGTCCTTGCGGCTCACGCCCTCGGCGATCACCCGTGCGCCTTGACCGCGCTCGGCCAGGCCCATGGCCTCGTATTCGAGCAGCTCGGCGATGGTGAAGCAGTCATGGGTCTCCACCAGGGACAAGTCGTCAAGCGTCAGGCGCGCCTGGCCCAACGCCTGCTGCCAGGCCCGTGCGGCGCCTTCGAAGACCGTGGGGTCGCGCCGTGACAACGGCAGGTAGTCGTTGACCTGGACGGCTGCGCGAAAACGCACGGCTTGACCGCCCCCGGTCGGTTGATCGCCCCGGCTGATCACCAGGGCGGCCGCGCCATCGCTGATCAGCGAGCAGTCACTGCGCTTGAGGGGGCCCGCCACGAAGGGGTTCTTGTCCGAGGCTGTGCGGCAGAAGTCGTAGCCCACGTCGCGGCGCATGTGCGCATACGGGTTAAGCGCGCCGTTGGCGTGGTTCTTGGCGGCGATCATGGCCAGTGCGTCGGACTGATCGCCGTAGCGTTCGAAGTAGGCGCTGGCGATATTGCCGAACACCCCGGCAAAGCCGTTCTCTATGTTGGCTTCTTCGGGGGTGTAGCAGCACTTGAGCAGGATCTTGCCCACCTCGGCGGTAGGCAGGCTGTTCATTTTCTCAAAACCCACCACCAGGGCATGGCGCGATTGTCCGCTCAGTACGGCGTGCAAGGCCGAGTGAATGGCTGCCGAGCCGGTGGAACAAGCGTTCTCCACGCGCACGGCCGGGGTGAAACGCAGTGCTGGCAGGTGATTGGCGAGCAGCGCGGACGGAAAGTCCTGGTAGAGAAACCCTGCATTGAAGTGGCCGACGTGTACCGAATCGATCTGCTGCGCATCGAGCCCTGCGTGGTTGAGGGCGCCCAGGGCCGCGTCAGCCATCATGCGCTCGGGGTCGATGTCGGGAAACTTGCCGAAGGGGGCGTGGTACCAGCCGTTGATGAGGGGTGAATGCATGAGAGTAATCCTCGCTCGGGGTTGGCGAGGTCGATGGCAAGAACGGTGCCAGGCCTGCGGCAAGCGCTCTGCCATGCGCATTCGTGGCACGTTCGACGGTGGCTGCGGGTAGCGAACACGTGCTACAGGTGTCGCAGTGACGTGGCAGGCGACACTCAAGGGAGACACCTGTTACACCCTCAAGCAGGTCCGAGATGCCCATTGGCGCAGCACCATGCCCCAGGAGATTTTATTTAGCACTTCAAAATCAGTCAGTTAAGCGCGCTTTGTGGATGCCCACTACGCTATCCCGTGCACCCGCTTGAGTGTGGCACCTCAATTGCAATGTCATCTGCACCATCGCCGTATCCCACTCGATCAATAAGAACAAATAGGTCAGGAGAGCTTCATGAGCGATTTCACCCGCCGTTCCTTCATCAAGACTGCCTCCCTGGCATCGGCCGCCGTCGCCGCTGCCGGCCTGGGCCTGTATAGCACTGGCGCCCGGGCTGCCGACTTCAAACTCAAGTTTGCCAACAACCTGCCCATCAGCCACCCCATGAACGTGCGTGCTCGGGCCATGGCCAAGGCCATCAAGGAGGAGACCAACGGCGCGTTGGTGGTGCAGGTGTTTCCAAGCAGCCAGCTGGGCAGCGACACCGATACCCTTGCTCAGGTGCGCTCCGGTGCGGTCGATCTGTTTTCCCTCTCGCCCGTGATCCTGGGCACCCTGGTTCCATCGGTGCAGATCAGCGCTGTGGGCTTTGCGTTCAAGGACTACCAGCAAGTGTGGAGCGCCATGGACGGTGCCTTGGGCGAGCATGTGCGTGCGGAGATCGCCAAGACCGGCACCCTGTTCGCATTCGACCACATGTGGGACAACGGCTTTCGCGTCACCACCACCAGCACCCGGCCGGTCGCAAGCCCGGACGACCTGCGCGGCATGAAGCTGCGTGTTCCGCCTAGCCCGATCATCATGTCGATCTTCCGCGCCCTGGATGCTGCGCCCACCAGCATCAACTTCGCCGAGGTGTATTCGGCCTTGCAGACCCGCATCGTCGAAGGGCAGGAGAACCCCATGACCCTGGTGTCGACGGCCAAGCTGTATGAAGTGCAGAAGTATTGCTCGCTGACCAATCACGTGTGGGATGGCTTCTGGATGCTCGGCAACAGTGCCTCGATCGGGCGCCTGCCGGCGGATATGCAGGCGATCCTGCGCAAGCACATCGACGCGGCGGTGATGGGTCAACGCCAGGACCTGGCCAAGCTCGAGGGCAGTACCCGCGATACCTTGAAAGGGCAAGGCCTGGAACTGGTCGAGGCGCCTGCCGATCCGTTTCGCGACAAGCTGCGCAGTGCCAATTACTACGCCCAGTGGCACGACAAGTTCGGCGACCAGGCCTGGGGCATCCTTGAGCAATACGCCGGGAAGCTGGCGTGATGCGCGCGCCAGCGCTACCGGCCTCCACCGTTTCGCAGCGCCTGCCGGCCCGGGTGCTCATCTGCCTCAACCAGTGGGCCATGCGCCTGGTGGGCGTGATCGCGGTTGCCCTGATGGTGATCGAGACCTTCGTGCTGCTGGCCGGCGTGATTGCCCGCTACGTGCTGCATAGCCCGTTGGTCTGGTCCGACGAACTGGCCTCGTCACTGTTCATCTGGCTGGCCATGTTCGGCGCGGTGCTGGCGTTGGACCGTGGCGAGCACATGCGCATGTCGGCGCTGGTCAACAAGCTGCCGCAGGCTTGGCGCGGATTCAGCGAAACCTTGTCGGCGCTGATCGTCTGCCTGTTCGTGGCGATGATCATCTCGCCGGCCATGCAGCATTCCCATGAACAGATGTGGATCACCACACCGGCGCTGGGGATTCCCGACGGCGTGCGTGCTGCAGCGCTGCCGGTAGGGGCTGTGCTGATGCTGCTGGCGGCCGTCGCGCGTATGGCCCGTTATTCGACCGTGCGCCAGTTCATGGCCGGGCTGGCGGTGGTGGCCACGGTGGCCGCGGCCTTGTGGCTGGCGCAGCCCATACTGGCAGCGATGGGCAATTACAACCTGGTGGTGTTCTTCCTGGTGCTGCTGGGCGCCTGCGTGTTTGGCGGCATCCCTATCGCCTTTGCGTTCGGCACGGCGACCATGGCCTACCTGGCCCTGGCGACCCACGCGCCCCTGTCGATCGTGGTCGGCCGCATGGACGAGGGCATGTCCCACATGGTCCTGCTGGCCGTGCCGCTGTTCGTGTTGCTGGGTGTGGTGCTGCAATTGTCGGGCATGGCCCGCACGCTGATCGATTTCATGGCTTCGCTGCTGGGGCACGTGCGTGGCGGTCTGCAGTACGTGCTGTTGGGGGCGATGTTCCTGGTGTCGGGTATTTCAGGGTCGAAGGTTGCCGACATGGCCGCAGTGGCCCCGGCGTTGTTTCCTGAAATGAAGCGGCGCGGCTCAAAGCCTGAAGAGCTGGCAGCGCTGTTGTCGGCCACGGGGGCGATGACCGAGACCATACCGCCGAGCCTGGTGCTGATCACCATCGGTGCGGTGTGCAGCGTGTCGATCACGGCGCTGTTCATCGGCGGGTTGATGCCTGCGGTGGTGGCCACCCTGGCCATTGCGGTGGTGTGCTGGTGGCGCTCGCGCAAGGACGAGGCGCCGGCGATTGCGCGGGCACCTTTGTCCCGCGTGGCCAAGACGTTCCTGATTGCCCTGCCGGCCCTGGCGCTGCCGTTGCTGATCCGGGTGGCGGTGCTGGAAGGGGCGGCCACCGCTACCGAGGTCTCGACCATTGGTGTGGCCTACGTGGTACTGGTGGGGCTGGTGATGCACCTGTTCATGCGCCATATCGAATGGCGCCGGCTGTACCCGATGTTGCTGGAAGCGGCGGCCTTGTCCGGGGCGATCCTGCTGATCATCGGCATGGCCTCGGCGATGGCCTGGGCGCTGACGCAGTCGGGCTTCTCGCAGTCGCTGGTGGAACTGATCGAGGAAATACCAGGCGGGGTGATGGGCTTCATGGTGGTCACCATCCTCACCTTCCTGATTCTGGGCAGTGTGTTGGAGGGTATCCCGGCCATCGTGCTGTTCGGCCCGCTGATGTTCCCCCTGGCCGAAATGCTCGGCGTTCACCCGGTGCACTACGCCATGGTCGTGATCCTGGCCATGGGCATCGGGTTGTTCGCACCGCCCTTGGGTGTGGGTTTCTACGCTGCCTGCGCCATCAGCAAGACGTCGTCCGATCATGTCATTCGCCGCGTCTGGGGGTACCTCGGGGCATTGCTGGTGGCGTTGGTGATCGTTGCCTGTTTCCCATGGATTTCTATCGGTTTCCTTTAAGAGAGCGCTGACATGAGCCAACTTGCCAAAAAGACTTTGCCTGCAACTGCCGTGGGCCGCGTGGCGCTGGTCACCGGTGCGGCCATGGGGATCGGCGCGGCCATCGCCGAACGCCTGGGGCATGATGGCCACACGGTAGTGGTGGCCGACATCGACCTGCAGGCTGCCGAACTCAGGGTGGAGGGGTTGCGCGAGCAGGGCATCGATGCCTTGGCACTGGCGATCGACATTGGTGACGCAGCGTCGATCACGGCGTTGTTCGATGAACTGCGTGCACGCTGTGGACGCTGTGATGTACTGGTCAACAATGCCGGTATCGCCCGCACCCAGTCGTTTCTGGACACGGACCTGGAAGGCTGGCAGCGGCTGATGAACGTCAACCTGACCGGCACACTGCTGTGCAGCCAGCAGGCTGCGCACGTGATGCGCGAGCACGGGTGGGGGCGCATCATCAACGTTGCCTCCATCAGCGGCATGCGGGCGAGCATGGGGCGCACTGCGTATGGCACGTCGAAGGCAGCGGTGATCGGCCTGACTCGGCAGATGGCGATCGAGCTGGCCGAACATGGCATCACGGTCAACGGCATTGCCCCGGGCCCAGTGGACACGCCTTTGACACAGGCACTGCATTCTGCGGCGACACGCGAATCCTATGCCCGTGCGGTGCCTTTGCGCCGTTACGGCACACCGGCGGAGATGGCGGGGGCGGTGGCGTTTCTTGCGTCCGATGATGCGTCTTACATCAGTGGGCATGTGATCCCGGTGGATGGGGGGTTCATGGCGTCCGGGATTCTGGAGATTTAAGCGGGGGCAGCGTGGGAGAGGTGGCGGGGTCGTAGCGGTAAACGGGTTTGGACCGGTGTGAATGCCGAAATTCTAGGGCTGCTGTGCAGCCCATCGCGGC
>NZ_JBICMI010000070.1:0-605 GCF_043106155.1 Pseudomonas sp. FYR_7
GTTACCACGATCAACGACTCGATCGACACGACCACTGCCACGCTGACGGCTTCGCCGAGCGTCACTGAAGGCGGCGTGATCACCTACACCGTGACCCTGACCAACCCGGCTCAGACTCCGGTCACCGTGACTCTGTCCAATGGTCAGGTCATCACCGTTGAAGCGGGTAAGACCCAGGGCAGCATTGACTTCCAAACTCCGGCGAACGACGTCTATAACAACGGCTCGACCGTTAGTGTGACCATCGACAGCGCCACGGGTGGCAACTTCGAGCAGTTGACGCCGAACCCGACGCCAGCTGTAACGACGATCAACGACTCGATCGACACCACCACTGCGACCCTGACCGCTTCGCCGAGCGTCACTGAAGGCGGCGTGATCACCTACACCGTGACCCTGACCAACCCGGCGCAGACTCCAGTCACCGTGACCCTGTCCAACGGCCAGGTCATCACCGTTGAAGCAGGCAAGACCCAGGGCAGCATCGATTTCCAAACCCCGGCCAACGACGTCTACAACAACGGTTCCACCGTTAGCGTGACCATCGACAGCGCTACGGGCGGGAACTTCGAACAGCTGACCCCGAATCCAGCGGCTGCGGTTAC
>NZ_JBICMI010000071.1:0-87680 GCF_043106155.1 Pseudomonas sp. FYR_7
TATTTCGAGAAACTCGTTCGACTTCAAAGGCTTGCAGTACTCCAAAGCGTCTACTTGATGCCCGACTGCGCTGGAGTGGGGCGAATTATAGACACTAATTTCGTAGCGTCAAGCATTAATCTTATCCGAACGTCATTTAAGTGGAACGCTTAACACTGTATTGCTGTCTGCCACACCGTTGCGCACTATAGTGCGCAACGCCACTTCTAGGTAATCCGTCCCCATGTCCAAACCGCCTCGCAACCTGGCTAGCGTGCTGTTCCCAATCGGCCTGCTGCTTATCGCCATGGCATCGATTCAGACCGGTGCTTCGATCGCCAAAAGCATGTTCCCACTCATTGGCGCACAAGGCACAACCTCACTGCGACTGATTTTCGCCAGTTTGATAATGGTTGCGCTGCTACGGCCATGGCGAGCACGCTTCACTACTCGCACCCTGCGTAACGTCCTTATCTATGGCTTGGCGCTCGGCGGAATGAATTTCCTCTTCTATATGTCCCTGCAGACGGTGCCCATTGGCATTGCGGTGGCACTCGAATTCACCGGCCCACTGGCAGTTGCCATATTCGCCTCACGTCGCGCCATCGACTTCATCTGGATCGCGCTGGCCATTTTCGGCCTGCTGATGTTGCTGCCCGCAGGCCATGACGGACAGGCGCTGGATCCACTGGGCGCCTGCTACGCAATCGGCGCGGGGGCGTGCTGGGCACTTTATATAGTCTTCGGCCAACGCGCCGGTGCCGAACATGGCGTGCAGAGCGCAGCGCTGGGAGTGGTGGTCGCTGCACTGTTCATCGCACCGATCGGCATCGTGCATGCCGGTAGCCTGCTGCTGACGCCCGCGGTCATCCCCATGGCGATCGCTGTAGCGGTATTGTCTACCGCCCTCCCCTATAGCCTGGAAATGGTTGCGCTCACGCGCATGCCCGCTCGTACCTTCGGCACCCTCATGAGCATCGAGCCTGCCTTCGGTGCCTTGTCCGGGCTGTTGTTCCTGGGCGAGGTCCTGTCATTTACCCAATGGCTGGCCGTAGGCGCCATTATCGCTGCTTCCGTGGGCACGACGTTGTCCATGCGCCATAGCCCAGAACCGACGATGGTCGCGGATTGACACGGGAAAACTTTTCGTTGAAAGCTGCATGGGTGTTGTGGCGTCACCGCTCGCTGATTAAGCTGTCCCAGCGCAGTCGAACAGGGACGCTGTACTCTTCAGGATGAACCCGAGCGAAAATGACGGACCCAGGTAGCTGATCCGTCCTGCATTTAAGGACAGGAATGAAACGTATTTTGCTCATCCTGGCCATCTTGGCTATTGCTGGATGTGCCGCCACGGCGAAAACCGAGGTCAAACGGGGCAAGAAAGGCCTGCATATCAACTGCTCCGGCCTGTCTTCTTCGTGGGACAACTGCTACAGCAAGGCCGCTAGCGCCTGCACCACTCGCGGATACCGCGTCGTCGCCCGTTCGGGCGACAGCGACGAAGAGGACGGCGATTATCTATTTGGCATCAACCCTGCCGGCTACACCAGCCGCAGCATGATCGTCATTTGCAAGTGACCGGGGCAGCCTGATGGCTGCCCCCATATGCCTTAGATCGCCTCAGTACGTGATAACAACCACGCCAGCGCCTTTCCTTCCAGCAGTGGGGCCAATCGCTCGCGCACCATGGCATGGTAACTATTGAGCCAGCAAACCTCCTGCTCAGTCAGCCGCTGCGGCAGCAAGCAACGCGTATCGATGGGGCACAGCGTCAGGGTCTCGAAATCGAGAAATTCACCGAATGCACTGCGGCCGGCGCTTCGCGCGGCGACCAGGTTTTCAATCCGCACCCCCCATTGCCCAGGTCGGTAGGTGCCAGGCTCGATTGAACTGATCATGCCTTCTTGCATGGCGGTCTGCGGCGCGGCCGCTGCCTGATAGGCAATCACCTGAGGCCCTTCATGAACATTCAGGAAATAGCCCACTCCATGGCCGGTGCCGTGGCCGTAATCGACCTGGTCGGCCCAGAGGGGCGCACGGGCTATGGCGTCAAGCATGGGCGACAGCACGCCCCGCGGGAAGGTCGCCCGCGACAGCGCTATCATGCCTTTTAGCACACGGGTGCAATCGAGCTTCTGCAGGTCGCTCGGTTGCCCGATGGGGACCATACGCGTGATATCCGTGGTCCCACCCAGGTATTGGCCGCCAGAGTCAATGAGTAGCAGGCCGTCGCCCTTGATCACTGCGTGTGACTGATCAGTGGCCCGATAGTGGGGCATCGCACCATTGGCATTGAACGCAGCAATGGTCGAGAAGCTCAACGAGACGAAGCCCGGTCGCCTGACGCGCGCCGCGGTGAGTTGCTCATCGACGGTCAGTTCGGTCACCACCTGGGTCGCGAGCGCTTCTTCAAACCAGGCGAAAAATTCGCACAAGGCCGCGCCGTCCTGCTCCATCGCCCTACGAACATGCTCAAGTTCGCCCTCAGCCTTGCACGCCTTGCTCAGGGTACTGGGATTCGAGCCTTCCACGAGCACTACCCCTTCGCCTAGCGGCTCGAGCAACCCGCACGTCACCCGCGCTGGATCCACCAACAAGCGACTACCAGGTGGCAACTGACCAAGGGCGCCGGTAGCCTCGGTGTAGTCTCGCACTTCGATGCCATCCTCGCGCAGCGCCTGACATAGAGGCTCATCGACTTTTCCCGAGGCAATGAAAAGCTGCACGCGCCGCGCATCGATCAGGGCAAACGCCAGGAACACCGGATTGTAAGACACATCGCTACCGCGCAAGTTGAACAACCAGGCAATGTCATCAAGGGTGGCGATGAAATGACTGTCCGCACCTTTGGCCTGCATCGCCTGCCGCACCTGCGCCAGCTTCTGCGCACGGCCCACTGCTGCGTAGGGCGCAAGATGTGAATACACCGGGTTGGACGGTAGCGTCGGCCGGTCGCTCCAAACGCGACCCAGCACATCCTGGTCAGTCACCAACCTTGCGCCTCGCTGGCCAAGGCGCTCTCGCAACTGGCGAGCCGAAGCCAAAGCCATCGCACGACCATCTACGCTGGCGCACCCCTGCGGTTGCACATGTTCAGCCAACCAGTCCAGCGCGCTCGGCTGCCCGGGTGACAATTTCATCAATTCGATGCCGCTACCTGCCAGCTCTCGCTCAGCCTGCTCCCAGTAGCGGCTATCGACCCACAGCCCGGCAAACTGCTGGCTTATGACCAGGGTGCCGACCGAGCCAGTGAAGCCCGACAGCCACTGGCGGCCTTGCCAGTAGCCTGGCAGATATTCGGAAAGATGAGGGTCTGCCGATGGAACCAGCAAGGCGTCAAGCCCTTCTGCGGCCATGGCCTTACGCGTCGCGGCAAGACGCTGGGCCGTGGTCTGTTGGAGAGTGGTGTGCACGATCATGCCCTTATCAGTGGCGACATCCGGTATGCCTGAGCGCTTGATGATGGAATAGCTGCCCGCGGCCTGCAATCAGCAATCTCCGTGCTGCACGCTTCTGAGAAAGGGCCTACGCCGGACCATACCATTGATCCTGCCATGCTGAACTTCACCAACGTCCCGGATTCAGAGGCAGTACAGCTCGCCTTGCAAGAGGGATCGTCATGCCCAGTGCCTGTCATCGCAAACAGGGCGTCGTGGTACTCGACACTCGGCCTCACACGCCCGACCACGAGCACGCCGTGCACCGTAAGCTATCGGAAGGCTTCGCACAGTTGCTGGACTGCCCTGTGATAGACCTGCACGGACCGACACGGGCGGACGCTTCGTACTACTACATGCTCACCCAGCCTTTGGTCGACACCGCAGATCTGACAGCACTGGGTATAAAAAGCGAAGCCGATTTTTTCGGCGGTGCCGTCGCTCATCCGTTCATGTCCACCAAGGCCATTTCACACCCTCTGCCGCCAGGTGCTCCACCGAAGCCTGATTGGCCTGAGGCATTTGCCCGGCAGGCCTGGGACGCGCTGCTCAAGGGCTACACCGTATTCGACAAGGCCACCGCCCGGCACGCCGCACAACTGTTGTTGATCACAGGGCCTGTACGACTGAAACCCGTACGCGCATGCGCGGGTCGAGGGCAGGCCGTGTTCTCCACGCTCGAAGAACTTGAACCCCTACTCTGTGCGGTGGATGACGCAGAACTCTTGATTTGGGGCCTGGTGATGGAACAGAACCTGAGCAACGTCGAGACGTTCAGCGTCGGCCAGGTACGGGTTGCAGGCTTGGTCTGCAGCTATTACGGCACACAGCAACTTACCCAGGATCACCAAGGTATCGAGGTGTACGGCGGCTCTGACCTGACCTTCGTACGAGGAGGCTTTGCGTCTCTGCTGGCCGGCCCCTTGGAAAAGAGCGTTCGCCTGGCGATCGAGCAGGCAATGACTTATGACCAAGCGGCCGATCGACATTTACCAGGCTTCATCGCCTCACGCCGCAATTACGACATCGCCCGCGGCACCGACACCAAAGGCGGCATTTGCAGTGGCGTGCTGGAACAATCCTGGCGGATGGGCGGTGCCAGCAGCGCCGAATTGCTCGCCCTTCAGGCATTCGCTGCCAACGCCAGGGTCGATCGAGTGCGGGCTAGCACCCACGAAGTCTTCGGCACGCCCGCGCTACCGGCGGATGCCACACTTTTCTACCAAGGAAACGACAGTGAACTCGGACAACTCACCAAATACGCGCGGCTGCGACACGTTGGCCATTCAGAGTGAGACGATAGAGCTGCCGGTGAACGGGGATACCATCTGTGCGACGCTGGTCAGCCCGGGCAGCAAAATCCCCGGCATCCTGTTCGTCCACGGCTGGGGCGGCAGCCAGCAGCGTGACCTTGCCAGAGCGCGACACATCACAGGACTTGGCTGCGTCTGCATGACCTTCGATCTGCGCGGCCACGAGAAAACCCAAAGTCAGCGACTGACGGTAACGCGAGAGCAGAATCTGCAGGATCTGCTAACAGCCTACGATCAGCTCATTAGCCACCCCACTGTGGACCCCAACGCCATCGCCGTGATCGGCAGCAGCTACGGCGGCTACCTGGCTACCTTGTTGACCTCGATGCGCCCGGTCCGCTGGCTGGCCCTGCGGGTACCGGCCATGTACTGGGACGAAGAGTGGAATACGCCCAAGCAGTCCCTGGACCGACAACGGCTCAATGACTATCGCCGTCGCCCCTTGGCGCCGTCTGACAACCGTGCTCTGGCCGCCTGCGCCGAGTTTACCGGCGATGTTCTGCTGGTCGAATCCGAGCATGATGACTACGTACCCCACAGCACGCTGATGAATTACCGATCAGCCTTCGGCAGTGCCCACTCGCTCACCCACCGGATTGTCGACGGCGCCGACCACGGCCTGTCCACCGAAGAGAGCCAGAAGGCCTACAGTGCGCTGCTGGCGGCATGGATCAGCGAAATGGTCATTGGTGCTCGCCTGGACCGCTATCCCCACTACGCACCCTGGTACGCGTGAAGCTCACTCCACCTGACAGTACAACGCTCCGTCTGGATGGCGAGCCAGACACCGCAGGGCCGTGAAAGCAGCAAAGTTCACGGCGCTGGCGTGATACTGCTGGAGGAGACCCAGAAACGAACCGTCCAGCACTTGCTCGATAGCCGCCTCACAGGCCTCCCGGTTGGTCCACTGCAGCGACTGAAGCAGACAATTGCCATCTTCGCTCACCTGAACGCTGACCGCCCGGAGGTCTTCAAAGCGCGCTGCCAGTGACTCACTGCGCTGCATCAATGCCTGGGCCAATGCTTGCTGAAAGACGACGGCGACCCGATATTCGATCATCTGGTTGTACCAAATGGCTGAGACACTTCCTGACATCGGCAACCTCCTGACAGGGGATACACATCGCAATGCCCGGAAGGTTAAAACCTCAACCAATCTCGAGGTCAAGAGGGTCGCTACGCCATGCACCCCGATCCTCAGGCATTGAAGTCACGCCCTGCCGTCGAAATGCACTGGGGGTGATGCCTGTGGCGCGCTGAAATACCTTGCGAAACGCACCGGGGTCGCGATAACCGACATCCCAAGCGATCTGGTCGACTGTCCTGCGTGTGAACTCAAGCAAACGTGCTGCCCGGCATACTCTGATCTGCTGACAGTACTCGGTGGGGCGCAAGCCTGTAGCCAAGCGAAATCGCCTCAAAAACGTGCGCGGCTCCAGGCTGGCGCACGCTGCCATCGCTGCGAGGCCCGCCGTCCGCGCGCCCGTAGCCTGCAACCAGTGCTGTACCTTCAGGACCGCTTCATCGCCATGATCAAGCAACGGGTTGAGGCAAGTGCCGGGCAAAGCGGCAGGTATCGGATCTACCGCCAGAAAGTTCGCAGTTTCAGCGGCAACGGTATTGCCCATAAATCGCTGCACCAAACTCAGGCCCAGACTGGTCCAGGCCATCAGGCCAGCGGAGCTGACGATATCGCCGTCGTCGAGCAACACCTGTTGAGCCTCAGCCCTGAGGTGCGGGTAACGCGCCTTCAGTAGCTGCACATGATTGCGATGGGCGCATGCGGTGCGTCCATCCAGCAGACCGCAGTCGGCTATGAAGAAAACCCCGATGCACACCGAGGCCAGAACGGTGCCTTCCTGGTGCAATCGGCACAAAGCCGAGCGATGGCGAGCCAGGCAGGCATCGTGGGGAACGGCGTGCAAACTTGGCGGGATGATCAGAACACGCAGTCTCGCATCACTGTCATCCCCTGAAGGAGCCTCAGGCAGCAGTTCTTCCTCTGCACCCACACCCCATACGCTGATACGCACACGAGGCGCTTGGGCCGCACCCAACCCGTCAGCCATACGGTTAGCCACGTCGAACAGGTCGTGCAGGCCGTGGATCGCTGCCTCCTGCGCATCGGGATAGCGAAGCAGGCCAATCTCGATAAAACGAGCCATGTCAGTTTTGCCCCGCATAGTGTCTTTCGCGCCGATTCACCCCTATCACGCGACAGCCTATAACTAAGCAACAGTCAAAACCACTACCCCCGGAGGCAACATGAACACTCACGCACTGATCATCATCGACATCCAGAATGACTATTTCGCAGGCGGCAAATGGCCTCTGGAAGGTGTCGAGCGCGCCGCTGAAAATGCGGCCCGCCTGCTCCAGGCTGCCCGCGACGCGAACGACCTCATCGTGCATGTACGCCACGAGTTCGACAGCGCCGACGCCCCCTTTTTTGCTCCAGGCTCTTCGGGCGCAGCCATTCACCCAAGTGTTCAGCCGATGCCTGGAGAGACTGTGATTCTCAAACACAAGGTCAACGCTTTTCTCTCGACCGATCTTGCGCCGACGCTCGAGCGCCAGGGCATCAGGTCGCTGACTGTCGTGGGCAGCATGAGCCACATGTGCATCGATGCAGCGGTGCGCGCAGCAGCTGACCTCGGGTACGAAGTCACGGTCGCCCATGATGCCTGCGCCACGCTGGCCCTGGAGTTCAACGGCAAAAGGGTACCTGCTGCACAGGTGCATGAGGCATCGATGGCTGCACTGGCGTTCGCCTATGCCTCGGTGCGCAGCACCGATGCATTGCTCCAAGAGGCTGCTGGCCACGCCTGATCGCCACTTTAGATCACTACATTGCGTACAAACTTCACTGCGACCGCGCCATCGTTGCGATAGGCGTAACGGCAATTGCTGGCGAATACGTGAAAGCGTCCCTGCTCGAGTCGGTGCTCGACGCCCTCGATAATCAGCGTTAGTACACCTTCGACCACGTAGATCTGCTCGCTCCAGCCTTCGGCATCTGCCTCGCTGCGATAGTGTTCGCCGACCGCCAGCGTCCATTCCCACAGCTCAACTTCGCGACGGGCCATGCTGCTTGCCAGCAGGATGGCCCGGCTTTGCGGATGCTCACCCGCCCAGGCCAGCTCTTCGATACGACCAGGGTTACGCTGGTCAGGCGCCTGGATCAATGTGCTGAACGCCACCCCGAGTGCCTCGGCGATGAGGTCGAGCGTGGTGAGGCTGACATTTTTCTCGCCAGCCTCAATCGCCACCAGCATGCGACGGCTGACACCTGAACGCTCGGCCAAGGTTGCCTGGCTGATGCCAGCAGCGTTGCGCAGACTGCGAACATTCAAGCTCACGTGTTGCAGCACCGAAGCACGATGCGAGGCGTCGTTGTGCACTATATTGCTCACCCCTAGTTGTTGCGCAGTATACTGCCCACTTTGCGCCGATTGTGCGCCCTGTCCTACGAGCCTGCAACCGCATGAATAAGTCACGCCCGCAACGTCCCACCTTTTCGTTCCGTTTTAGCAAAGCCGAGTGGGTACTGGTGTTCATCACCATGTTATGGGGCGGTACATTCCTGCTGGTGCACAACGTGATGGCCGTCAGTGGCCCCATGTTTTTCGTGGGCTTGCGCTTCGCCGCGGCTGCCCTGTTCGTCGGCATGGTCTCGGCCCGCGCCTTGCCAGGGTTAACCCTTGTCGAATTCAAGGCAGGCCTGTCGATTGGCGTATTGATCATGTTGGGCTACGGCCTGCAGACCATGGGCCTGCAGACGATCAGCAGCAGCCAGTCGGCGTTCATCACGGCGCTCTACGTGCCCTTCGTACCCTTACTGCAGTGGCTGGTGCTGGGTCGGCGCCCGGGCCTGATGCCCAGCCTTGGGATCGGCCTGGCATTCGTTGGGTTGGTCCTGCTCGCCGGGCCGCAGGCCGGTAGCCTGCACATGAGCGAAGGCGAGGTAGTGACATTGGTGAGCGCCGTCGCCATCGCCGGCGAAATCATTCTGATCAGCCGCTTTGCCGGGCGCGTCGACGTTCGCCGCGTTACTGTGGTGCAACTGGCAACGGCCTCGGCACTGGCATTCATGATGATGCTGCCTACCCAGGAATCGGTACCCGATTTCTCTTGGCTTTTGCTGAGCAGTGCGATTGGCTTGGGTCTGATGAGCGCGATCATCCAGGTGGCGATGAACTGGGCACAAAAATCGGTATCACCCACCCGGGCCACGTTGATCTATGCCGGTGAGCCAGTGTGGGCCGGCCTCGTCGGACGGCTAGCGGGAGAGCGCCTGCCAGGGTTGGCATTGTTGGGCGGCCTGCTGATCGTCATCGCCGTGGCCATCAGCGAGTTGCGCGTGCGCCGCAGGCCAGAATCTGCTGGTACTGAACTTGCACAGAATGAACGTCAACTCAAGACCGGTCTCTAAAGCTCCGACTATCCTCTGTAAAAAACTGTTATAAAAAAACAGCCTGTCACAGCCCTTTTGTAGGATTCTGCGACAGGTTGTGTGTTGGTCGATGACCCGTTCGGCACGTATGATCCTTGGAAAACCTCTCAGAATAGAACTCTATGTCTTTGATAGTGCTATTGCTTCTGCCGTTCGTGGGCAGTTTGCTGGCAGCCGCGCTGCCGCACAACGCACGTAACGCCGAGTCCATACTCGCCGGGCTCGTGGCCTTGGTCGGCACCGTCCAGGTAGCACTTCTCTATCCACAGGTGGCCCACGGTGGGGTCATTCGTGAAGAATTCCTGTGGCTACCTAGCCTTGGGCTCAACTTCGTACTGCGCATGGACGGCTTTGCCTGGCTGTTCTCACTGCTGGTGCTGGGCATCGGTACGTTGGTGTCTCTGTACGCGCGCTACTACATGTCGCCACAAGACCCAGTGCCGCGATTCTTTGCCTTCTTCCTTGCATTCATGGGCGCCATGCTCGGGCTGGTGTTGTCGGGCAACGTTCTGCAACTGGTGTTTTTCTGGGAGCTCACCAGCCTCTTCTCCTTCCTCTTGATTGGCTACTGGCATCACCGGGCCGACGCGCGCCGTGGCGCCTACATGGCGCTGATGGTCACTGGTGCCGGTGGCTTGTGCCTGCTGGTAGGGGCGCTGCTGCTCGGCCATGTGGTGGGCAGCTACGACCTGGACAAGGTCCTGGCTGCAGGTGACACCATACGCCAGCACGCACTTTACCCAGTGCTGTTGCCGCTTATCCTGATCGGCGCCCTGAGCAAGAGCGCGCAATTTCCCTTCCACTTCTGGCTGCCCCATGCCATGGCGGCGCCCACGCCGGTGTCGGCGTACCTGCACTCGGCAACCATGGTCAAGGCCGGCGTATTTTTGCTGGCGCGCCTATGGCCAGTGCTGTCGGGCACCGACGAATGGTTCTGGATAGTCGGTGGTGCTGGCGCGCTGACGCTACTGCTCGGTGCCTTCGCAGCGATGTTCCAGAATGACCTCAAGGGCCTTCTGGCCTATTCGACTATCAGCCACCTGGGCCTCATCACGCTGTTGTTGGGGCTGAACAGCTCGTTGGCCGCCGTGGCGGCGGTCTTTCACATTCTCAATCACGCGACCTTCAAGGCATCGCTGTTCATGGCCGCCGGCATTATCGACCACGAAAGTGGTACGCGTGACATCCGGCGCCTGAGCGGCTTGGTCCGACTGGTTCCCTACACGGCCACCCTAGCCATGGTCGCCAGCGCCTCCATGGCGGGGGTGCCGCTAATGAACGGCTTCCTGTCCAAGGAAATGTTCTTCGCCGAAACCGTGTTCATCACCTCCAGCGCCTGGGTCGAGGCCATGCTTCCGGTGATCGCCACCCTGGCCGGCACATTCAGCGTGGCCTATGCGCTGCGCTTCACGGTCGATGTGTTTTTCGGCCCCACTGCCCAGGACCTGCCGCATACACCCCACGAACCCCCGCGCTGGATGCGCGCGCCGGTCGAGCTGCTGGTGCTGACATGCCTGGTGGTCGGCATTTTCCCCGCCCAGTCCGTAGGCCCCTTGCTAGCCGCTGCGGCACTGCCGGTGGTAGGGGGTACGCTACCCGAGTACAGCCTGGCCATCTGGCACGGCTGGAATGCGCCCTTGATCATGAGCCTGGTGGCCATGAGTGGTGGCGTGGTCCTGTACCTGCTGTTGCGCAAGCAACTGCGACGTGGCCGCTTCCCCTGCCCTCCCGTGATGGGCCGATTCGATGGCAAGCGTCTCTTTGAGTATGGCCAGGTGCAGTTGATGCTGATGGCGCGACGTATCGAGCACCTGCTTACCAGCCGGCGCCTGCAGGCGCAGTTGTTCATGCTGGTGGTGGCCGCCTTCCTCGCGGGCCTGACACCCATGCTCCACAGTGGCCTGACTTGGGGCGAGCGGCCGAAGATCCCAGGTTCAGGGGTGTTCGTCGCACTCTGGATGATCGCCATTGCCTGCGCGATCGGCGCGGCCTACCAAGCCAAGTACCACCGCCTGGCGGCCCTGACCATGGTCAGTGTGTGCGGCTTGATGACCTGTATCACGTTTGTGTGGTTTTCCGCACCTGATCTTGCCCTGACCCAGTTGGTCGTCGAAGTGGTGACCACTGTCCTGATCCTTCTTGGCCTGCGTTGGCTTCCACGTCGTATCGAGGGTGTATCCCCTCTGCCTGGCAGGTTCGACCGCGCCCGCGTGCGTCGCCTGCGCGACCTGCTACTGGCGGTGCTGGTGGGTGCCGGCATGGCCGTGCTGTCCTACGCCATGCTGACCCGCCCTACGCCTAATGACATCTCTTCGTTCTACCTGAGCCGTGCGCTGCCCCAAGGTGGTGGCACCAATGTGGTCAACGTGATGCTGGTGGATTTCCGCGGCTTCGATACCCTGGGCGAAATCACCGTGCTGGTCGCGGTGGGGCTGACCGTTTTCGCGCTTCTGCGTCGCTTCCGCCCACCCAAGGAAAGCATGCAATTGCCGACCCAGCAGCGCCAACTGGCACCTGATGTCGTCACCGACCTGATCAACCCGCGCCATGCTGCCGATACCGCTCTGGGCTTCATGATGGTGCCCGCCGTGCTGGTGCGCCTGTTGCTGCCCATCGCGCTGCTGGTATCGATGTACCTGTTCATGCGTGGTCATAATCAGCCGGGCGGCGGCTTCGTCGCCGGGTTGGTGACTTCGGTGGCGTTCATTCTCCAATACATGGTCGCAGGCACCCAGTGGGTCGAAGCGCAAATGCGCCTGCGCCCCTTGCGCTGGATGGGCACCGGTCTGCTCTGTGCAACCTTGACCGGTGGCGGCGCCATCGTGCTCGGTTACCCGTTCCTGACCACCCATACGGCGCACCTGCATCTTCCTCTGCTCGGAGACATCCATCTGGCAAGCGCATTGTTCTTCGACGTCGGTGTGTTCACCGTGGTCGTCGGATCGACCCTTTTGATACTCACGGCCCTGGCCCACCAGTCGGTACGTGCCTATCGCCCGGCCAGTCCAGGCAAGACCCGTAAAGCAGGAGCCGCCTGATGGAAGAAGTGATCGCAGTGGCCATTGGCGTGCTTGCTGCCTCCGGAGTCTGGTTGGTGCTGCGCCCTCGCACATACCAGGTGATCATGGGCTTGTGCCTGCTTTCCTATGGGGTCAACCTCTTCATTTTCAGCATGGGCAGCCTGTTCATCGGCAAGGAGCCCATCATCAAGGAAGGCGTTACCCAGGACCTGTTGCACTACACCGATCCGCTGCCACAGGCCTTGGTACTCACGGCAATCGTCATCAGCTTCGCCATGACCGCCCTGTTTCTCGTGGTACTGCTGGCATCGCGCGGCCTGACCGGTACCGACCACGTAGATGGCCGGGAGCGTGAGGAATGAGCGGCATGAGCCAACTGATCGTTGCCCCTATCCTGCTGCCGTTGATTACAGCGGCAGTCATGTTGCTGCTGGGCGAAAAGCGTCGATTGATCAAGGCACGGCTGAACCTGCTGTCGACCTTCGCCGGTCTTGGCATTGCCATCAGCCTGCTGCTTTGGGTCCGTACCCAGGGCCAGGCAGAATCGATCGGCGTCTACCTGCCGGGCAACTGGCCAGCCCCGTTTGGCATCGTGCTGGTGGTGGACCACCTGTCGGCGCTGATGCTGACCCTGACCGGCGTCATCGGGCTAAGCGCCCTGCTGTTCGCACGGGCACGCTGGGATGGCGCCGGTGCAAGTTTTCATGCGCTGTTCCAGATTCAGCTGATGGGCCTGTACGGCGCATTCCTGACGGCAGACCTGTTCAATCTGTTCGTGTTCTTCGAAGTACTGTTGGCAGCTTCATACGGCCTTCTGCTGCACGGATCCGGCCGCGCACGTGTGCGAGCCGGCCTGCACTACATCGCCGTCAACCTTTTCGCCTCCTCGTTGTTCCTGATTGGCGCGGCAATGCTGTATGGCGTGACGGGTACGCTGAATCTTGCGGACCTTGCCCTGAAGATTCCGCTGGTACCCGAGGCCGACCGCGGCCTGCTGCATGCAGGCGCAGCGATTCTGGCCATGGCGTTCCTGGTCAAAGCGGGCATCTGGCCCCTGAACTTCTGGCTGGTACCAGCCTATGCGTCTGCCAGCGCGCCCGTGGCTGCCCTCTTTGCAATCATGACCAAGGTGGGGCTGTATGCGGTGCTGCGAGTGTGGACGCTGCTCTTCTCCGGGCAAGCAGGGGCATCGGCACACTTCGGGGGAGATTGGCTGGTCTACGGAGGCTTGGCGACCCTGGCCATGGCAGCGGTGTCGATCTTGGCAGCGCAGCGCCTGGAACGCATGGCGGCGTTGAGTATCCTGGTATCGGCTGGCACCTTGCTGGGGGCGGTGGGCTTTGCGCAATTGGCATTGACTGGAGCCGCGCTGTTCTACCTCGTGAATTCTACCCTGGCCTTGTGCGCATTGTTCCTGTTGGCCGAACTCATCGAGCGCTCGCGATCTGCCAATGAGTTGCCATTGGACGAGGAAGAAGACGCCATGCCGGCCTTACTGGAATCACTTCACCCTCCAAAAGGGATCAACCTCGATGATGACCAGAAGGCCGTCATCGGTCAGGTCATTCCTTGGACCATGGCATTCCTGGGCTTGAGCTTCATCGCCTGCGCCTTGTTGATCATCGGCATGCCACCCCTTTCAGGCTTCGTCGCCAAGCTCAACCTCATCAGTGCCTTGTTCAACCCCAACGGCTTGGGCGTTCCGAGCCAATACACCCTCGGTGCCGCTGGCTGGGGCCTTGTGGCCCTGCTTGTACTGTCGGGAATGGCATCGCTGATCGCATTCGGACGCGTTGGCATCCAACGTTTCTGGAAACCCGAAGAGCGACCCTCTCCAGTGCTCAGGCGTTTTGAATGCCTTCCGATCGTGATCCTGCTGGGCCTGTGCATGCTGCTCAGCTTCAAGGCCGAGCCGCTGCTGCGCTACAGCCTGGACACAGCTGCCAGCCTTCAGGCGCCTGATGCCTACATCGATGCAGTCATGGCAGCGCAGCCAAAACCTGGTCCTACCTCGCTCGACGTTCAGGGGCAGCCATGAGCCGACTATTTCCCGCTCCTCTGCTATCGGCATGCCTGTTCGGCCTGTGGCTGTTGCTCAACCTGTCGCTGAGTCCGGGTAACCTCATCCTCGCCGCCGTACTAGGGATACTGGCTCCGCTGCTGATGGCACCCTTGCGGCCGCAACATGCCCATGTCCGACGCCCCCTGGTCATCGTCAAGCTGATAGGCCGGGTTGGCGTGGACGTCATCCTGTCCAATCTGCAGGTCGCTCGCGGCGTGCTGGGTGCTGGGGCGCGGCCGCCACGCTCAGTCTTCGTTCATATCCCCCTGGACCTGCGTGAACCCCATGGGCTTGCAGCGCTGTCCATGATCACGACGGTGATCCCTGGAACCATCTGGTCGGAACTGGCCCTGGACCGTAGCGTGCTACTGCTGCACGTATTCGATCTGGATGATGAAGCGGCGTTCGTCCAGCATTTCAAGGACGTCTATGAGCGTCCCTTGATGGAGATTTTTCAATGAGTGGACTGCTCGCCAACGCTGTTCTTGTCAGCTTGTTCATCTTTGCGCTGGCTATGTGCCTAACCCTGCTTCGGCTATTCCGAGGGCCTTCGGCGCAAGACAGGGTTTTGGCTCTAGATTACCTGTACATTCTGGCAATGCTGACCATGCTGGTGCTGGGCATCAGGTATGCCAGTGACACGTATTTCGAAGGGGCGTTGCTCATTGCGTTGTTTGGCTTCGTGGGCTCCTTTGCCTTGGCCAAGTTCCTGCTGCGTGGAGAGGTGATCGAATGACCGAGACACTCAATCTACCGTTCTGGCTCGAAATGATCACAGCCATACTGCTGGTAGCTGGCAGCCTTTTTGCGCTGATCGGTGCGATTGGCCTACTGCGCCTGAAAGACTATTTCCAACGCATGCATCCCCCGGCGCTGGCCTCGACCATAGGGGCCTGGTGCGTCGCGCTTGGCTCGATTATCTATTTTTCGTGGTTGAAGGAGTCGCTGGTGCTGCATGCATGGCTGATTCCCGTGCTGCTATCGATCACGGTGCCAGTGACTACCTTGTTACTGGCCCGCGCAGGGCTGTTTCGCAAGCGTCAGGCCAAAGAGCCGGTACCCGAGGAGGTCAGCAGCGGCCTGGATCGTGGTAACTGACCGCGCTTAGCCTGGCTGCTTACTCAGCCGCTGCAGTGCTCGCCTGACCATGGCCACGTAATGGGGCGGGCCCTGGGTATACAACTCGGCGGCTACCCAATCCAACCATCGCCCGCCCACCGCTTCACGTGCTGCGAGCAGCCGCTGCGCCTCGGCCATGGCGCGCGCCTGGTGCTCACGGTGATAGTGTTCCCGTGATCCAGGCGCTTGCGCTGGCAGCGTCACTCGCTTGCCTTGAACGTCGTCAGCTCACCCTTGCGCCATTTCGCAACCTTGCCGGTCACAGCCTTCAACAGCTTGCCTAGCCCTTCCTGAATTTGCTGCTCGGCGGCAAACACCAGCATCACGCTATGGCCTTCCCGCAATACGATCCCCTCGCCTTCCTGAACCGATACGAACGCGTAGTCGCCAACGCCGTAGACATTGAGCTTGATGTCGCGAAAACGCATTTCCAGCTTGCCGCCTTCGCGGCTGGGCAGCACGGCGGCACGAAAATGGTCGCCGACTTTCAATTCAAGGCGCTGCTTGTCATCAACCACAAGCGCATTTTGCGTGTCGATCTCGGCCATGTAGAGGCCATCAGGGTTTTGCTCGGTGACATAGACGAATCGACCCTGGAACAACTGGGCCAGTTTCCCACGCAAATCGCCAAGGGCGAACAACGCGTGTGTATCAAGAGTGCTGACTGCCAATGAAGTAATCCTCAACCGTTTACAACCCGCCCTCGCAGGAGCTCGCGAAGCACGGCCATTTCAAATCGATAGGCAATGAGATTAATAAAACGCTGGGCGACATGTCTGTGCCCGCTGACGATGCAGCGTGCAGGATTTTTCACTCTAACGGCCGGCGTTGCTGTCGCTTGCATACCCTTGGGCAATGCCCAAGCGCTACCGGCGTAACGTCTGACATTGCACGTCCATGAAAATGCGATTCCGGATGGGTGCGTGGTCTTGGCGCCTGATGGCGACTCGCACACTGTTGTCGGTGGGGATATCCGAAGACAGTGAAATCCATGAGAGACGCCCTGTTTTAACAGGCTTGCCGGTTATTGCGCAACTGCTCCGGGCAAATTGCATGGGTCGTTGCGGCTTGATTTGCGAAATGCAAAAAGCCCCACGAATCGCTCCATGGGGCTTGGCAACCTGACCGGCTCAGGCCTGACGCTGATGGCGATCAAGCTGCTCGTGGCGCTCTTGTGCTTCGATGCAGTACTTGGTGGTTGGACTGATCAGCAAGCGCTTAAGACCAATTGGTTCACCGCTGTCGTCGCACCAGCCGAAGCTCTCGTCGGCAATACGGTCAAGCGCCATCTCCAGTTGCGGGAGCAGGCGCTGATCGCGATCGATGGCATTCACCAGCCAGCTACGCTCTTCTTCGACCGATGCCACATCGGCAGGATCCGAGGGGGTATCCAGGCCTTCGATGGTGGCACGGCTCAGCTCGATGCGTTCATGGGTCTCGACTTTCATCGCTTGCAGCAGCTGAGTGAAGAAGCTCAGCTGTTCAGCGTTCATGTAGTCATCGGCCGGCATGGCCAGCAACTGTTCCTTGGTCATCGATTTCTCTATGAAAATAGGTGCATTTGGGCGATTCGTTTGCCGCTGATGCTTTGGCATCGGCAGCGGAAATTTTTCGAGCGCCAGTCGGCACTCTTTAACAAGGGGCGGCAGTCTAAGGCGCAGCGTCGCCTTGAGCAACAGCAAAATGGGGTGGCGTTGGCATTCGCTGCTTACGATCCGCCGGCCGGTGCTTGCATTTGAAGGTATAAGCGCGAGTTTGAGCAGTGCGGGTAGATTCGGCGGCATGTTTACTGCAATGCAGGAGTAACGTTGAAAATTATGATGCCTTGGAACCTCGATAACGCTATAGGGGAGCGCTTCGCACTCCATCGCGGGACAAGCCCGCTCCTACAGAGGGAGCTTTAAACATATACACATTAAAAGATTCACTGTAATAAATAGGCACGAGGCAGCAGCTACTGAGCGCATCGCAAACTTCTTTAAACTCCAGCTCAACATATATAGCTAATTCCTGCTCTTGCTCTTGCTCTTGCTCTTGCTCTTGCTCTTGCTCTTGCTCTTGCTTTGGCTTTTGATCTGGCTTTTGATCTTCGCGACTTCAGGAGGCCGAACGCAGGGCTTGCGGAGGGAGGTGACAGGCATGGATGCCTGTCAAGCGCTGGGCCCCAGGATGGGGCCTGCAGCGCGGTCCTCCCGGGAGCAAGACCGGAGTGAGGGAACCCCGAAGCGCAGCGTAGGGGCCGTATGAATGGAGCACAGCGTTTTTTGGTTACTTTTTGTCGCGTTTGACAAAAAGTGACTCGCCGTAATGGCGAAAAGGTGACTAAGCGTCGCCATCGCAAATGGACTATGCTCTCTTTCAATACACACGCCAACGCAATCAAACTTAAAACTTAAAACTTGAAACTTAAAACTTAAAACTTGAAACTTAAAACTTAAAACTTAAAACTTGAAACTTGAAACTTGAAACTTGAAACTTGAAACTTGAAAGCGTGGGCGCGCACAGCAAGTTGGTATTCATTGCCGCGGGTGGCGCACAGTCACCTTTCCGCCCTTACGGCGGCTCACTTTTTGTCTTGTCAAAAAGTGAGCAAAAACCGCCTGCTCCTATCATCCGGCCCCTACGCTGCGCTCCGGGGTTCCCTCACTCCGGGCTTGCTCCCGGGAGGACCGCGCTGTAGGCCCCATCCTGGGGCCCAGCGCTTGACAGGCATCCATGCCTGTCACCTCCCTCCGCAAGCCCTGCGCTCAGCCTCCTGAAGTCGCGATCTGCGGCGCCTGAGCTACCGCGCGCTTAGAAGCAAAAGCCAAAGCAACGGCAACGGCAACGGCAACGGCAACGGCAACGGCAACGGCAACGGCAACGGCAACGGCAACGGCAACGGCATCTTGGGCTTAAACTGTAGCTCCAGTTCCAGGACGAATCTAATAGATGGGCATTGAAGGCCCGGTAGGCGGTAGCAATCCCCCCGCCCCAGCATTACCCTCGCCCCACCCAATCGGCTCATCAGCAGGCACCCGCATGGCCTTCACCAGTGACTCCCTGACGATCTTCCTGGCCGTGCTGGAGGCCGGGTCTTTTTCCGCTGCAGCGCGCAAGCTGGGCCGGGTGCCATCCGCGATCAGCATGGCCATCGCGCAACTGGAGGCAGAACTGGACCTGCCGCTGTTCGACCGTACCACCCGCAAAGCCTTACCCACCAGCGCAGCGCTGGCGCTGGAGTCGCAGGCCAGGCAGGTGATCTGCCAGCTGAACCTGCTCGATGCTCAGGCCCTGCAACTGCATCAAGGGTTGGAAAAACGCCTGACCATCGCCATGGCACCCGAACTGCAAACAGGACCCTGGAGCCAACCACTAGACGCCTTGGCGCAGGCCTTTCCTGGCCTGGAAGTGGAGGTGCGCTCGGCCAGCCAGCGCGAGGCCATCCGCTTGCTGCATGACGGTACCGTGCAACTGGCACTGGTCTTCGAACGCCCAGGTATCGATGAGCGTGAGTCGTTTCTCGAAGCCGGCAGTCAGCTACTGGTGGCAGTCGCCTCCCCCCGTCACCCCGCCGGCATGCAGGGCGCCTTGCCCCTGCCCGAAGAGACCTTCGCCGAACAGCGGCAGATCATCGTCGCCTCCGGCAACCCCACCGGTTCCGACCCGCGCATGGTGCTGTCCCGGCGCATCTGGCTGACCGATAGCTACCTGGCCACACTGGAGCTGGTGCACTCAGGCCTTGGCTGGGCCTATCTGCCGCAGCCCCTGGTCGAGCCGCTCATCGCCTCGGGCGCGCTGGCTGAGGTGCGCTTTGACAACATGGCCAGTCGCCTGCGCCTGTGGGTGGACATCATCTGGATCAAGCCTCGACCCTTGGGCCTCGGCGCACGGCACTACCTGGACAGCGTCCGCAAGCTATTCGAAAAGGACCCGCCCAGGGCCTGAGCCAGGCCGCTCACTGCACCGGGGCGAGCAATCGGTACCCTACCCCTGCCTCGGTGGCGATGAAGCGCGGCGCCATCGGGTCATCGCCAAGCTTCTGCCGCAGGTGCCCGACCACGATGCGCAAATAATGCGTGTCACCCACATGGGTTGGCCCCCAGATGTCCTTGAGCAGTTGCTGCTGAGTGATAACGCGCCCGGGATGGCTCGCAAGTTGCGCCAACAGTGCATATTCCTTGCGGGTCAAGGTCACATCGGTGTCTTCCAGGGTCACGCGTCGCAAGGCAAGATCGACGGTCAGCGGTCCGATGCTGATGCGGGCCGGTGCGCTGCCCATCTGCGGCACCTGCCTGAGCAGGGCACGAACGCGTGCAAGAAACTCCTGAATGCCAAACGGCTTGGTCACATAGTCATTGGCGCCGGCGTCCAGGGCGTCGACCTTCTGTACTTCGCTGGCGCGTACCGACAAGACCATCACCGGCACCGTGCTCCACTGGCGCAGTTCGCGCAGCACCTGCTGCCCGTCCATGTCCGGCAGGCCAAGGTCGAGGACCACCAGGTCAGGCTTACCCAAGGCAGCCTGCGCCAGCCCCTGGGTGCCGTTCTCCGCTTCAAGGACTTTATAGCCCTGAGAAGCCAGGCTGATGCGCAGGAATTTGCGGATCTGAGGCTCGTCATCGATGACCAGCAAGGTGGCGGTCTGGCTCATGGCACGTCGCTTCCGGTGTCCGGTTGGGTAGGCAGCGGCAAGCATAAGGTCATGCAGGTGCCAACACCATCTGTGCCCTCTCCAACCCTGACCTGGCCGCCATGGGCCCCGACCATGCCCTGGCAGATCGCCAAGCCCAGGCCCGTGCCCTGGCCACCGCGATCACCGCGTGCAGCGGTATAGAACATGTCGAAGACCTTGTCCCGATCCGCCACGGCGATGCCAGGGCCTTCATCGCTGACGGCGATATGCAGCTGCTGGTCGTGCACCGTCACCTCGACACGCAGGCGCCCCTGAGCAGGCGAAAACCGTGCGGCGTTCTCAAGCACGTTGACCAGGGCCTGTTCGATCAACGCGGCATGCACGAACAGCAGTGGCAAGTTGGCCGGCACCTGGGTATCGAGGTTCAGGGGTGCCAGCACGGCCCGCAGTCGATGCAGCGCGCTGCCCACGATGTCGGCAGGCGCTACCCAGTCGCGGGCCAGTTTGAGACTGCCGTGCCCCAAGCGGGTCATGTCCAGCAGGTTCTGGATATAGCGGTCCAACCGCTCGGCTTCGTCGCGGGTGCCTTCAAGCAGCTCACGTCGGTCCGATTCGGCAATGGCCTCGCCCAACGCCAGCAAGCTGTCGATGCTGCCGCGCATGGACGTGAGCGGCGTGCGCAAGTCGTGGGATACGGAGGCCAGCAATGCACTGCGCAGCTGTTCGGTCTCGCCGTGCAGACGCGCCGCCTCCAACTGCTCGGACAGCTGTGCCCGGGCCAGGGCCTGGGCCACTGGCTGCGCCAAACCACGCAGCAATCGCCGCTCGGGGCCACTGAGCGCCTGGCCTGCGCACTGAGCCACGCCCATCAAGGCCAAAGGCTGGCTGTCCACGGTCAAGGGCCACCACCACCAACGCCCTTCGGGCAGTGTATCGCTGCCAAATCCGGCCGCCTGGTCGTACTGCCAGGCCCACTGCGCCGCTGCGCGCTCGTTATCGGTAAAAGAAGTGGGATCGCCGCTGGCTACGTGCAGTTGGCCATGCTCGTCGCGCTGCAGGATGCAGACCTGCAAGCCAAGCCGGCCATCGAGGTGCTGGTGCGCAGCCTCCAGCACCGCCTGACGGTCCGTGGCTCCGGTCAGGCGGCGAGACAGGTCCAGCAACTGGATGGTTTGCGCCTGGGTTCCACGCAGGGCCTGCAACTGACTGCGCTGGCGCGCGGCAAGGTTACCCGTGAGCGCGGCCATCAGCAGGAAGAACACCAGGGTCAGCACGTCCTCTTCGCGCTGGATACTCAGGGAAAAGTTGGGCGCAATAAACAGATAATCGTACGCCAGGAAGGACAGCATCGCACAAGCCAGGGCGGGCCCAAGGCTGGTGCGCACTGCCACCAGCAGCACCGCTGCCAGAAACACCAGGGAGATGTTGGGCAACGCCAGCACGCTGGTCACCGCCCAGGCCAGGCCCGCCGCCAGGACGGTCGCGGCCAGCGCCAACAGGTAATGTCGCCATGCCCACACATACCGGGCTGCGGGCTTGGGTGCCGAGCGCTGGACGTCGCGATCGAGCACATTGACCTCCAGACCATGACTGCCCCGCAGCAGCCGTGCAGCGACACCGGCGCCGAACAGTCGGCGGCGCCACCGGTCACGGGACTGCCCTACCAGTACCAGGCTGGCACGCCGCTCGCGGGCATGCTCGATCAGCGTACGAGCCACCTCCGCAGCGCGCAGCACGACCACCTCCCCACCCAGGCGCTCGGCCAGTTGCTGGGCGGCTTGTATTCGCTGGCGCCCGTTCTCGTCGTGCAGGCGCCCGTTGTCCACGTGGACCAGGCTCCAGGGCAAGTGCCGACGCTGCGCCACGCGGCTGGCATGACGCACCAGGCGCTCAGCCTGGTCGTCGCCATCTACCCCGACCAGCAAGCGCCCGCGCAGCGCTGGCGCTGCAGTGCCGCCCTGGCGATAGCCCTGGGCGGCGTCGGTATCGACCTGGGCGGCAGCGGCCTGCATGGCCAGTTCCCGCAGCGCGCTGAGGTTGCGCTGGGAAAAGAATGCGTCGATGGCCGCCCTCGCTTGCTCAGGCACGTACACCTTACCTTCGCGCAGCCGTTCGAGCAGGTCGCGTGGCGGCAGGTCCACCAGCAACAGGTCGAACGCTTCGTGTACCACCCAGTCCGGCACCGTTTCACGCACCAAAACACCGGTGATGTCGCGCACTTTGTCGTTGAGGCTCTCCAGATGCTGGACATTGACTGTGGTGTAGACGTCGATACCAGCAGCTAGCAGTTCCTGCACATCCTGCCAGCGCTTGGCGTGGCGGCTGCCCGGCGCGTTGCTGTGAGCCAGTTCGTCTACCAGCACAAGGCTGCCCGGGGTACTGAGCACCCCATCCAGGTCCATTTCGTGCAGGGTCACGCCCCGGTAACGGGTGCGCAACAGCGGTTGCTGGGGCAGGCCCGCCAACAGGGCTTCGGTTTCGGCACGCCCGTGGGTTTCGACCACGCCTACCAGCACTTGGCGGCCCATGCGCTGCTGGGCATGGGCATGGGTGAGCATGGCGAAGGTCTTGCCGACACCGGGCGCGGCGCCAAGAAACACCTTCAGCCGCCCTCGCCCCGGCTTTGGGAAATCTGCCAGCAGCGCATCGGCGCGGTCGGAATCACTCATGGGGTTTCCTTCACAGCAAGGGTCACAGGCCCTGGCCCGAACGGCTCATCCTTTCCAGTGCCTGGTTCAGGGCCAGGACGTTGACCACCGCAGGGCCCACCAATGGGCGCAGCGTGGCGGCTTCGAGCAGACCCTGCAAGCGTTCGATGGGTAGATGTCGGGCGGCGGCTACCCGTGGCAACTGATAGGCCACGGCCAGCGGCGGCAGGTGTGGGTCCAGCCCACTGCCCGAGGTTGTGACCAGCGCCAGTGGGACCGGCCCCTGCTCTGGCTGGTGCAGCGCGGCTGCCTGTGCCTGAACACGCTGCATCAAGGCTGGGTTGCCAGGGGCAAGGTTGCTGGCGCTGCTGGCCACGGTCGCGAAATCACCTGCCGAGGGACGGGAATGAAACCAACCGTCACCCTCGAAGCGCTGGGCGATCAAGGCAGAGCCGCGCACGCGACCCTGCTCGTCTTGCACCAGGCTACCATTGGCTTGGTAGGGGAACGCCACCTGGGCAATACCGGTGACTGCCAGGGGGTACAGCGCACCTGTCAGGAAGGTCATCGACAGAACCAGGCTCAGAGCCGGGCGTAGGTATGCAGTCATGATGGCCTCCTCAGACCAGGTGCAAGGCGTTGAGCAGCAGGTCGATGACCTTGATGCCGGCGAACGGTACGATGATGCCGCCCAGCCCGTAGATCAGCAGGTTGCGCCTGAGCAGCTGCGCAGCACTGGCAGCCTGTACCTGCACCCCACGCAAGGCCAACGGAATGAGCACGACGATAATCAGTGCGTTGAACACGATGGCCGACAGGATCGCGCTCTGCGGGCTTGCCAGCTGCATGACGTTGAGCACCCCCAGCTGCGGATAAATCACCGCGAACAACGCTGGCAGGATGGCGAAGTACTTGGCCACGTCGTTGGCGATGGAAAAGGTCGTCAACGCCCCACGGGTGATGAGCAGCGCCTTGCCAACCTGCACCACGTCCAACAGTTTGGTCGGGTCGCTGTCCAGATCGACCATGTTGGCCGCCTCCCGTGCAGCCTGGGTGCCATCGTTCATGGCCATACCCACATCCGCCTGGGCCAGAGCTGGCGCGTCGTTGGCACCATCGCCGCACATGGCCACCAGACGGCCGTCTTGCTGCTCCTGGCGAATGCGCGCCAGTTTTTTCTCCGGTGTTGCCTCTGCCAACACATCATCCACGCCCGCTTCGGCCGCGATGGCGGCTGCCGTGAGCGGGTTGTCGCCAGTGACCATGACGGTCCTGATACCCAGCTTGCGCAGTTCGGCAAAGCGTTCGCGAATGCCAGGCTTGACCACATCCTTGAGGTGAATCACGCCCAGCAGACGCTTGTCGAGGCACACCAGCAACGGCGTACCGCCTGACTGGGCAATGCGCTCTACCTCTCGGGCAAGGGCTGTCGGCATGTCCGCGCGCTGCATCTCGACGAAGGCAAGGAGCGCATCGACGGCGCCTTTTCGATAACGACGTGGCCCCAGGTCGATACCAGACAGGCGTGTCTGGGCCGTGAAGGCTACCGGTTGGTAGTGCCCGGCCGCCGGTTCGACGAAATCATGAAGCTGGTGCAGGTACTCGACGATCGACTTGCCCTCTGCCGTGTCATCGGCCAGCGAAGCCAGCAAGGCCCCCTCCCCCAGCTCACGGGCGGTCACACCGGGCGCGGCGTACAGTGCGCTGCAGCGGCGGTTACCGAAGGTGATGGTACCGGTCTTGTCCAGCATCAAGGTGTGCACGTCGCCTGCGGCTTCCACGGCGCGCCCTGAACGTGCGATGACGTTGAGGCGCACAAGGCGGTCCATGCCGGCGATGCCGATGGCAGAGAGCAAGCCGCCGATGGTGGTGGGAATGAGTGTGACGAGCAACGCGGCCAGAAAAATCAGCGGCAAGCTGCCCCCAGCGAAGTGAGCAAAGGGTTGCAGGGTCACCACCACAATCAGAAACACCAGGGTCAGGCCGATCAACAGCATGTCCAGGGCGATCTCGTTGGGCGTTTTCTGCCGGCGCGCGCCCTCGACCAGGGCGATCATACGGTCCAGGGTGGAGTCACCGGGGTTGCTGGCGATGCGGATCAGCAGCCAGTCCGACACCAGACGGGTATTGCCGGTCACCGCCGAACGATCGCCGCCTGACTCCCGAATGACGGGCGCAGATTCCCCGGTGATGGCTGCCTCGTTGACGGCAGCGATACCTTCTATCACCTCGGCGTCGGCGGGGATCATCTCGCCAGCCTCCACCCGGACTACATCACCCTTGCGCAGGGATACAGCCGGCACGTTGTCGAAGCTGCCATCCGGATTGCGACGCCTGGCCGAGAGCCCCTGGCTGCCGGCTTTGAGGCTGTCGGCCCGGGCTTTACCCCGGCCTTCGGCCAGGGCCTCGGCGAAGTTGGCGAACAGCACGGTGAACCACAGCCAGGCTGCGATCTGCACCGCAACGCCTGGGGTGACGCCATTGGCCGGGGCCAGGCACAGCACGGTGGTCAGTAAGGCCGTAATGGCCACCACCAGCATGACCGGTGAGCGTTTGAGCTGACGTGGATCGAGCTTGAGCAACGCCTGCAGCAACGCCGGCCGCCACAGCGCGGCCAGCCGCGTCTGGGCTGCTGCGTCTGGTTGGGCCTTGATCTCTGGAATGGGCATGTTCATGGTCATCTCTCAATAGGCCTGGCTCAAATGGTCGGCAATCGGCCCCAAGGCCAAGGTCGGCAGGAAGGTCAGCCCGCCTACCAGCAGGATGGTCAGCAGCAGCAGGAGGGTGAACAGTGGCCCTTGGGTGGGAAAGCTGTTGGGGCCTTGAGGTGCCTGTGGCTTGGCTGCCAGGCTCCCAGCCAGCGCCAGGACAGGCAGGATGTAACCGAAACGGCCGATCAGCATCGCCAGACCGATCATGAGGTTGTGAAACACCGTGTTGGCGCCAAAGCCTGCGAAGGCCGACCCGTTATTGGCGGCCCCGGAGGTATAGGCATAAAGCAACTGACTGAAGCCATGGGCGCCAGGGTTGCTCACCGCTGTGGCCGGCCCTGGCAGGCTGGCAGCGACGGCGGCCAGTACCAGCACGCCGACCGGCATCACCAGCAACGTCGCCACCAGCAGCTGTACCTCGCGGGCTTGAAGCTTCTTGCCCAGGTACTCCGGCGTGCGGCCGATCATCAGCCCGCACAGGAACACTGCGATCAGCACGAACAGCAACATGCCGTACAGGCCTGCCCCGACGCCGCCGAAGATGACTTCGCCGACCATCATGTTGACCATGGCCACCATGCCTGTCAGTGGGTTGAGGCTGTCGTGCATGGCATTGACCGAACCGTTGGAGGCTGCCGTGGTAGTGACTGTCCACAACACCGAACCCGTGATACCGAAGCGACTTTCCTTGCCTTCCAGAGGGGCTGCCTGCTCCACCTCGCTGACGTGCAGCGCCGGGTTGGGCTGGTGTTCGGACCACAAAGCCGATGCGCCGCCGACCAGAAACAATGCAAGCATGCAGGCCACAATGGCGCGGCTCTGGCGCAGGTCTTTCACGTAATGGCCGAACATGAACACCAGCGCCACGGGAATCAGGATGATCGCCGACACCTCGAACAGGTTGCTCCACGCTGTCGGGTTTTCAAACGGATGCGCCGAGTTGACGCCGAAGAAGCCACCGCCGTTGGTACCCAGTTGCTTGATCGCAATCTGGCTGGCTGCCGGGCCGAGCGGGATCAGCTGCTCGGCCCCTTGCAATGTCAGGGCATGGGCATAGTCGCTGAAGGTCTGGGGCACGCCCTGCCATACCAACAGCAGCGCCAGTAGCAGGGACAGGGGTAACAGCCCATAAAGCGTGGCCCGGGTCATGTCCACCCAGAAATTGCCCAAGGCCGCACTGCTGCGACGGGCGATACCACGGCACAAGGCTACCAGCACGGCCAGGCCCGTGGCCGCACTGATGAAGTTCTGCACGGTCAGGCCGAGCATCTGGTTCAGGTAGCTGATGGAGGCCTCGCCACTGTAGGCCTGCCAGTTGGTGTTGGTCACGAAGCTGACCGCGGTGTTGAAGGCCAGCGACCACTCAAGGCCGGGTAAGCGCTGCGGATTCAATGGCAGAAGGCCTTGGGCCACCAGCGCGCCGAACAGCAGTAGGAACCCAACTAAATTGAAGATCAGAAGCGCCAGGGCATAGTGGCGCCAGCCCTGCTGCTGCGATGGGCAGACCCCAGCCACCCGGTAACAGACATTTTCAATCGGTCCCAGTAATGGCGTAAGCCAGGTGCGCCGGCCTTCCATGACATTGAAGTAGTACCTTCCCAGCCAAGGGGCCGGTAGCAGGACAATGGCGAAGAAGGCCATCAGCAAGGCGATATCGTAGGCGTGCATTGGCGCCCCCTTAGCTACGATCGGCGCGTAGTAGCGCCGTCAGCAGGTACACCGCCATGGCCACCGCGATCAGCAGTGACAACCCTTCGAGCAAGTTCATGAATCAATCCCCGTTGATGCGGCTGCGGCCGCTTTATGGGGATTTTCGGTCAGGCCAGCGTAAAGGCTCGAGATCGTGGGGGCAGGCCTGGCATAAAGAACACGTAAAGAAACATGCTCGACCAGGCGGCAGGCCTAGGCAGTCGGGGTAGGCTGCACGTTGTGACTCCAGTCCAGCAGCAGGCTGTAGCCGATGGCCAGTAACGTCGGGCCGATGAACAGGCCGATGAAGCCGAAGGCAATCAGGCCGCCGAACACGCCGAGCAACACGATCACGAGCGGTAAGTCGCCGCCACGGCTGATCAGGTAGGGCTTGAGCACGTTGTCCACGCCACTGATCACGAAGGTGCCCCAGATACCCATGAAGATCGCCATGCCGTAGTCACCCTTCCAGATCAGCCAGCCGGTCACCGGCAGCCAGGCCAGCGGCGGGCCCATGGGGATCAGGCTGAGCATGAAGGTGATCAAACCAAGCACGATGGCACCCGGCACGCCTGCGATGAGAAAGCCGATCAACGCGAGCAGGGCTTGCGCCGCCGCCGTACCGATCACGCCATTGACCACCCGTTGTACCGTGCCGGCCACCAGGTTCAGGTAATACTCGGCGCGCTCGCCGGTCAGCCGGTGCAGCAGCCGAAGCACGAACGCCGAGAGCCGCGGCCCGTCGCGGTAGAAGAAGAACACGAAGACCAGGCTCAGGGTGAGTTCCAGCACGCCACTTCCGATCTGCGCGCTGCGGGCCAGGAGCCAGTTGCCCACCTGCCCCAAGTAGGGTTTGACCGATGCCAGCAGCGCGGCGCCCTGCTGGTCCAGCGACGACCACCAGCTGGCCATGCGTTCGCCTACCAACGGGATGTCGACCAGCCACAAAGGCGCATCCGGCAGGCCATCGACCTGCACATCACGCACGAACAAGGTCGCATCACGAATGTGGTCGGCCAGGTTGAAGCCCAGCCAGACCAGGGGCAGCGCCACGATGAGGATCCAGGCGCTGGTCAACAATCCGGCGGCAAGGGTTTCGCGCCCATCCAGCACGCGGGTCAGGAACCGCATCAAGGGCCAGCTGGCGAATGCGAGGATGGCGCCCCACAGCAGCGCCGAAATGAAGGGGGCCATGACCCATAGGCCGGCGCCTAGCAATGCCAGCAAAAGGATCTGGATCAGCAGGCGATCATTGTCAACCATGGTCTTGCCCGTCAACGGATCAGTTCGAGGTGCAGGCCATCGGTCGGCGAATCGCCGAGCTCCAGGCGAGCGCTGCGTACACCGGCCTTTATCAGTGCTTCACGCCAGGCCTCGGCCTGGGCACCGCTCAGGGTGGCGCGCAAGGTGCTGTCCAGATTGAGGCTGCGTGCAAGCAGGGTTGCCCAGGCCGGCTGCGGCTCGCTCAGATCAGGATAATCGAGCTTGCCGGTGTCACGCATTTCACGCAGCACGGTTGCAGCAGTAGGCAGCAGTTCACCCAATGGGCTGGCGGCGACGAACTCCTCCACATGCAGGTAGGCCCGGCGATTACCACGGGTCACGCTGTAGAGTGCGACCAACGTATCGGCCTGCTCGGCAGAGCGGCGCAGCAGGATGAACGCCTGGCGCTCATCGCCACCATTGAGCCGAGCATTGGCAAAGACATCGTTGGCCCACAGGCTAGCCTCGCCACAGTCGCGGCCCTGGCACCAGAACAACGGATACCCGCCGTCCTGCTGCAAGGCCTCGCGCGCGCGCGTGAAAGCCTCCCGCGCGGAGCGCTCAACCGGCAGTTCATAGGTCGTGGAGCTGACCTGGCCACGGCTCTCTACTTTGTCCTCCACCCGCAGGCGGCCGCTGATCTTGCGCAGCGGCCCCAATGGATAGACACGCTCCTGCTCCACAGCCGGGCGCTGATCGACAACCTTGGCGTCCACTGGCACTGGCAGGCTTCCGGCCCAGAGCGTGGTGCTGGCGAGCAGTGCGCTGACGCCCAAGAGGCCACGCAACGCGGCAGGCGCATTCATAGGCGGCCCACGCGGCGCTCGGCGTCAAGGTGAAGCATGTACATGTCTGGCAATTGCATGGTTGTCTCCCTGATCAACCCGCCAAGCCTCGACACTTGTCCGGTGCAAGTCAAGCAAAGCCAAAGAAGCGATTGAAACAGTCTGCTACAAGCGTTGCGCCCTGCTCATCGTTCAGGTGCAGGTGATGGCCACCGGGCAAGGTCACCTGTTCAAAGGGTAGCTGCTCAAGCAACCCCTCGCGACGCGCCAGCATACCCTGCGCTGCCACCACCAGGCAGCCGGGGCACTTGACGTGCCGCACGTAGGCCATCGCCTGGGCTTGCGTCAGGCGCATCGGCGAGGGCAAGGTCAGGCGACTGTCGCTGCGCCAGCTGTAGCCACCGGCCACGGGCATCAGCCCACGCTGGGCCAGCAGCTCGGCCGCTTCGCGGCTCACCGCGACCATGCCCTTCATGCGTGCCTCCACGCCTTGGTCCTGGGTGCTGTACACCGACTTGCGCTTGGTATCGAGGCGCATCTGGGCGCGCAGCGCCATCCCCAGCCGCTCGGCAGCATCCTGCTCCTCACCGGTAGGCGGGATGAGGCCATCGATGAGCGCCAGGTGGCTGACACGCTCGGGCAATGCGGCGGCCAGTTGCACGCTGATGATAGCGCCCAGTGAATGCCCCAGCAGGGCGAAGCGCTCCCAGCCAAGTTGCTCGGCTGCGCGCACGATGTCGTAGGCGTAGTCGGCCAGCGCGTAGCCGGCACCCGGCGGACGATGTTGCGAATGGCCATGACCGGCCATGTCCAAGGCCACGATGCGCAGGCCCCGAAGGCGGGGCGCCAGGCGCGCGAAGCTGTTGGCGTTGTCCAGCCAGCCGTGCAATGCGATCACCGGCAGGCCGTCCTCGGGGCCGAACACGTGGCCGGCCAGCTCGATATGGCCAAGGTTCAAGCGTATGTCTTCGACCTGGATATTCATGCCTGACCCCACCGATCGAACAGGCCCTTGATCAGGCTGGCGGTATCTTCCGGGTGCTCAAGCGGGAACATGTGGCCACCCGGAACGCTGTGATATTCCCCCTTCGGCATGCCCCGCACCGCCAAGGCATTATGACGACGCACCACGGTACTGGCCTGACCACGGACCATGGCCAGCGGCAGGTGCAACTGCTGAACAGGCGCAGGGCTCAGGTGGGGTACGTTGCGATAGATGCTGATTTCGATAGCAGGATCGAAGCGCAGGCACAGCGCGTGCTGATGCTCGTGCAGGCCATGCTCGACGTAGGCATCCAGGCAGTCGGGGTCGAAGTGGCGGAACAGTGATCGGCTGGCGAAATAGGAACGGGCACTGAGCCGATCTTCGAATTCGGCGCGCCGACCTAGCGTCCGGCCGGCCGGGGTAATGCGGTCGATCAAGCCCAGGTGCTTGGCAGCGCGCAGCAGCCACTGGTCTGCGCGGGTCAGCACGGGCGAGTCGAGCATGACCACGCCCCGGTAGAGCTCAGGTCGCCGCAGGGCGGCATGCAAATGCAGAACACCCCCTAACGAATGTCCCACACCCCATACGGGGCCTGGCTGCTGCTCAAGGTGGTACAACAGCTCGTCCACCAGGCTCTGCCAGTTGGCGTCTACCGGAAAGCGCGGATCGTGGCCGTGCTGGGGCAAGCTCTGCACAGAGTAGTCCGGCGCCAGGGCGGCGAACAACTTGCCGTAGGTTGCCGACGGAAACCCATTGGCATGGGCAAAGAATATCGGTTGCGGCATGGTGGGCTTCCGGGCGCAGAGAGTGGCCCATTGTGGTTGTCCACCAAGCCCCAGGCAACGTTCGGAAAGGTCATCGGCAAGGGCGATCAGGTCAGGCCGATCGATCAAAGCTACCCAGCGAGCGGCGCAGACACGCCTTGATGAAGGCTTGCTGGCTTTCCAGCGCCTCGCGCGCCAGACGCTGGTCTTCAGCGTCAAGATCCAATCTGCGCAGCGCCAGGCAGCTGGTTTGTATCAGGTGGGCCACGCGGGTGCAGGCTAGCTGCAAGGCAAGCAGTTCCTGCTCGGCTTGCTGACGTCGACCTTCCTCAAGCGCCGTGTTCGCCTCGATCTTGCGCATCAGGTGATAGAACTTGGCGTCGGAGACCTCCCGCAGCAAGCTGTGCTGGGCGTGGTCCAGGGCGATGCCTTGCTCGACCTTCTCCGTGGTGGTTTGCAGGTTCAGCGAGCACAACAATTTCAACATTTCGCCCGTCATCGACCCAACCTTATGCCTGTTCTTTGTGACTAAGCTAGCAAGTCGCAATCGATTGAAACAACTAACAAAAATGCCAGTTGCCTCCATTGCAAACCTGTATGACGTAGCCAGCGCAGGCAATCAGCAGGACATGTGCAAGGCGCGCAGCGACATCAATCCCGCCAAGGGCCAATCCCCTTCTAGCTCCGCTAGGCTTGCCGTGCCCATGGCGGCCGGCCGCTGCAGGTGACCGTGCTCGAGCAACCCGACTAGGTGGCCGACCAACGGCTGGTGGCTGACCAGCAGCACGTGATCCAGACCAAGGCGTTCAATCTGGCCGATCGTGTGTTGCACATCGCTCTCGGGCATCAGCCACGGCACCGTGCGTACCGGCTCGCTAAACCCCAATGCCTCATGGACCAACGCAGCGCTCTGCTGCGCCCGAACATAAGGGCTGGCAATGATCGCCTGCAGTGGCTTGCCTGCCAGGTGTGCAGCGCTGTGCAGAACCTGCTCGTGACCGCGCGCGGTCAAGCGCCGCTCGGCATCGCGGGTGGCTCGCGGCTCGGCTTCACCGTGGCGCAACACCCACAGGTTCACAGCTTGGGCTCTCGGTCAGGTTCAGCAGGCGCAGGCGCGCGCGCCACATGGGGCGCCTCGCCGTCCGCCGGGCGTGGTGCTGGCCAATCGGCAAACGGCCAGGGCTTCTGATCGGTATGGAAGGTGCCGAAACGTCCGATCTGAGCCAGGTACTGGCTCAGGCTATCGCCAACGTCCATCACGCTGGCGCTGGGCGCACCGTAGATCAGTCGATAGATCAACTGGACTACTACCAGACCGGCCAGCAGCAACTCGGCCAATTGCCAGACCACCAGGAAAACCAGCATCCAGACCACGCGCAGGATCAGGGACTCGCGCTGGGCATGTTCAGGGGTATCGTTCATGTGTCGCTCCTTGCCGTTTGCCAGGGTTATCAGGGTTCAGTTGAAGCCGCTGGTGGAAATGAAATCGACATCGGTCTTCGGCTCGGCGCTCATCAGGTGCTCGATCACCTGATTCAACGTGCGGCCTTCGAACAGGATGGCATGCAGGCCGGCGACCAGGGGCATGTACACCTGCGCCTGCTGGGCCTTGGCCTTGAGTACCTTGAGGGTGTTGACGCCCTCTGCCACTTCCCCCAGCCGACTCACCGCCTCATCCAGGCTCAGCCCTTGGCCGAGCGCGTAGCCCACCTGGTAGTTACGACTCTTGGGTGAGGAGCAGGTGACGATCAGGTCGCCCACGCCGGCCAGGCCCAGGAAGGTCATGGGGTTGGCGCCCTGACTGACTGCAAAGCGGGTCATCTCGGCCAGTGCGCGGGTGATCAACATGCTCTTGGTGTTCTCGCCCATGCCCAGCGCCACTGCCATGCCAGCGATGATGGCGTAGACGTTCTTGAGGGCGCCACCGAGTTCCACGCCAAAACGGTCACTGCTGGCATACACGCGGAAGGTCCTGCCATGCAGCACAGCCTGCACCTGTTGGCACAGGCGCTCGTCTTCGCTGGCCACCACAGTGGCAGTCAGGGCGTGCTCGGCAATTTCCCGGGCAAGGTTGGGCCCGGAGAGCACACCTATGCGCGCCTGCGGGGCGATCTCCTCGACGATCTGGCTCATCAGCTTGAACGTCTGGGCCTCGATCCCTTTGGTGAGGCTGACCAGTCCTTTGCCACGCAGCAGGTCGGCATGTGGCGCCAAGACGCTACGCAAGGCACTGGAGGGCAAGGCCACGAAAATCAGGTCGCACGCCTGGAGCGTGGCCAGCAGGTCATTGACCGGCTCTACCCCCTCGTGCAGCCCAATGCCCTTGAGGTAGCGCGGGTTCTCGCGATGCTCACGCATCGCCTGGGCCTGTGCCGGGTCGCGCATCCATTGGCGCACGGGCACACCGTTCTGTGCCAGCAGGTTTGCCACGGCCGTGCCGAAGCTGCCGCCGCCCAGAACTGCAACAGGTTGCTGATCAGTCATATCCAATCCGTTAACACCTAAAATAAATGGCGACCGGCGCATTATACGGGTCACCTGCCCTGCGCCAAGGCCGGTCGGGCATTGCTCGCCCAGGCCAGGTGCATGCCCACTGATCGGCCAGCATCAATACCGCCGCAGATCACTGGCAAAACGGCAAAGTTCATTTACCATGCCGGTTTACCCACGATACAAGGCCGCTCCGTGCTCCCTGGCTCGCCTCCCTACCCGCGGCTGTTGCTGTTGACCGCCCTGCTCGGTGCACCTGCGCTGGCAGATGACTTGTTCATCGACAACAGCGACCTGCCACAGGTTTTGACTGCAACACGCCTCAAACAATCTCCGGCTGCGGTGCCAGGGAGCATGACCGTGCTCGACGGCGCCTTGATCCGGGCCAGCGGCGCGCGTGACATCCCCGAGCTGCTCAGGCTCGTGCCAGGGATGATGGTGGGCTATTTGGCTGGCAATCAACCGACCGTCAATTACCACGGCAGCAACGTCAACGAAGCGCGCCGCATGCAGGTGCTGATCGACGGCCGCTCGGTGTATCGGGCCGGGCTGGCGACGGTGGACTGGAGCGATATCCCGCTGGCGCTGGAAGACATCGACCGAATCGAGGTGTTCAGAGGGCCGAACACGGTCAGCTATGGCGCCAATGCCCTGATGGCCGTGGTGAACATCCTCACCCGCAATCCTGCCGACAGCCACGGCACGCGCCTGAAAGTCACGCGCGGGCAAAACGGCATCGACGACTTCTATGCCAGCCAGGGCTTTGGCTGGGACAACGGCGATATGCGTCTGTCCATCTCGGGCCTGCAGGATGATGGGTTCGACCATGACCAGTTCGGCCAGCACTACCGTGACAGCCGCCGCGCCACACGTTTGAACCTGAGCGCCAGCCATGCCCTGGCGCAGGACCAGACACTGGACTGGCAACTGGCCGCCAAGGAAGGCACCAACCAGCGGCCTTATACCTACCAGCCAGTGTTCCCGTTCGTGACCCAGCGCGGCAAGGATGCCGACGTCAAGGCCATGGACTATGCAGGCTCGGTGCGCTGGAACATCGACTTTGCCGCTGAACACAGCCTGTACGTCCAGGGTTCGGCGCAGCACTTCGACCGCCAGCAAGTGTGGCGGGCCTGCGACGCGGCGTTGTCCTTCAGCCCTGAACTCACCCGCCTCTGGCAAATGAACCCCAATTACGCCGAACGGGTAGCCCGCGGCGCGAACAACCCGCCCCCTAGCAGCAACCCTCAGGAGCAGGCCCTGGTCGATGCGATCAAGGAGCAGTGGAACAACCAGGGCGGCAGTGACGTGGTGTGCGGCGATGTCGACCAGAGCACGCGTGAAACCCGCTATGACCTGGAAATCCAGGACACCTACAGCCTGACCGACAGCCTGCGCCTGCTCAGCGGCATGAACTATCGCTATGATCGTGCCGACTCGCAGACCTACTTCAATGGCAGCGTGGACGATCAGACCTGGCGGCTTTTCGGGCAACTGGAGTGGCGAGCCGACGAGCACTGGATCGTGCAGGGCGGCGCCATGTTCGAGGATTCGCGGCTCTCTGGCAGCTCGCTTACCCCACGGTTGGCGGTCAATTACCTGATCACTCCGCGCCATGGCCTGCGCGCCGTCTATTCCGAGGCGGTACGTTCGCCTGACATGTTCGAAAACAACGTCAACTGGAGCTACACCGTCAAGAACCTGATGCCCTACGCCTTTGGCCAGCAGCATGGCGAATACTTCGTCAAGACCCGCGGCCCTGGTGACCTGGAGCAGGAGCACATGCGCTCGCGTGAGCTGGGCTACAACGGCTACTTCAGCGATCTGGACCTGAGCATGGACCTGAAGGTGTTCTTTGATGAGATCACCGGCATGATCAGCGAGCCGCTCAAGAACAACCAGTACATCGCCAGCAATGCGAACCGCGCGCGCTTCAGCGGCAGCGAGGCCCAATTCGATTGGCGCCCTACCCTGCGCGACCGGCTGCGGTTGACCTTCGCCCATGTCGACGCCTGGGCCAGCAATCCTGCCGACCGCAACCTCAGCGCCAGCAACAGCGGCTCAGTCGGCTGGATGAGGGACTGGGGCCACGGCTGGTCCAGTGGTGCTTTCTATTATGGAGACGATGCCCTTAATCAGTACCGCTACGAACGCCTGGACCTGCGCGTGGCCAAGCGCTGGCGCGTGTACGAGAGCACCCTGGAACTGGCAGCCCTGTGGCAGCAACGCCTGGATGATGAGCCCACCACGGCCGTGCAGAACCGCTACGACAGCCGGCATCGGCTGAGCCTGAGCGCGGAGCTGGAGTTCTGATGGTTCGGTTGCTGCGCCTGTTGGTGCTATGGCTGTGGCCATTGGGACAGTTGTCCGCTAGCGAAATCCTGCTGGTCGGCGCCCAGGACCAGCCGGGCATCCGCAGCTTCATCGCTGCCCTGGAAAGTCGACGCCCCAATGACCACGTGCATTTCCAGGCTGCCAGCGAGCTGCCTGCGCCGGGCCGGCTTGACCTGGACCTGCGCTTGGTGTTGCTGGACGATGAGGCACTGCAATGGCGCCTGTCGCAAACCGCCGGGCCACCGGCACTGGCCATGAGGGTCAGCCGGGTGCAGGTGGAACAGCGCCTGGGAAAGTCACGCCCCGGGTTTCTCACCTTGCTGTGGAGCGACCCGCCGCTGGATCGGCAACTGCGCTTGACCCGCTACCTGTTGCCGCAAGCCAGGCGCATCGGGGTGCTGTACGGTGAGCACAGTGGGTTTCTGCTGGATGAGCTGCGCCGTGCCGCGCAACCGCTTGGCCTGGAGATCGTGGCACAGGCTTGGCCCGACCCGCGGGACAGCCGCCCCTTGCAATACCTTCTGGGCAGCAGTGACGTGCTGCTCGGGCTCGATGATCCGGACCTGTACAATTCCAAGACAGCGAAAAACCTGTTGCTCAGCAGTTACGGCCGTCAAATGGCCCTGATCGGCCCCAATGCCGGATTCGTCCGTGCCGGCGCGCTGGCCAGCACCTTTAGTGACCAGCAAGATTGGCTGAGCGTGCTCGACAGCCTGCTCGGGCAATCGCCTGCGCGCTGGCCCCGCAGCCTCTACCCAGCTCATTTCGGGGTCAGCGGCAATCAGCAGGTGGCACGGGCGCTGGGCCTGGAGCCCATTGATCCCGATGCCGCTGCCCAAGCCCTGGCTGCTGGAGAGCGCACCCCATGACCAAGGGCCTGAACTGGGACATTCATACGCGCACACAGATCATCAGCCTAGGCCCGGCGCTGCTGCTGACGCTGCTTTTGATCAGCTTCTTCACGTTCGTGCGCATCCAGGATTTGCGTCAGGAGCTCAACCACACCGGCCAATTGATTGCCAACCAGCTTGCGCCCGCGTCCGAATACGGAGTCATCTCAGGCAACAATGAAGTGCTCGAAGGCCTGATGCGCGCCACCCTGAGCATTCCCCACGTGCGGTTTCTGGAGGTGCAGGACAGCCGCAACCATATTTTGGTGTACGTCGAGCAGTCTGACGAAAGCACCAACCGCGCCCAGCAGGTGGAGGTGTTTCAGGCGCCGATTCGTCTGCAACAGATTCGACTCGAAAGCGATTTCCTCCAGGAAGGCCTGGCGGCTGCCCCGGCTATTGGCGATGACTACCTGGGGCGGGTCATCGTCGGCATGTCGGACGATGCGTTCAGTCAGCGTCAGCAGGAGATCGTGATCAAGGCCGCCGTGCTGGCGTTGTTCGCACTGCTGTTCACCTTCCTGCTGGCTCGCCGCCTGGCCCTGAGCCTGGCCAAACCCATCAGCGACATGGGCCATGCCGTCAAGGCCATCCAGCAGGGTCACTACGATACGCCCGTTCCAGTGGTGGACGACAGCGAGCTGGGGCATCTGGCCCGGCACATCAATAATCTGGCCCGTGCGCTGGAGCAGGCCAGTACCGAGCAGAAGACAGCCATTGCCGAGCTGATCCAGGCTCGCGAAGAGGCCGAGCAGGCCAACCGCGCCAAGTCCGATTTCCTGGCCATGATGAGCCACGAGCTGCGCACACCGCTCAACGGTGTACTGGGCATGCTGCAATTGCTCGAAACCACCTCGATGAGCAGCGAGCAGGCCGACTACACCGCAGTGGCGAGCGAGTCGACGGGGCATCTGCTGCGGGTCATCAATGACATCCTCGATTTCTCGCGGATTGAACGGGCGGCCTTGCAGCTCGAGCACATCGACTTCAACCTCGGCGAGCTCATCACCCACTGCGTCCAGTCATTCCAGCATGCAGCGCAGCAACAAGGGCTGACGCTGGACTTGAGCCTGGCCGAGAACACCGCCCAGTTGCAGGTGAACGGCGACCCTACCCGGATCCGGCAGATTCTCCTGAACCTGATCGGTAATGCCCTGAAGTTCACCGAACAGGGGCAGGTGCGGGTCGAGGCCCGTTGGCAGGTGATGGATGAGCAGCGCATCTGGCTGACATGCAGCGTGCAGGACACGGGTATCGGCATCGACAACGATCGCCTGGAGATGATGTTCGTCGCGTTCCAGCAGGCCGACAGCTCGATTTCCCGTCGCTACGGCGGCACCGGCTTGGGCCTGTCCATCGCGCGCACCCTGGCCGAACGCATGGGTGGGCACCTGCATGGCCAGAGCCTCGAAGGCCATGGCTCGACCTTTACGCTGGAGATGCCCCTGGCATTGCCAGCATTGACGCGCCGGGCCCGCCACGTTGCGCCGCCCGGCCAGCTTGCCTGGACCGAACCCACCAGGGTATTGCTGGTCGAAGACAATGCCGTCAACCAGAACGTCACCGAGGCCATGTTGCGCAGCCTGGGCGTTGAGGTGAGCACGGCCGATGACGGTCAGCAGGCCGTGGAGCAGGTCAGGCTGCAGCATTTCGCCGCCGTTTTCATGGACTGTGGCCTGCCCTACATGGACGGTTACGAGGCCACGCGTCAATTGCGCCTGCTGACAAACGGCGCGCACGTACCGATCATCGCCCTGACCGCCAATGCGTTGCAGGGTGACCGCGAACGGTGTATTGCCGCAGGGATGGATGACTACCTGAGCAAACCCCTGCGCCGCAGTGAATTGCAGCAGGTGCTGGCGCGCTGGCTGCCAGGACAGGCAACCGCGACTGGCGATAAATGCTAAAGTGCGGCAGTCTTAAACACTGGACAGGACTCCTTTCGGACCTGAAAATAGACATTTCAGTGCACACCTGTACTTCTTTCGACAGGTGCGCTGTGACTTTCACTACAACGCAATAGTCTACCTGTAGGCTGCCGACCCGCTCGCGATGCGTGACGGGCCGGCCGGGAAGATTCATCCCCTGCCGCAGGGGGTTATTGAGGAGCTCGCATGACCAAACAACACGCCTTTACTCGGGAAGACCTGCTGCGCTGCAGTCGCGGTGAGCTGTTCGGCCCAGGTAATGCGCAACTGCCCGCGCCGAACATGCTGATGGTCGATCGCATCACCCACATCAGTGAAGAAGGCGGCAAGTACGGCAAAGGTGAATTGGTCGCCGAGCTGGACATCAATCCTGATCTTTGGTTTTTTGCCTGCCATTTCGAAGGCGACCCTGTGATGCCAGGGTGCCTGGGCCTCGATGCCATGTGGCAGCTGGTCGGCTTTTTCCTGGGCTGGCAAGGCCTGCCGGGCCGCGGTCGTGCACTGGGTTCCGGTGAAGTGAAGTTCTTCGGTCAGGTGCTGCCCACCGCCAAGAACGTCACCTACAACATTCACATCAAGCGCGTGCTCAAAGGCAAGCTGAACATGGCCATCGCCGATGGTTCGGTCAGTGTCGATGGCCGCGAGATCTACACCGCCGAAGGCCTGCGGGTCGGCGTGTTCACCTCCACTGACAACTTCTAAGGGTTATTCGCATGCGCCGCGTCGTTATCACTGGTCTGGGCATCGTGTCGTGCCTGGGCAATGACAAAGCTACCGTCACCGAAAACCTGCGCAACAGCCGTCCGGGTATTCGTTACAACCCGGAATACAAGGAAATGGGGCTGCGTAGCCAGGTTTCCGGCTCCATCGACCTCAATCTCGAGGAACTGATCGACCGCAAGGTCTTCCGTTTCGTCGGGCATGCGGCTGCCTACGCCTATCTGGCGATGCAGGACGCCATCAAGGACTCCGGCCTGACCGAAGAGCAGGTCTCCAGCCCGCGTACCGGCCTGGTTGCCGGTTCCGGTGGTGCATCGACCCTGAACCAGATGGAAGCACTGGATACCCTGCGCGAAAAAGGCGTCAAACGTGTAGGCCCCTACCGGGTAACTCGCACCATGGGCAGCACTGTTTCGGCGTGCCTGGCGACGCCTTTCAAGATCAAGGGCATCAACTACTCGATCTCTTCTGCATGCGCTACATCGGCCCACTGCATTGGTACTGCACTGGAGCAGATCCAGTGGGGAAAGCAGGACATCGTGTTCGCCGGCGGCGGTGAAGAAGAGCACTGGAGCCAGTCGTTCCTGTTCGATGCCATGGGCGCCCTGTCGACCAAGCGCAACGAAACCCCGGAACTGGCCTCGCGTGCCTATGACGCAGACCGCGATGGCTTCGTCATCGCCGGTGGCGGTGGCATGGTGGTGGTCGAAGAGCTCGAACATGCCCTGGCCCGTGGCGCCAAGATTTACGCCGAGATCGTCGGCTATGGCGCCACCTCCGACGGCTATGACATGGTCGCGCCAAGCGGCGAAGGCGCCATCCGCTGCATGCAGCAGGCGCTGTCGACCGTCGATACCCCGATCGACTACCTGAACACCCACGGCACCTCTACCCCAGTGGGCGACGTTGCCGAAATGAAGGGCGTTCGTGAAGTGTTCGGCGAAAATGCACCGAAGATCAGCTCGACCAAGAGCTTGTCCGGTCACTCCCTGGGGGCTGCCGGTGTACACGAGGCGATCTACTGCCTGCTGATGATGGAGAACAACTTCATCGCCGGCTCGGCCAACATCGACGAACTGGACCCGGCGGTCGCTGACTTGCCGATCCTGCGCAAGACCGAAGAAAATGCCAAGATCGATACGGTCATGAGCAACAGCTTCGGTTTCGGCGGCACCAATGCCACCCTGGTGCTCAAGCGCTGGGAAGGCAAGTGATTCGCTGACGCGCCAATAGAAAACGCCCCGACTGGTTCGGGGCGTTTTCATTTACGTTGTAAAAAAGATCCCGTTGGGCACGACGTGACCTGTGTCATTTCCCCTTGGGCAGTAAAGCCAGGAAGTTGTCCTTGGCCACGCGCCTGGCCACGTCCTCGGGCAAGGCATCCAGAAATGGCCTGAAACTGTCCATCTCCTCCCCCAGGCTATCGAAGCGGCCGACCACATCCGAGCCCAGCATGAACCGCGTCGGATACCGCTTTACCAGCGCCAGCCAGGCTTCGCGTGGGACGCCTTGCTCATCGAGCAGGTAGGGCTTGAGCACACTCCACGACAGGTCCACGTACAGGTTCGGGTAATCCTCGAGCAATAGCGTCAGCACGGGCAGCAGAAAATCCATCTGTGTCTGGTGCCGGTGAATTTCCATGCTGCTGCCAGCGTGTGCCCAGATGAAGCGCGTATGCGGATGATTGCGCAGGGGCTCTTCGATCTCGGCCAGGTACAAAGGGTTACGCTCGCGCTTGGAGGTGATATTGGAATGCAACAGCACCGGCAGGTCGCGCTCGGCGGCCAGGTGATAGACCCGGGTCATGGCTTCGTTGTTGGCACGCGGGGTTTCACCGCTGGTCAACGCCGTCAGGTCATCGTGACGGGTGAATACCTCGCCGATACCCTGCCAGAGGCCTGGATAAAGGTCGAGCATGCGCTCGATATGGCTCACGGCATTCTTGTCGACTGGATTGAAGCCGGTCAGGAAGGGGTGAAATCGCTTGCGCTGTTCGCCCGACAACTGCTGCAGCGCCGCTGCCACGTAAGTATCGGTGGCACTGTACCAATAGGCGTCGGCATCGTCGCCGGCGTAATAGCGGGGGCGCTTGGGCTCGTCTTCATGCCATTTCTTGGCAACGGGGATGCCGGAGATCATCGACTGATCGATGCCTGCAGCGTCCATGGCCCTGAGCAGCGCCGGCATACCTTCGGATTCCTGGAAGAAATCCACGTAATGCAGGTGCGCATCGCTGTAGCGGTATTCACGGGCCTCGGCACCTGGGCCAAGCCAGGCGGTCAACGCTACGCAGGCCAGTGCTCTGGCGATCATGGTTGGCTTCCTTGTAAGGGGCAAACCTACTAGACCGGCAAGGGCAGCGTGCGGTTCGCCAGCCCTGCCATCAACGCAGCGCTGGCAATCGCTCCGGTCACGTGCGCGCTAGCGCTGGAATACCTCGGCCAGCAGGTTGTGCATCGCGCGGAAGGCCCGCTCGGACGTGCGCCGGTCATACTGCGTCTTGCCAGGCACATTGGCATCCGGGTCAGTGAACGAATGCACCGCACCGCCATAGCTCACCAGTTGCCAATCGACTTTGGCGGCGTTCATTTCATTTTCGAACGCCGGGAGCTGCTCTTGGGGCACCAAGGGGTCGGATGCGCCATGCAGCACCAGGACCGAGCCCTTGATGCGTTTGGCATCCTCAGGGTCAGGCGTGTCCAGTGTGCCGTGGAAGGAGATCGCTGCACGCAGATCAGCCCCCGCGCGCGCCAGTTCGAGTGCACAGCACCCCCCGAAGCAGAACCCGAAGGTCGCCACCTTGCCGGGGCTCAGCGGCGCCTTGGACTGGCCCAGCAACTGGGCAAGGGCGCCTTCCATGCGCCTGCGCAACTCGGCGCGGTCTTCTTTGAGCGGCATCATTGCAGCGCCCGCCTCATCGGCATTCGCCGGGCGAACGGTCTGACCATAGAGATCGACGAGCAGCACCACATAACCTTGCGCTGCCACTTCCTTGGCGATGCGCTCGGCCCCTTCGGTCACGCCCATCCAGTTGGGCGCCATCACCAGGCCAGGCCGATCCAGGGCGCCAGGCTCATAGGCCAAACGGCTCTCGAAGGTCTTGCCGGACAGGTGGTGGACCAGTGATTCGACGACTACTTTGCTCATGCTGTACTCCTTGAGGCTGCACCATGAAAAAAGCCCGCCGAAGCGGGCTTTAGCCATACGTCAATTCAAGCAGACAACTCGACCAACAGCTTGTTCAGGCGCCGCACGTAGGCTGCGGGATCTTTCAGACTGTCACCGGCTGCCAGCGCGGCCTGGTCGAACAGAATGTGCGACAGCTCGGCGAAGCGGTCCTCGCTCTGTTCGTGATCGAGCTTCTCGATCAGCGGGTGGGTCGGGTTGAACTCGAAGATGGGCTTGGAATCGGGCACTTTCTGGCCGCTGGCTTCCAGAATCTGGCGCATCTGCAGCCCCAGGTCCTGCTCGCCGATGGCCAGAATGGCTGGCGAATCCGTCAGGCGATGGGAGACGCGGACCTCGGCGACGTTTTCGCCCAATGCGCTTTTCAGGCGCTCTACCAGGCCTTCCTTATCCTTGGCGACTTCTTCCTGGGCCTTTTTGTCTTCTTCGGTATCCAGTTTGCCTAGGTCCAGATCGCCACGGGCCACATCCACGAACGCCTTGCCGTCGAATTCGTTCAGGTAGCTCATCAGCCACTCGTCGATGCGGTCGGTCAGCAGCAACACTTCGATGCCTTTCTTGCGGAAGACTTCGAGGTGCGGGCTGTTCTTGACCTGCGCGTAGGACTCGCCGGTGAGGTAGTAGATCTTGTCCTGCCCTTCCTTGGCGCGGGCCAGGTAGTCGGCCAGCGACACGCTCTGCTCGCCGCTTTCGTCGTGGGTAGACGCGAAGCGCAACAGGCCAGCGATCTTTTCCTTGTTGGCAAAGTCTTCGGCCGGGCCCTCTTTCAACACCTGACCGAAGTTCTTCCAGAAGCTCTTGTACTGCTCTGGCTCGTTCTTGGACAGTTTTTCGAGCATGTCCAGCACGCGCTTGGTCAACGCGGTCTTCATCGAATCGATGATCGGGTCTTTCTGCAGGATTTCCCGCGACACGTTCAGCGACAAGTCGTTGGAATCCACCACACCCTTGATGAAGCGCAGGTAAAGCGGCAGGAACGACTCGGCCTGATCCATGATGAACACGCGCTGAACGTACAGCTTCAAGCCACGCGGCGCTTCACGCTGGTACAGGTCGAACGGGGCGCGGGCAGGCACGTACAGCAGCGAGTTGTATTCAAGCTTGCCTTCGACCTTGTTATGGCTCCAGGCCAACGGGTTTTCGAAGTCATGGCCGATGTGCTTGTAGAACTCCTGATATTCCTCGTCCTTGATCTCGGTACGCGGACGGGTCCACAGGGCGCTTGCACGGTTGACGGTTTCCCACTCTTGGGCTGGCTGCTCTTCGCCTTCGGCTGCTGTCTGTTCCTTGGGCAACTGAATTGGCAGGGCAATGTGATCGGAGTACTTCTTGACCACGTTGCGCAGGCGCCAGCCATCGGCGAATTCCAGCTCGTCCTTTTTCAGGTGCAGAACAATGCGGGTACCGCGCTCAGGCTTGTCGATGGTCGCGACTTCAAACTCGCCCTCGCCCTTGGACGACCAGTGCACGCCTTCGCTGGCGGGCTGGCCCGCGCGACGGCTGTAGACATCGACCTGATCAGCCACGATGAATGCCGAGTAGAAGCCCACGCCAAACTGACCGATCAGGTGCGAGTCTTTCTTCTGATCGCCGGTGAGGTTCTTCATGAAGTCGGCAGTGCCGGATTTGGCAATGGTACCCAGGTGAGCGATGACGTCGTCGCGGCTCATGCCGATGCCGTTGTCCTCGAGGGTGACCGTACCGGCCTCCTTGTCGAAGCTCAGTCGAATCTTCAGGTCCGCATCGCCTTCGAGCAGTTCGGGCTTTGCCAGCGCCTCGAAACGCAGCTTATCGGAGGCGTCGGAGGCGTTGGAGATCAGTTCGCGCAGGAAGATCTCCTTGTTCGAGTACAAGGAATGGATCATGAGGTGCAGCAGTTGCTTCACCTCGGTCTGGAAGCCCAGCGTTTCTTTTTGAGTCTCCACGCTCATGTTCTTCAAACTCCGATCAGATGACAGTGGTCGCCAAGCGGCATGGATGGCTGCGTTGGCGGCGGATGTCATGCAGATGGGGGCTGCCGAATTGATTTCAAGGGCTTGCCCGATTCGATCTTCAAATCCGAGCAGGTCGTGGCAAGCTGCTTGGCCGCCCTGCTTGCCGCAGGCGGTGTATCGTTTCCAGGTTCAGACGGGTACGGATACTGACGCAACGAAAAGACGTGCATGTGCGTACCTGCCGTGCACTGCCATACTGGCGGAGTTGCAGTTGCCCGCGGCCGTTAACCCGCCTTAGTGCGAAACAATCGCCATGGCCGGAAGTTCAGTTTCAAGATATTTAATATCTGCGTAATGACGGTGGAACTAATCCAGCAGGGCCCGACTCGAAGCATCAAGTCAACTTATTCCACCAAGGAGAGACACCCTCATGCGTAAACCATTTGCTTTTGCTCTGATGCTGGCTGCTGCCATGGGCCTGGCTGCTTGCGATAAAGCGAGCGAAGACAAAGCCCAGGACGCACAAGAACACCGTGAAGAAGCCCAGGAGAAGATGGGTGACGCACAGGACAAGATGAACGAAGCCGCCAAGGAAAACGCCGAAGCTGCCCAAGACCAGGCCGAAGCCAATCGCAAGGCTGCCGAAGAGGCTGCCCCAGCCACGCCAGCGACCACCACTACGCCGGCCGATCCTGCCAAGCAGTAATCGAACCGAACAAAAAAACCCGACATTGTCGGGTTTTTTTATGCCTGTCATTCGTGGACTAATCGTTTCAGTTAGGCAACGTGGACTGTGGGGCGTGCAACTCGCCTGTCGAACTTTCGGTGGGGGTGAACACCATGACGTCAAGCACGTCTGAATGGAACTCGCGGCGATAAAGGATCAGCACAACCCCTACACTTACCGCCATGAACAACCAGGGGTTGATAAACCAGCTCAACATGGCCATGCCGAAGTAATAAGCGCGCAGCCCGAAGTTGAATTGGTTGGCCGCCAATGACAGCACCCTGGCCGCCCTCAAGGCAAAGGCCTTGCGCTCTAGTTCGCTTACCTGACGCTCGCCGATCATGGGCGCCGAGCCCACCAGTACGGCAGCGAAGTTGTATTGACGCATGCACCAGCTGAACGTGAAGAAGGCATACACGAACACCGTGGCCAGGCACAGCAACTTGATCTCCGACATGCCCTGGGATGCCTGCTGCACCAGCGGTAAATCCGCCAGCAACGACAGCGCGCGGTCGGAAGCCCCCAGCACAGTCAAGATACCCGCCAGGATGATCAGGGTGCTGGAGGCGAAAAAGGAGGCGTTGCGTTCCAGGTTGCCGATGACGCTGGCATCGGCAATGCGGTTGTCACGCAGCAGCATCCTGCGCATCCAGTCTTCACGGTATAAATGCAACACGCTGGCCAAGCATGCGGTGTCCCGCCCCTTCCAGATGGCATAGCGCGTATAGCCGCCCCAGCACAGCACGAACCAGCATGCCGCTATGAGGTTATTGAGGTTGCTCAGGATGAAGTTCATGCAGAGATCCGTAGGTGCCATGTGCCGAAAGCATAAAGACCGTCTTTCGACGCTGGCAAGCCGCAAAAGGCACGCGAACTCCGGCGAATAATTTCCAAGGCGGCTCGCTTGCGACGTTTGCCAAGGTGCATATGAACAAAAGCCCCGCATCCTTGCGAATGCGGGGCTTGCAGTGCCAAGCAGTGGGTCCAGCATCTCGTGGCTTGTGGCCGATGCCGCACCCTGGGCTTAGCAACTCATGCCATGGCCTGGCGGGGCTTGCCGAGCATGCGATCGCATACCACTGCACCCGCCAAGGTCACCACCGACGGCACCAGCCAAGCCAGGCCCTGATCACTCAAGGGCAAGTGAGCCATGAAGTCCGGGAGCACGTGGGCAATATCGCTACCTTTGACGGCATCTACCATGCCGAACAGCAACGAGACCAGCATCACCGGGCCGAGGATGCGCGTTGGCGAGTTCCACAGCTCGTTCACGAAGCTCAGCCCCACCACGACGATGCACGGCGGGTAGATGGCGGTGAGCACAGGGATCGAGAACATGATCAGCTTGGTCAGCCCGAGGTTGGACACCAGCAGCGAGAAGCCTGCCAGGATCACGACCAGCGCGCGGTAGGACAACGGCAGGATCTGGCTGAAGTACTCGGCACAGGCGCAGGTCAAGCCCACGGCAGTCACCAGGCACGCCAGTGCGATCAACACGGCCAGGAAGCCGCTGCCCAACGAGCCGAAGGTATGTTGCACATAGGCGTGCAGCACAGCCGCCCCGTTGCTGGCCCCTGCCGCGATTTCGTGGCTACCGGCGCCCAGGCGGAACAGGCTGATATACACCAGCGCCAGGCCAACACCGGCAATCAGCCCGGCAATGATGGCATAGCGAGTGATCAACTTGGGCGACTCCACGCCGCGCGAGCGGATGGCGTTGACGATGACGATGCCAAATACCAGCGCCCCGAGCGTATCCATGGTCAGGTAGCCATCGGAGAAGCCCTTGGAGAACGCGGCAGCAGCATAGGCAGGCTGCGCCTCGCCAATGGTGCCCGCTGGCAAGGCGAAGGCCGCGATGCCAAGCACGGCCAGCGCGATGATCTTGAGCGGTGCCAGGAACCGACCCACGGTGTCCAGCAGTTTGCCAGGGTACATCGACACCGCCAACACCACGATGAAGTAGACCAGGCTGTAGATGAACAGCGCCAGCGGGCTTTCACCCGTCAACGGCGCTACACCCACCTCGAACGATACCGTCGCGGTACGCGGTGTTGCGAACAAGGGGCCAACCGACAGGTAGCAAACGGCGGCCAGCAGGCCACCAAAGAACTTGCCGATCGGGCTGCTCAGCGCATCCATGCCACCGCCGACCTTGGCCAGGGCGACCACGGTGATCACAGGCAGCCCCACCGCCGTGACCAAAAAGCCCAGCGCAGCCATCCACACGTGCGGGCCGGATTGCAGGCCGACGATGGGCGGAAAGATGATATTGCCAGCGCCTACGAAAAGCGCGAACGTCATAAAGCCAAGCGCCAGGATATCCTGGCCTTTGAGAACTTTCATTTGAGGTAGTACCACACTGCTGAAATCGGGATTCGTGAGGGGATTTCCCCATGGGTGAGGGAAATGCTGCCCGGCTTGGTAGGCCAGACCCGTTTAGCGTGTCGTTCCCTTTTGGGGCACGGGCACAAAATAGTCGCGTAGATTAACCGGTTTACCCTTCAAACGCACTGGCACAGTGCGTGTTGTCCGATGTGCGTACGTCATTGTCGTCTGCGTGAACGGAACGATCGGTATTATCCGCTGGTTGAACAGGGTGTATGTACGAAAATTCCTATCACAGCTATCGAGAAAACCTAATCCGTTTGGCCCCCTGACCTGACGAGCAAATCTTCACGAGATTAATCGGCGCCCCTATACGACAAAGGCCACCCGAAGGTGGCCTCTGTGCGCGTGGGGGGTGCAGCAATATTACTTCTTCACTTCCCAACCGGTCAGCTCGGCCAAGGCCTTGCCGATGTCAGCCAGCGAACGTACGGTTTTGACACCTGCGTCCTGCAGGGCTGCGAACTTCTCGTCTGCAGTGCCCTTGCCGCCCGAAATGATGGCGCCAGCGTGGCCCATGCGCTTGCCCGCAGGTGCAGTAACACCGGCGATGTAGGAAACGACAGGCTTGGTGACGTTGGCCTTGATGTAGGCTGCGGCTTCTTCTTCAGCCGAACCGCCGATCTCACCGATCATGACGATCGCTTCAGTCTTCGGGTCTTCCTGGAACAGCTTCAGGATGTCGATGAAGTTGGAGCCCGGGATCGGGTCTCCGCCGATGCCGACACAGGTCGACTGGCCGAAGCCGGCGTCGGTGGTCTGCTTGACAGCTTCGTAGGTCAGGGTGCCGGAGCGCGACACGATACCGACCTTGCCTGGCAAGTGAATGTGACCCGGCATGATGCCGATCTTGCACTCGCCCGGCGTGATGACGCCTGGGCAGTTAGGGCCGATCAGGGTCACGCCCAGCTCGTCGCACTTGACCTTGGCGTCCAGCATGTCCAGGGTCGGAATGCCTTCGGTAATGCACACGATCAGCTTGATGCCGCCAAACGCTGCTTCCAGGATCGAGTCCTTGCAGAACGGCGCTGGTACGTAGATGACCGAAGCATCGGCGCCGGTCGCCTCAACGGCTTCCTTGACGGTGTTGAACACCGGCAGGCCCAGGTGGGTGGTGCCACCTTTGCCTGGAGTGACGCCGCCGACCATCTTGGTGCCGTAGGCGATGGCTTGTTCGGAGTGGAAAGTACCCTGCGAGCCGGTGAAGCCCTGGCAGATGACTTTGGTGTCTTTATTGATCAGGACGCTCATTACTTGCCCTCCGCAGCTTTGACAACTTGTTGAGCAGCGTCGGTCAGGCTGGTTGCAGCAATGATGTTCAAACCGCTTTCTGCCAGTACTTTAGCGCCCAGTTCGGCGTTGTTGCCTTCAAGGCGAACGACGACCGGCACCTTCACGCCGACTTCCTTCACAGCACCGATGATGCCTTCGGCAATCATGTCGCAGCGAACGATGCCGCCGAAGATGTTGACCAGAACGGCCGCGACATTGCTGTCGGACAGAATGATCTTGAACGCTTCGGTAACGCGTTCCTTGGTAGCACCGCCGCCCACGTCGAGGAAGTTGGCTGGCTTGCCGCCATGCAGGTTGACGATGTCCATGGTACCCATGGCCAGGCCAGCACCGTTGACCATGCAGCCGATGTTGCCTTCCAGGGCAACGTAGTTCAGTTCGAACTTGGCAGCGTGGGCTTCACGGGCATCGTCCTGGGACGGGTCGTGGAAGGTTTTCAGCTTCGGCTGACGGTACATGGCGTTGGCATCGATGTTGATCTTGGCATCGAGGCAGTGCAGGTCGCCGTCGGCCTTGATCACCAGCGGGTTCACTTCCAGCAGGGCCAGATCGTGATCCTTGAACAGCTTGGCCAGGCCCACGAAGATCTTGGCGAACTGTTGCACTTGCTTGCCTTCCAGACCCAGCTGGAACGCCAGCTCGCGACCTTGGAACGGCTGAGCGCCGACCAGTGGATCGATAGTGGCCTTGAGGATTTTTTCAGGTGTGTCGTGAGCGACTTTCTCGATGTCCACGCCGCCTTCGGTGGAGGCCATGAACACGATGCGGCGGCTCGAACGATCGACCACAGCGCCCAGGTACAGCTCTTTGGCGATGTCGGTGCAGGATTCGACCAGAATCTTGGAGACGGGTTGACCGTTGGCATCGGTCTGGTAGGTGACCAGATTCTTGCCCAACCACTGTGCAGCGAACGCCTTGGCGTCTTCCTTGCTGCGAACCAGCTTGACGCCGCCCGCTTTGCCGCGACCGCCAGCGTGAACCTGGGCTTTGACGACCCACTCGTTCCCGCCGATCTTGTCGCAGGCTTCTGCCGCTTCTTCAGGGGTGTCGACCGCGAAACCCTTGGAAACTGGCAGGCCGTACTCAGCGAACAGCTGCTTACCCTGATACTCGTGAAGATTCATGCTTTTTACCGTCTTCGTTAGGTACTGCGCTTCGGCGCTGCGCCATCACTGGCGCCGCACCACCTGTGACCGTTGACCCCGGGTTATCCCATGTGATCCGGTCCGGCGGACTTTCCGCGGTGAGTCATGCACGCAAGACTCACGACGGGCAGCCCGCCGTGGTTTCTTATGATTAACGCTTCTTACGGTTGGCGACGTGAATGGCACCGCCATTCACCGCCAGCGCTGCTTCGTGCAACGCTTCGGACAGGGTTGGATGGCTGAAGACCATCATGCCCAGATCCTCGGCACTGGTGCCGAATTCCATTGCGATTGCGCCCTGCTGTACCAGTTCGGCAGCCGATGGGCCAATCACGTGCACACCCAGTACGCGGTCGGTCTTGGCATCGGCGATGACCTTGACGAAACCACCGGTGTCGTTGGCCGCCATCGCACGGCCGCTGGCCGCGAACGGGAAGGTGCCCACGTTAACCTCAACACCCTCGGCCTTCAAGGACTGTTCGGTCTTGCCGACCCATGCGATTTCCGGGTGGGTGTAAATGACCGATGGGATCAGGTCGTAGTTCATCTGGGCCTTGTGACCCTTGATGCGCTCGACGACCATGATGCCCTCTTCCGAGGCCTTGTGCGCCAGCATCAGGCCACGCACCACGTCACCGATGGCGTAGACGCCCGGCACGCTGGTCGCGCACTGGTCATCGACGTAGATGTAGCCACGCTCGTCGATGTTCACACCGCTGTCGGCAGCCAGCAGGTCGGTGGTCACTGGACGGCGGCCCACCGCAACGATCAGCTTGTCGAAGGTGATCTTCTGCTCGCCTTCGGCGTTGGTGTAGGTCACTTCGACTTCGTCGCCGTTGACCTTGGAACCGGTGACGCGCGCACCCAGCTTGATGTCCAGGCCTTGCTTGGTCAGAACCTTCTGGGCTTCCTTGGAGACGGCGGTGTCGGCAGCCATCAGGAAGGTGTCCAGGGCTTCGAGTACGGTCACTTCTGCGCCCAGACGCGCCCATACCGAACCCAGTTCCAGGCCGATCACGCCAGCACCGATCACGCCAAGGCGCTTGGGCACAGCTTGGAATTCCAGGGCGCCGGTGGAGTCGACGATCACATTCTGGTCGACCGGGGCCGGCGGAATGTCGATCGGGCGCGAGCCGGAAGCCAGGATGACGTTATCCGCTTCGATGACTTCGCTGGTGCCGTCAGCCTTGGTCACTTCGACCTTCTTGCCCGCCAGCAGCTTGCCGTGGCCCTGGATGGAGGTCACGCCGTTGGCCTTGAACAGGGTGGCGACACCGCCGGTCAGGTTCTTGACGATGCCTGCCTTGCGGCCAACCATCGCCGGTACGTCCATCTTCACTTCGCCAGTGGAGATACCGTGGACGTTGAAGCTCTCTTTGGCTTCCTTGTATTTCCAAGAGCTGTCCAGCAGCGCCTTGGAAGGAATGCAGCCTACGTTGAGGCAAGTGCCGCCCAGGGCCAGCTTGCCCTCGGCGTCGGTGTACTTCTCGATGCAGGCAGTCTTCAGACCAAGTTGGGCGGCCTTGATAGCAGCTACATAGCCGCCAGGACCGGCACCAATCACTACCACGTCGAATTTCTGGGTCATAAAAGATTCCTTGTTAGCTCAAGCGGCCGCTGCAAGCCGCAAGACAGACAGGCTTCGATCTGAAGCCTGTCGCTCGCAGCTTACAGCTGCGCGATTAGATGTCCAGCAGCAGGCGGGACGGATCTTCCAGCAGGTTCTTGATGGTCACCAGGAAGGTCACCGCTTCCTTGCCGTCGATCAGGCGGTGATCGTAGGACAGCGCCAGGTACATCATCGGGCGAATCACCACTTGGCCATTGATGGCCATCGGGCGCTGGATGATGTTGTGCATGCCCAGGATCGCGGCTTGTGGTGGGTTGACGATCGGCGTCGACATCATCGAACCGAAGGTACCACCGTTGGTGATGGTGAAGGTGCCGCCGGTCATTTCTTCGATGGCCAGCTTGCCGTCACGGGCTTTCTTGCCGAAGGTGGCGATACCGTTCTCGATTTCGGCCAGGCTCATGGACTCGGCGTTGCGCAGTACCGGGACCACCAGGCCACGGTCGCTGGAGACCGCTACACCGACGTCCGCGTAACCATGGTAGACGATGTCGTTGCCGTCGATCGAGGCGTTGACAGCCGGGAAGCGCTTGAGCGCTTCGGTCGCAGCCTTGACGAAGAACGACATGAAGCCCAGGCGCACGCCGTTGTGGGTCTTCTCGAACAGGTCCTTGTACTTCGAACGCAGGGCCATGACTTCGGTCATGTCGACTTCGTTGAAGGTGGTCAGCATGGCCATGTTGGACTGGGCTTCGACCAGGCGCTCGGCGATCTTGGCGCGCAGACGGGTCATCGGCACACGCTTCTCGGTACGATCGCCAGCGGCGGTCACGACCGGTGCCGGTGCTGCAGCGGCAGGCTTGGCCGCCGGGGCAGGCGCCGACTTTTTGTTGGCCACGGCAGCGACCACATCTTCCTTGGTCACGCGACCGCCTTTACCGGTACCCGACACGCTGGCCAGGTCGATGCCATTTTCTTCTGCCAGCTTGCGGGCAGCAGGGGCAGCGACCGGGTCGTCTTCACCGGCGTCGGCAGCGGCGGCGGCCGATGCGGCGGCCTGGGCAGGCGCAGCAGCAGGTGCAGCGGCAGCAGCGCCGCCCTCCACGATCGAGCCCAGCACTTCGTCGGACAGGACGGTATCGCCCTCGCCCTTGACGATGTCACCCAACACGCCGTCGGCAGTGGCCAGCACTTCCAGCACGACCTTGTCGGTCTCGATGTCGACGATCAGCTCGTCCCGCTTGACGGCGTCGCCTGGCTGCTTGTGCCAGGTGGCAACGGTGCCGTCGGCAACCGATTCCGGGAAGGTTGGGGCTTTGATCTCGATAGCCATTATCAGTGTTTCCTTAAATTCGGTTTCAGATGCGCGAAGGCGTTAAACGGTGAACGCGTCTTGCAGCAGTCGTTCCTGCTGTTCGGCGTGCTTGGAAGCGTAACCACAGGCTGGCGCGGCAGAAGCTTCGCGACCGGCGTATTCCAGGTTCAGCGCCTTGTTGTGGCGGCCCAGGATACGACGCATGTGGTGCTGGCTGCTGTACCAGGCGCCCTGGTTCATCGGCTCTTCCTGACACCAGACCGCGTGCTTGAGGTTGGTGTACGGCGCCAGGATTTCGACCAGGTCGTCTTCCGGGAACGGATACAACTGCTCGATACGCACGATCGCAATGTCTTCGCGGCCTTCGGCACGACGTTTTTCCAGCAGGTCGTAGTAGACCTTGCCACCGCACAGCACCAGGCGCTCGACCTTGGCCGGATCGAGGGTGTCGATTTCCGGAATGACGGTCTGGAACGAACCTTCCGCCAGGTCTTCGAGCGTCGAGACGGCGAGCTTGTGACGCAGCAGCGACTTGGGCGTGAGCACGATCAGCGGCTTGCGCAGCGGGCGAATGACCTGACGACGCAGCAGGTGATAGATCTGCGCCGGCGTGGTCGGCACACAGACCTGGATGTTCTGCTCTGCACATAGCTGCAGGTAACGCTCCAGGCGCGCCGAGGAGTGCTCTGGGCCCTGGCCTTCATAACCGTGCGGCAACAGCATGGTCAAGCCGCACAGACGGCCCCACTTGTGCTCGCCACTGGTGATGAACTGGTCGATCACCACTTGCGCACCGTTGGCGAAGTCGCCGAACTGAGCTTCCCAGATCACCAACGCGTTCGGCGTGGTGGTGGAGTAGCCGTACTCGAATGCCAGCACCGCTTCCTCGGACAGGAAGGAGTCGTACAGTTCGAAGCGTGGCTGGCCCGGGTACAGGTTCTTCAGCGGTACGTAGGTGCTGGCGTCTTTCTGGTTGTGCAGCACCGCGTGACGGTGGGAGAAGGTGCCGCGTCCGATGTCCTGGCCGGTCATGCGGATCGGGTGCCCTTCGAACTGCAGCGTGGCGTAGGCCATGGTTTCGGCGTAGCCCCAGTTGATCGGCAGGCCACCGGCTTGCATCTTCTGGCGATCTTCGTAGATCTTGGCGACCTGACGCTGGACCACGAAACCTTCAGGCAGCTCCAGCAGTTTTGCCGACAGCTCCTGCAGGGTCTTGAGGTCGAAGCGGGTGTCGTGGCGAGCCGTCCAGGCGTGACCCAGGTAGGGGCGCCAGTCCACGAACAACTCGCGGTTCGGCTCCTTGACCAGGCTCTTGACCACATGCAGGCCGTTGTCCAGCGCACTGCGGTAGTCGTCGATCTTGGACTGGGCGCGCTCGGCGTCGATGCGGCCTGCCTGGATGAGGGCTTCGGCGTACAGCTCGCGGGTGGTGCGCTGCTTGGTGATCTGCTGGTACATCAGCGGCTGGGTGCCGTTGGGCTCGTCGGCCTCGTTGTGACCGCGGCGACGGTAGCAAACCAGGTCGATGACCACGTCACGCTTGAACTGCATGCGGTAGTCGACGGCCAGCTGGGTGACGAACAACACGGCTTCCGGATCGTCGCCATTGACGTGCAGGATCGGCGCCTGAATCATCTTGGCCACGTCGGTGGCGTACTCGGTCGAGCGCGCATCGAGCGGGTTGCTGATGGTGAAGCCAACCTGGTTGTTGATCACGATGTGCACGGTACCGCCGGTCTTGAAACCGCGGGTCTGCGACATCTGGAAGGTTTCCATCACCACGCCCTGGCCTGCGAAGGCCGCGTCGCCGTGGATGGAGATAGGCAGCACCTTGTCGCCAACGCTGTCGTTGCGGCGGTCCTGACGGGCGCGCACCGAGCCTTCGACCACAGGCGACACGATTTCAAGGTGGGACGGGTTGAACGCCATGGCCAGGTGGACTTCGCCGCCTGGGGTCATCACGTTAGAAGAGAAGCCCTGGTGATACTTCACGTCACCGGAGCCCAGCTCGTTCATCTTCTTGCCTTCGAACTCGTCGAACAGCTCGCGCGGGTTCTTGCCGAAGGTATTGACCAGCACGTTCAGGCGACCGCGGTGGGCCATGCCGATGACGACTTCTTTGGTGCCGTAGGAGCCGGAGCGCTGGATCATTTCGTCCAGCATCGGGATCAGGCTTTCGCCACCTTCCAGGCCAAAACGCTTGGTGCCCGGGTACTTGGTACCCAGGTATTTCTCCAGGCCTTCGCCTGCGGTGACGCGCTCGAGCAGGTGGGACTGCACGTCGGCGGAGAATTCAGGACGGCCACGCACGCTTTCCAGGCGCTGCTGGAACCAGCTGCGCTGCTCGGAATCGACGATGTGGGTGAACTCGGCGCCAATGGTGCGACAATATGTCTTCTGGAGCGCATCGAGGATGTCGCGTAGGCTCGCCTCCTCTTTGCCGATGAACAGGTCGCCGGCACGGAAGGTCGTATCAAGATCGGCATTGGTCAAGCCGTAGTGATTGATCGACAGGTCTACGGGCGCAGGGCGCTGCCACAACCCCAAGGGGTCGAGCTTGGCAGCCTGATGGCCGCGCATACGATAGGCCTGGATCAGTCGCAGCACTTCAACCTGCTTCTTCTCGTGTTCACTGCTCACGCTCCCGGCAGATACCGGCTGGGCGCGGCGCTGGTTCTTTGCCAGCAGTACGAAATGATCGCGGATCGTGGAGTGCGATACGTCGGTAGCGGTGCTGCCGTCGGCGGGCAACTTCTGGAAGTAGGTGCGCCACTCTTCTGGCACAGCGTTAGGGTCGTGCAGGTAGAGTTCGTAGAGCTCTTCCACATATGCAGCGTTACCACCTGAAAGGTGGGCGCTTTCCCACATGCGCTGCATCACGCTTTCTTGCATGCTTGGTCACCCTCGATTAGGGGACTGATCGGCGAGAGCCATGAAAACCTGGAACGGTCCGAAAACAGCGACTGAACCACGCCACCTGGATCCTGCTGATTTTCCGGGTACCAGCCCGGAAAGCCCCTGCTGGTCTCATCTTCATAGGTAATGAACAGGGGCTTTGTGAGCCCCGTTCGGGTTTTACCTCGGTGCGGGTGTTACACCCGCACGTCGGCGTACTGCAGGTACAACGTGTATCAGGTGCCGCTTTGCAGCAGCATGTTACGTACGTGGCCGATCGCCTTGGTCGGATTGAGACCTTTAGGGCAAACGTTGACGCAGTTCATGATCCCGCGGCAGCGGAATACGCTGAACGGGTCATCCAGGGACGCCAGGCGCTCCTGGGTTTTGGTGTCACGGCTGTCGGCCAGGAAACGGTAGGCCTGCAACAGCGCGGCGGGGCCCAGGAACTTGTCCGGGTTCCACCAGAACGACGGGCAGGACGTGGAGCAGCACGCGCACAGGATGCACTCGTACAAGCCGTCCAGCTTGTCACGGTCTTCCGGCGACTGCAGACGTTCGATGGCCGGAGGCGGCGTATCGTTCTGCAGGAACGGTTTCACCTTCTCGTACTGCTTGTAGAAGATGCTCATGTCCACGACCAGGTCACGAATGACCGGCAGGCCAGGCAACGGACGCAGTACCAGCTTGTTGCCCTTGACCACGCCCGACAGCGGGGTGATGCAGGCCAGGCCGTTCTTGCCGTTCATGTTCATGCCATCGGAACCGCACACGCCTTCACGGCAGGAGCGACGGTACGAGAAGCCCTCGTCCTTTTCCTTGATCAGCGCCAATACATCCAGAACCATCAGGTCCTTGCCGCCGGTATCGACGTCGAACGACTCCATCTTGGGGGCCGCGTCGGTGTCGGGGTTGTAGCGATAAACTTCGACTTTCAACATAGCAGCCACCCTTAGTAGGTCCGGATTTTTGGTTCGAAGGCCGGCACGGTCTTCGGCGCAAAGTTGACGCCACGCTTGGCAACGCGCTTGACACCCGGGTAGTACAGGGTGTGGCACAGCCAGTTCTCGTCGTCACGGTCTTCGAAGTCTTCACGGGCGTGAGCGCCGCGCGACTCTTTACGGGCTTCGGCCGCGATGGCGGTAGCTTCGGCAACTTCCAGCAGGTTCTGCAGCTCCAGCGCTTCGATACGCGCGGTGTTGAAGGCCTGGGACTTGTCGTTGATCTTGACGTTGGCAATACGTTCACGCAGGCCAGCCAGTTGCTCGATACCCTTGAGCATGTACTCGCCGGTACGGAACACACCAAAGTAGTTCTGCATGCAGCTCTGCAATTCGCGCTTGAGGCTGGCTACGTCTTCGCCGGTGGAGCGCTCGTTGAGCTTGTTCAGGCGATTCAGGGCAACGTCGATGTCGGTGTCGCTGGCGTCGAGGTGCTCGATGCCGTCGCTCAGCGCCTTCTCCAGGTGCAGGCCGGCAGCACGGCCGAATACCACCAGGTCGAGCAGCGAGTTGCCGCCCAGGCGGTTTGCACCGTGAACCGATACGCACGCCACTTCACCTACGGCGAACAGGCCAGGAATGATGTGATCATTGCCTTCTTCGTCCATGGTGATGGCCTGGCCATGAATGTTGGTGGCAACGCCACCCATCATGTAGTGGCAGGTCGGAACGACCGGCACTGGCGCAACGACAGGGTCAACGTGGGCGAAGGTCTTGGACAGTTCGCAGATGCCTGGCAGACGGCTGTGCAGCACTTCCTCGCCCAGGTGGTCCAGCTTCAGCAGTACGTGGTCCTTGTTCGGGCCCACGCCGTTGCCGGCGATGATTTCCTTGACCATGGAACGGGCAACCACGTCGCGGCCGGCCAGGTCTTTGGCGTTTGGTGCGTAGCGCTCCATGAAGCGCTCGCCGTGGGCGTTGATCAGGTAACCACCCTCACCGCGGCATCCCTCGGTGACCAGTACGCCGGCGCCGGCGATACCGGTCGGGTGGAACTGCCACATCTCGATGTCCTGCACCGGAACACCGGCGCGCAGGGCCATGCCGATGCCGTCACCGGTGTTGATCAGGGCGTTGGTGGTGGAGGCGTAGATACGGCCAGCACCGCCAGTGGCCAGAACGGTGGCCTTGGACTTGATGTACATGGTTTCGCCGGTTTCGATGCAGATCGCGATCACGCCGACGAAGGCGCCTTCCTGGTTCTTCACCAGGTCAACGGCATAGTATTCGTTGAGGAAGGTGGTACCGGCTTTCAGGTTGCCCTGGTACAGAGTGTGCAGCAGCGCGTGACCGGTACGGTCGGAAGCGGCACAGGTACGGGCAGCCTGGCCACCTTTACCGAAGTCCTTGGACTGGCCGCCGAACGGGCGCTGGTAGATACGGCCGGTTTCGGTACGCGAGAACGGCAGGCCCATGTGGTCCAATTCGAAGACCGCAGCCGGGCCTTCCTGGCACATGTATTCGATAGCGTCCTGGTCACCGATGTAGTCCGAGCCCTTGACGGTATCGTACATGTGCCAGCGCCAGTCGTCGTTCGGGTCGGCCGAAGCGATGGCGCAGGTGATGCCGCCCTGGGCGGATACGGTGTGCGAACGGGTCGGGAAGACCTTGGTGACCACGGCAGTCTTGTGACCGCCCTGGGCCAGCTGCAGCGCTGCGCGCATGCCGGCGCCGCCGCCACCGATGATGATGGCGTCGAAAGAAATGGTTGGAATGCTAGCCATGGATCAGATACCCCAGAGAATCTGCACACCCCAGACGAAGTAAGCGAACATCGCAACGCCGCATACCGCCTGGAACAGGAAACGAATCGCAGTTGCCGACTTGCCGAACGACATAGGCGTCAGGTAGTCGGTAGCAATGGTCCACATGCCAACCCAGGCGTGAGCGCCGAGGGCAACGAGGGCCAGCAGACTGAAGATCCGCATCGCGTTGTTGGAGAACAGGGCATGCCACTGGGCATAGTCGATGCCTGGGTGGGCGACCACGTAGCCGATCAGGAAGATGAAGTAAGCCGCGAGAACGACCGCCGAGACGCGCTGCGCCATCCAGTCATAGAGGCCCGAACGCGACAGGTTCGTGACGTTGGTTACCATACCCAAACTCCCACCAGAACGATCAGCACCACGGAGATGACGATCACGATTTTCGAGCCCAGCTTGCCGCCTTCCAGCGTCTCGCCGACACCCATGTCCATGATCAGGTGACGAACACCTGCCACGAGGTGATAAAGCAGGGCGGACAACAGGCCCCAGGTCACAAACTTGGCCAGCGGGCTGGTCAGACACGCCTTCACTTCACCGAAGCCTTCCTCCGAACCCAGCGACTTGCCCAGTGCATACAGCATGATGGCAAGGCCGATGAACAGAATGACGCCGGAGATACGGTGCAGGATGGACGTGTACGCGGTGACAGGAAGCTTGATGGTCCTTAGGTCTAGGTTTACAGGTCGTTGGCTTTTCACGGCTTTTTTCACACTGAAGAGCCCCTAGCGAATCAGGGCAAAGTTGTTGGTAAGTGTACTGGTCAGGTACCCACCACCCAGGGAACGGCGACCCCCAGCAGGTCGGGCTTGCAAGCCCCTGGCGGTCGGGTGCCGAGTATAGACAGTTAGGCTGCTCATGACAACGTGAGGGGGTAGCCCGAATAGCGCATTGCCTTTAAGGAGGAAAAGGCGTAAATGGGCGAGAATTTCGGGAAAAATCAGGCTTGAACAGCTGATTCAACAAGCCTTTAGGCAAATTGACATCTGAATTTATCCCTCTATAGTGGTGCGGGCCCTGCGTGGGGGGTCTGTCTGATGATTTCAAGCATTAATAGGAGGCCACATGGCTGACAAAAAAGCGCAGTTGGTCATCGAGGGCACTGCCCCCGTCGAGCTGCCCATTTTAACCGGCACGGTTGGTCCTGATGTAATCGACGTCCGCGGGTTGGGGGCCACTGGTCACTTCACCTTCGACCCTGGTTTCATGGCAACGGCCTCGTGCGAGTCGAAGATCACCTACATCGACGGCGACAAGGGTATCCTGCTGCATCGCGGCTATCCCATCGAACAACTGGCCGAACAGTCCGACTACCTCGAGACCTGCTACCTGCTGCTCAACGGCGAACTCCCCAATGCCGAGCAGAAAGCCCAGTTCGTCAGCACCGTCAAGAACCACACCATGGTTCACGAACAGCTCAAGACGTTCTTCAACGGCTTCCGCCGCGACGCTCACCCGATGGCGGTGATGTGCGGTGTGGTCGGTGCCCTGTCGGCCTTCTACCACGACTCCCTGGACATCAATAACCCGCAACACCGCGAAATTTCCGCGGTGCGCCTGGTCGCAAAGATGCCGACCCTGGCCGCGATGGTGTACAAGTATTCCATGGGGCAGCCCATGATGTACCCGCGCAACGACCTGTCGTATGCGGAAAACTTCCTGCACATGATGTTCAACACCCCGTGCGAGATCAAACCGATCAGCCCGGTGCTGGCCAAGGCAATGGACCGGATCTTCATCCTCCACGCCGACCACGAGCAGAACGCCTCCACCTCCACCGTGCGCCTGGCAGGTTCGTCGGGTGCCAACCCGTTCGCCTGCATCGCTGCCGGCATCGCGGCACTCTGGGGCCCGGCCCACGGCGGTGCCAACGAAGCGGTACTGACCATGCTCGATGAGATTGGCGATGTGTCCAACATCGACACCTTCATCGCCAAGGCCAAGGACAAGAACGATCCGTTCAAGCTCATGGGCTTCGGTCATCGCGTCTACAAGAACCGCGACCCGCGCGCCACCGTGATGAAGCAGACCTGCGACGAAGTCCTGCGCGAGCTGGGCATCAAGAACGACCCGCAGCTCGAACTGGCCATGCGTTTGGAAGAGATCGCCCTGACCGATCCTTACTTCATCGAGCGCTCGCTGTACCCGAACGTCGACTTCTACTCGGGCATCATCCTGAAGGCCATCGGCATTCCGACCAGCATGTTCACCGTGATCTTTGCCCTGGCGCGCACCGTAGGCTGGATTTCGCACTGGAAGGAAATGCTCTCCAGCCCGTACAAGATCGGCCGTCCGCGCCAGCTGTACACCGGCGAGGCGAAGCGCGACATCGTGGCACTGAGCGACCGCAAGTAAGCGCTCAACGCCCAATGCCAAAAGGCTGCCCTCGGGCAGCCTTTTTTGTAGGTCCAGTGCTGACCGCCTCTTGTGACAGGTGGCCTTCACCCATCCAGCAGAGAAACGTCAGTTTTTCTCAGCGCGCGCCCGAAGCGCCTTGAGCGTATTGAACGGCGCTTCCACCACGAACTTGTTGGCAACCATCGCCGGCACACTGCCGCCTGGCTCGGTATGCACCTGGTACGTGACCTCCGTGCTGTCACCCTTGGGCACCAGCTTCCAGAAACCGTCTACCTTCGCCACCCGCACGAAGCCCTTCTCCTCGGGCACGTAGGCAGGCTCTTCGACGAGGTTGCGCGTAAGGCTGCCATCGGCACTCTTGACCGTGGTTACACGCAGCACGGAGTCGCGTGGTGTCACAGGCCAGGGTGTATTGAACTGGGTGTAGGTCCAGCTCTGGTCACCCTCGTGCTTGAGCAGCTTCTGCAACTTGCACTCGTGAATCCAGGCACAAGCCCCGGCCACATCCTCCTGCAACGCCTGAACCTTGGCCAGCGGCGCCTTGATGACGGTCACGCCTCGGTAAGCCTTGTACTTGGAGCCCGGCACTTCACTGAGAGAGACCTTGATGCCCTCCTCGTCCTTGGCCACCTGCCAGTTTTCAGCCAAGGCAACAGGTGCAAACAGAACACTGACGCCACACAGCAGCGCAATACGCTTGAACGATCTCATCATGTTTATCCTTGTTGTCGAAGATCCAGCCTGTCACGCCGCCGTTACCCGCTCCCACCAGCCCAGAATCCTGATCGCCTCTTCATTGTCAGCGCCGCACACCTCGGGATCGGCCTTGAAACCGCCACAGACCGCCGGCCGCTCGGGTTTGCCGAACAGGTCGCACAGGTTCGCAGGGGTAAGGTGCAGACACCTCACCCCTGCCGGCTTGCCCTCGGGCATCAGTGGCATGGCTGAGGTGATGGATGGCGCGATGCAACAGGCGCCGCAGCCTTCGCGGCATTTCATGGCATTCAAGTGACTCAGGACTCCAGAGAACGGGATAGGGCGGCACACACGGATAGTAACCGCTCAAACAGACGTTTGAAATTGCCACCCAGATGAAAATCCACTGACTGGCCGGTCAGTCCCCGCTCACTGACGGTACTCGAAATCGATGGCGGCGCCTTCGACATCCCGGCGGCTGTCGTTGCGAAGCTGCAATTGCATTTCGTTGCTGATCAAGCGGCCGTTGAGTTGAAACGGACTGTCGGCTTCGGACTTTTCAACGAACAACGGCGGCAGCAACGGCTTGCGCTTCTTGATGGGCGATGGCTCACCCACATTCGGCTGCAGGTTATCCACCAGCTCGGTCGGCAAGCTCAGGTCGAGGTTGGCTTTCGGCAATGGCTTGGCCACTTGCTTGCTGACCTTTTTGTGCGCCGATTTAGCGCGCTTGCTGACTGCCTTGCGAGCACTTTGCTGTGCCTTGGGCTTGACTTGCGCTTTACCTGTAGCGGACTGTGCCTGGCTTGCTGGCTGGGCAGCCTGGGCTGGGCTGCCCGGCAGAACCACAGGCAGCAGACACAAGACCATCAGATAGCGGCGCAGTGCGTTCATGGCAAATGGACAGAACCCCATGGAAAATGCGTATGCTCCCTGTTCCGCAGCCGCCTGGCAAGCCTCACAAAAGTGGGGTTGCAGGCTCCCTGCACAATTGTTGTGCCAGTAGTCCCAAGGTGATGACTGCGCGCTCGGCCTCCTTGTTCCATGGAATCCCGCAGTTCAGGCGGATACAGTGGTTGAACTGCTCGGTGTTGCTGAAAATCAGCCCCGGCGCGATGCTGATCCCCTGCTCCAGCGCCCGCACGTGCAGCTCCTGGGTATTGACCCGGCCAGGCAAGCTCACCCACAGAATGAAGCCGCCCGTTGGGCGCGTCATCTGAGTGCCCTCCGGGAAGTGCTGCTGCACTGCCAACTGATACGCACTGAGGTTCTTGCGGTACTCCTGGCGAATGAAGCGAAGATGGCGATCATAACCACCGTTTTCCAGGTAAGCCGCTACCGCCATCTGGGTCACGCTGCACGCCGAATGGGTGGTGAAGGTCTGCAAGCGCTGGATCTCGTCCTGGTAGCGGCCGGCAATCATCCAGCCCACTCGCACGCCAGGCGAGAGCGTCTTGGAGAAGCTTGAGCAGTAGATGACCCTGTCCAGACGATCGAACGCTTTCAAAGCCTTGGTCTTGCCCTGCTCGAACATCAACTCGCCATAGATGTCATCTTCGACGATCTGGATATCGTAGTCCGATGCCAGGCGCAGCAACTGCTTTTGCCGCTCTTCGGGAACGGTCCCTCCTAGCGGGTTGCTCAACCGCGCGGTCAGCACCAACGCCTTGATGGACCATTGGTTGGCGGCCAGTTGCAAGGCCTCGAGACTGATGCCGGTCGAGGGGTCGCTGGGGATCTCGATCACTTTCAACCCGAGCAAGTCCGCCAATTGCAGAAGACCGTAGTAGGTCGGCGACTCGGCCGCGATCAGGTCGCCGGGCTTGGTGAGCACACGCAGCGACATCTGCAAGGCATCGACACAGCCATGGGTGACGATCACCTCCTGTGGGTCGACCAGCACGCCGGCGTCGCGCATGCGAATGGCGATCTGCCGACGCAGGGGCTCGAAGCCTGGGCTGAACATGTAGCTGAAGGCGCGCGGGCTGTGAAAGCGTGTCACCTTGGCCAGTTGCTGGTGCAAGGCTCGCACGGGCAGATAGTCGACATGTGGCACGGCCGCGCCGAAGGCGAATACGCCATCGCGGCGCGCCTCGGTCAGCACCTGCTGGATGATGCTGGCCCGGGTCACCAGACCGGGGCGCTCCACGCGCGCGATGTCCGGCGTGGGCGCCGTTAGCGCCGGGGTCTGGTGCACATAGTAACCAGACTGGGGACGCGCGCGAATCAGCCCCTGGTCCTCCAGGTTGGCATACGCTTGCAGGACGGTGGCATGGCTGACATTGAGCTGCGCACTCATCTTGCGCACCGAAGGCACCCGTTCGCCTGGCTGGTAGACACCGCGCCGGATGTCTTCGGCCAGTTGCTGGGCGATACGCTGGTATAACAGCAGGTTGGTCATGGCTGGATCTCGACGCGCGGACAGGCTCATTATTCTTGTGTCGCTCACTGCGGTTCAGGATACCGGAACAGTTGCAAAGTGTACTGGGACAGATGACAGAATAGTCAACGGTACACGTGCTTGGAAGCGATTTGCAGCACCGGCACGTAAACGGTGTGCGGGCATGCTGGTCATGAGCCTATCCGGCAGGTGGCAAGCGCCCAAAAGTCATTCACGCGCAGGGGCAACGGCTGCCATGCACTGCCCATTTCGACGGCCAGCATGACCCATTGCCCGGGCCTGACACCCACCCATCAGCGTGCTGGCGCGAGCTTGCCCTTGTCGTCGGAGAACACGATCTCAACCCGTCGATTCTGCGCCCTGCCCCGCTCCGAGGCGTTGACCTCAACCGGGTATTGGTCGCCATAGCCCTCGACTTGCATCCGTTTTTCATCGATGCCCAGGTCGGCCAGCATATCGGCCACGGCCTGCGCCCGGTCGCGGGACAGCTTGAGATTCTCTTCAGGCGTGCCAGTGCTGTCGGTATAACCTTCGATGCGCACTAAGCGGCGGGGGTTGAGCTGGAGGAACTGCACAAGCTTGAGCAACGTCCGGCTGGCCGAGTTCTTGAGGTCGGCGCTGCCGGTATCGAACAGTACGTCACCCAGCGTCATGACCAAGCCACGGTCGGGCTGCTCCGACGCCAGTGCGACGATCTGCGACTCGACCCATTTGCCCTGTTGCTGCACGCTGGCCAGCTTGGCCTCGCGCAGCGCCAGTTGCAGCCGTTGGCGTTCCAAGTCGAGCTTGGCCTGGCGCTCCTGATTCAGCGCAAGCTTGGCGTGCTCACTGGCAATTTCGCTGTAGCGTTGACTGAGGTAGGCGTAATGGCGCACATCGGCACCGGTACCCATGTAGCTGGACAAACGCTCGGCGCGCGACAGCGACTCGCCGGCGCGGATCACATCACGCGGCGCGCTGCGCAGCACATCCGAGTCATCCTTGACCTTCTGGAAGCTGGCAGCGGCTTGATCCAGCGCGGCCGTGCTGCGCTGGCTGGCGCAACCGGTCAGGCCTGCTGCAAGGGCCAGCAACGTCAGTACCGTGAAAGAACCACGCGCCATCATGGCTGCACCTCCAATTGTTTGCGCAGGCGCTTGATCCTCGATTGCAGCAGTTGCAACTGCTCATCGCTCTTTTGATTCAACACTTGTGCCTCGGCCAGCCGAGCATCGAGCTCAGCCTGTTCGGCGCGCATGCGAGCGTCGCGAAAATCCTGTGTAAGCATGTTTGTACGAGCACGTCCCAGTTTGTCTTCGGCCAGCTTGAACGCTTCGACCTGGTCGGTAGCACCAACCGCTTTTGCTTGTTCCAGGGCCTGTTCGGAGAGGCGCATCTGTTCATCCGGGGCAGGGTCGTTGGCACAGCCAGCCAGGGCAAGCACGGCCATGGCAAGGATCAAAGGTTGGGTTTTCACGCGATCTTCCTAGTGTTTGGGGGCGTCGCCCTGCACCTGCAATTGCGCCTTCCAGCGCTCGAGATTGGTCTGCAGCACAGCATCGGACGTACCGGAGATGGGCAATTCTGTCAGTTTTTTCGCCAAATGCCCACGCAGCCAACTGTCGTTGCACGCCGAGTCATGGGACAGCGCCACGTATAGCCCGGGTCGATCAACGGGTAGGCCGCGGGCAATCAGGGCATCGTTCATGCCCAGGCTCTGGACCATGGCCATGCCCGAGTAACGACCGGCTAGCACGTAGTCTACTTGGCCGAGTACCAACTTCTGAAAGGCCTGGGTCAGATTCTGCGCCATCACCGGTTTCAACTGGTCTTTGGCGAACGCAGTGAACGCGGGGGTCAAACGCGCTCGCTCCGAAAGACTCCCCCGATACCGCGCAAGGTCGGCTGGGCCATCGAAGGTCAATTCGGCATCGTGCCGCGTCCATACCAGATACTCATTGAGTTGCAACGGCGGGTGGATGTAGTCCAGCGATGTCAATTGCTCAACTTGCAACGGCGCATCGAGCAGCAGATCCATGCGCCCGCTGCGCACCTCCTCAAGGGCCTGATCGCGCCGGCCGGCATTGAGCACTTCCACCTTGATACCCAGCTTGCCCGCGACTTGGCGCAGCAAGTCGACGTTGGCGCCAATCAGGTGCTTAGGGTCTTTAGGATCCTGCCACGAATAGGGCGGCGCGTCGGGGCTGCCGGTGGCCACCAGGCGTTCGCACTTGCCTGCCGCCATCGCCAGTGGCGATACCAGAACTGTCATGCAGGCCAGCGTCCTGCCCGTTGCACCCAACCTCATCCCATACTCCTCGACCATAAAAAAAACCCGGCCCTCAACAAGAGGGCCGGGTTCTTTATAAGTGAAGCCAGCGGATCAGACCAGCTTTTCCAGCTCCGGCACGGCTTCGAACAGGTCGGCAACCAGGCCGTAGTCGGCAACCTGGAAGATCGGTGCTTCTTCGTCCTTGTTGATCGCCACGATCACCTTGGAATCCTTCATACCGGCCAGGTGCTGGATGGCGCCCGAGATACCGACGGCGATGTACAACTGCGGAGCGACGATCTTGCCGGTCTGGCCGACCTGCATGTCGTTGGGCACGAAGCCCGCATCGACCGCTGCACGGGAAGCGCCAACAGCGGCACCCAGTTTGTCGGCCAGGCTGTACAGGTGGCTGAAGTTATCGCCGTTACCCATGCCGCGCCCGCCGGAAACGACGATTTTGGCAGCGGTCAGCTCAGGGCGATCGGACTTGGCCAGCTCTTCGGAAACGAACGCCGAGATGCCAGCATCATGGGCAGCACCCACCGCCTCGACAGCGGCGGCGCCACCCTCGGCAGCCACGGCATCAAAGCCGGTCGTGCGCACGGTGATGACCTTCACGCTGGCGCTCGACTGCACGGTAGCGATGGCGTTACCCGCGTAGATCGGGCGCTTGAAGGTGTCGGCAGATTCGACCGAGATGATTTCGGAGATCTGATCGACGTCCAGCAGCGCTGCAACGCGCGGCAGGGTGTTCTTGCCATTGGTGGTGGCCGGGGCCAGCACGTGGCTGTAGCCCTGGGCAAGCTCGACGATCAACGGCGCAACGTTCTCGGGCAGCGCATGGGCGTAAGCGGCATTATCGGCGACCAGAACCTTGGCCACGCCGGCGATCTTGGCGGCGGATTCGCCAATGGCACCTACATTGTGACCGGCGACCAGTACGTGCACGTCACCACCAATCTTGGCGGCAGCAGCAACGGTATTGAGGGTGGACGGCGCAACGGCACCGTTCTCGTATTCAGCGACAACCAGGATAGTCATTTAGATTACCTTCGCTTCGTTCTTCAGCTTCTCGACCAGTTCGGCCACCGATTTGACCTTGATGCCAGCGCCACGGGCAGCGGGTGCTTCCACTTTCAGGGTCTTGTTGGTAGAGGCCAGGGAAACGTCCAGCGCATCCGGCGTCAGGGTCTCGAGCGGCTTCTTCTTGGCCTTCATGATGTTGGGCAACGACGCGTAGCGCGGCTCGTTCAGGCGCAGGTCGGTGGTGACGATGGCCGGCAGGTTGAGCGCGACGGTTTGCAGGCCGCCGTCGATTTCACGGGTGACGTTGAGCTTGTCGCCAGCGACTTCGACCTTGGACGCGAAAGTGCCCTGGGCGTAACCGGTCAGTGCGGCGAGCATCTGGCCAGTCTGGTTGTTGTCACTGTCGATGGCCTGCTTGCCGAGGATGACCAGCTGCGGCTGCTCTTTGTCGACCACGGCCTTGAGCGCCTTGGCCACAGCCAGGGAGTTCAGTTCGTCGGCTGCTTCGACCAGGATGGCGCGGTCGGCACCCAGCGCCAGGGCGGTACGCAACTGCTCCTGGGCGGTAGTCGGGCCGACGGATACGACGACGATCTCGGTCGCAACGCCTTTTTCTTTCAGGCGAACGGCCTCTTCCACGGCAATTTCGCAGAAGGGGTTCATGGACATCTTGACGTTAGCAAGGTCGACGCCGGAGTTGTCCGCCTTGACGCGAACCTTGACGTTGTAGTCGACCACTCGTTTGACAGCTACAAGAACCTTCATGGATTCCTCGTTACTCTCCGGTGAATAGATAGTCGCCTGGGACTAGGCCCTGCGATACGCGTGGGTACAAGGGCACCTCTGGAAACAAGCCGCAGACGAAGTTTTCATGGTGAACGCAACCAAGTGCGCCCCGGCGTTCGCCGACCCATCACTGATGTGCACATGCCTGGGGCAAAAATGCACGCGGGTCATTTGCTGTCGTGGCGTGTAGACTTCACTACAAACCGCTTGAACGCTTGAAAACCCTGCTCCACACCTGGTCTTTAGAGGTGTACCTGCGCCCGGCTGCAAGCCTACGGCGAACGTAAAACCGCTCGTATCTTGACCGTATCACCCCATCCGGTCAATACGGCAAATCGGTCACCTTCCAGCCGCCTTCCTTTGATTTTACTGGGCTGCGGCAAATTCAAACAAACGTTTGTATTGGACCGGTCAAGTGGTGTAGATATAATGCGCGTCCAAGACAAAACGGTGTAGTTCGTCATTTGCCCAGCTACAACCTGGTGGCCTGGCCACCGCTGCGAATGCCCGCGCACCCATAAGACAAAGCAACAGCTATGAGCCTTGATGAGTAGGAGAGAACCTGTGGAACGCGAATACATGGAATTCGACGTGGTCATCGTCGGCGCCGGCCCGGCGGGCCTGTCCGCCGCCTGCCGCCTGAAGCAGAAGGCCGCCGAAGCCGGTAGCGAAATCAGCGTCTGCGTGGTGGAAAAAGGCTCCGAAGTCGGTGCCCATATTCTCTCCGGCGCCGTGTTCGAGCCACGCGCCCTGAACGAGCTGTTCCCGGACTGGAAGGCGCTGGGCGCGCCGCTGAACACCGAGGTCAAGCGTGACGACATCTACGTGCTCAAGGATGCCGGCAGCGCCACCAAGGTACCTGACCTGTTCGTGCCCAAGACCATGCACAACCAGGGCAATTACATCATCTCGCTGGGCAACCTGTGCCGCTGGCTGGCCCAGCAGGCCGAGAACCTGGGTGTCGAGATCTACCCAGGTTTCGCAGCCCAGGAAGCGCTGTTCGACGAAGACGGCGTCGTACGCGGCATCGTCACGGGCGACCTGGGGGTCGATCGCGAAGGCCAGCCCAAGGAAGGCTTGTACACGCCAGGCATGGAATTGCGCGCCAAATACACCTTGTTCGCCGAAGGCTGCCGTGGCCACATCGGCAAGCAACTGATCAAGCGCTTCAAACTGGACAGCGATTCGGACGTGCAGCACTACGGTATCGGGCTCAAGGAACTGTGGGAAATCGACCCAGCCAAACACCAGCAAGGCCTGGTGGTGCACACCGCCGGCTGGCCGCTGGACGTCATGGCCAAGGACAACACCGGTGGCTCGTTCCTCTACCATCTGGAGAACAACCAGGTGGTCGTCGGGCTGATCGTCGACCTGTCCTATGCCAACCCCTACCTGTCGCCCTTCGACGAGTTCCAGCGCCTGAAGCACCACCCGGTGATCAGCCAGTACCTCGAAGGCGGCAAACGCATCAGCTATGGTGCGCGCGCGCTGGCCAAGGGCGGCATCAACTCGCTGCCCAAGATGGTATTCAAAGGCGGCGCCCTGATCGGCTGCGACCTGGGTACCATGAACGTTGCCAAGATCAAGGGCAGCCATACGGCCATGAAGTCGGGGATGCTCGCTGCAGAGGCCGTCGCTGACGCCCTGATCGCCGGCAGTGAGGGCGGTGACCAGCTAGACGGCTATGTCAGCGCCTTCAAGGCCAGCTGGCTGCATGAAGAACTGTTCGCCAGCCGCAACTTCGGCCCGGCCATGCACAAGTTCGGCCCGTTGCTGGGTGCTGCGTTCAACTACATCGACCAGAACTGGTTCGCCGGCAAGCTGCCCTTCACGCTGCGCGACACCAAGCCTGACTATGCCTGCCTGAAGCTGGCCGCAGACTCGCAAAAGATCGAATACCCCAAGCCCGACGGCAAGCTCAGCTTCGACAAGCTCAGCTCGGTGTTCCTGTCCAGCACCAACCATGAAGAAGAGCAGCCCTGCCACCTGAAGCTGGCCGACCCGACCATTCCGATCGCCAGTAACCTGCCGCTGTATGACGAACCTGCCCAGCGTTATTGCCCGGCAGGCGTCTACGAAGTAGTCACTCAGGAAGATGGCAGCAAGCGTTTCCAGATCAACGCGCAGAACTGCGTGCACTGCAAGACGTGCGACATCAAGGACCCGGCCCAGAACATCACCTGGGTCACGCCGGAAGGCGCTGGCGGGCCCAACTACCCGAACATGTAGTCACCTCGCCCTGGCCGATATAAAAAGCCCCCGGTTCTCTCGAACCGGGGGCTTTTTATATCGGCCAGGGCGTGCTCGGAAACGGCAGGGTCACACGTTTCATGCCGTGCCCGAGAGCTCAAGCCCAGGTTCACCCGCCGCCAGGGGCTCTCGGCGCCCGAAGTACACCGCCGTCATTACCCCTACCCCGCCCATCACCAGACAGAAACCCACACATACCCAAGGGCTCCATGGCATCAGTGCGATAAGCGCCAAGGGCGTGATACTGGCCCACAGCGCATAGGCCACGTTGTAGGTGAACGAAATACCCGATACGCGAATCTGCGCGGGGAACAGCCCGACCATGACCGAGGGCACCACGCCCACCACGCCGCACGACAAGCCCGCCAGGGCATAGGCCACCCATGTCATGCCCCAGTGCCCGATCAGGCTGGCATAGAGCACGCCGATCCCCAGGGGTAGCAGCACGCTGTACAGCAGCAGCGCCCGCCACGCGCCCACGCGGTCTACCAACAACCCGGCAAGCACACAGCCCAGATTCAGAAACACGATGCCCACGCTGCTCAGGGCAAAGGTATCCCCGGCACTCATGCCAAAGCGCTGCTGCATGACCGTCGGGGTGATCACCACCAGCACCACCACTGCCGAGGTCAGCACGCAGGTCAGCAACGCCGCTGGCGCCAAGGCACGTTTATGTTCGCCAAGCACCTGTCGCAAGGGAAACTTCACCGGGGCCTGCTGGCTGCGCAAGGCCACAAAAACCGGCGTTTCACTCAGCCAGCGGCGCAACCACACGCCGATGACCCCGAACACGCCCCCCAGCAGGAACGGATAACGCCAGGCGTAGCTGAGTATCTCCTCGGGCGAGAACACGTGGGCCAGCAAGGTTGCCGTCAGGGCGCCCAGCAGATAGCCGAACGTGAGCCCAGCCTGCAGAAAACCCAAGGCATAGCCGCGTCGCCCGGGCGGTGCATGTTCGGCAACGAAGGTCCAGGCACTGGGCACTTCACCGCCGACTGCAGCCCCCTGCAGGATGCGCAGAGCCAGCAACAACAACGGCGCCGCGTAGCCGATGTCGGCATACGTCGGCATGACGCCGATGAGCAGGCAAGGCAGCGCCATCATCAGAATGCTGAGGCTGAAAACGCGCTTGCGGCCCAGGTGATCCGCGAAATGCGCCATCAGGATGCCACCCAATGGCCGGGCCAGGTAACCGGTGACGAAGATGCCGAAACTTTGCAGCAGCCGTAGCCATTGAGGCATTTCGGGCGGGAAGAAAAGCTGGCTGAGGGTCAGGGCAAAAAAGACGAAGATGATGAAATCGTAGATTTCCAGCGCGCCGCCCAGCGCAGCCAGGCCCAGCGTCCTGTGGTCACGGCGGGTGAACCGGGGTGGACGAGCGGTATCGGTGGCAGTCATGGCAGGTTTCGCAGCAATGGTCAAAGGCCGGAGGATAGCAAATAGCGACCCGATTGCCCCCTACCCTGCCCGGCTCAGCGATGAAAGACCGTCTGGGCCAGGTTGCCGGGCGCTCTGGGGCCCGCCCTGCGTAGCCCGTCCGGCATAGGTAAGGTGCCCACCACCACGGGGGCGTCGATGATGGACATGAACGACGCCAGGGCATCATCGTCAGGTACGTGGGGCAGGCTCAGGCTGACCGCCTGGCGCTCGGCCTGGGGCACCGCAGGCACCTTCAGCTGGGCGCAATGGTAAAGCAGGGCATGCTGGATCTGCGTGCTGACCCGGCAAAACCGTGCCAGGTCTACGCCTGCGTGGCTGGCCAATTCGATGTTGCCCAGCAGCAGGTGGAAGGGCTGCAAGGCACCGAGTACCAGGCGCTGCAGCTCCTCGAAACTGTCGACAGGGGCAATACGGTAATACCCCAGACCATTGAGCATACGCTCCAGTTGCAGGCGTTGGTGCGGGTGGGCATCGGCAATCAGGATACGCAAGGACTTGTTGGCCATGGTCGGACCTGCACAGTGGTAGGAGCGCCCAAGACCTGGCCGAGCCCGTCAAGCCCATGCCAGGTCCGGCATTGATACCCCTAGATACAAGCCGGGAAACCCTCGGAAAGCAAGCGGCGGCCCAACAGAATGTGCAGTTTGCGCGGCGTGCCGTCAGGACTCCCACTGGCGCATGCGTTGCCGGCAGTGTTTCATGGCATTGACGATGTGCTTCTCCACCAGGCTACGCGACAGGCCTAGCCGCTCGGCGATCTGCGGGTGGGACAAGCCTTCGAGCTTGCGCAGCAGAAAGCTGTCACGGCATGGCTTGGGCAATTCGTCCAAGGCGCGCTTGAGCAGGTCCAGCCGCTGGGCGTGGTGCATGTCCTGGGACCAGACCGTGTGCTGCCACTGAACGCCCTCGTCGAGCACTTCCAGCGGTTCGGTCTGGCGAATCAAGTGGCGCCGATGTCGATCCACCACCAGATTGAGCGCGGTGCGATAAAGAAACGCCCGAGGGTGTTCGATCACTTGCGCATCGACACGCTCCAGTACCCGAACGTAGGCGTCATGGGCCACATCTTCGGCAGCCTGGCGGCTGCCAAGGCGTGCGCTCAGGAAATTGACCAACTCGCGATAATAGTGTTCCACGGCGGCACCCTGAATCGCCCGATGAAGGCCCCGCGCAGCCCAGATGGTCGCAGGTGATATCAAATTGGAATCTTACAAATTATCATTAACCGCAGCAACCGACGTCGGTCGCCGGCCAAGGCTAAATTCAACACCATGACCTTCGTTTAACGGGGACCTGCCTGCGCACAGGCATTGCTTGCGCTCAGGCCCACTTCGGCTGGAAGTCCCCATGAGACGTGCACCCGCTACTCGCCACCGCCTGCTTCTGGGCGGCTTCGCCCTGCTGAGCCTGGGCAGTCTTCTGGCCTGGAGCACCCTGCCCCTGGGCGCGGTACCGGCCAATACCGTCACCGTGACGCGTGCAGACATCGAAAGCAGCGTCACCGCGCTGGGCACGCTGCAACCCAGGCGCTATGTGGATGTTGGCGCACAAGCCTCCGGGCAGATTCGCACGCTTCACGTCGAAGCCGGCGATACCGTGCGCAAGGGACAACTGCTGGTGGAGATTGACCCGTCAACACAGCAGGCGCGCGTGGATGCCGGGCGCTTTTCCATCGACAATCTCAAGGCGCAGCTCGCCGAGCAGCGCGCCCAGTTCAAACTGGCCAAGCAGCAGCTCGCCCGCCAGCGCAGCCTGGCCGATGCCGGCGCCACCCGCGAAGAGGATGTGCAGGCGGCCAATGCGCAGCTCAGCGTCACCCAGGCGCGTATCGACATGTATCAGGCGCAGATCCGTCAGGCCCAGGCGAGCCTGCGCAGTGACGAAGCCGAATTGGGCTACACCCGCATCTACGCCCCGATGGATGGCACCGTGGTGGCGGTGGATGCCCGTGAAGGCCAGACCCTCAATGCCCAGCAGCAAACCCCGTTGATCCTGCGCATCGCCAAGCTCTCGCCCATGACGGTGTGGGCGCAGGTATCGGAGGCCGACATCGGTAAGGTCAAGCCTGGCATGACGGCCTACTTCACGACACTGGCAGGCGGCAAGCGCCGCTGGAGCAGCCGCGTCAGGCAGATCCTGCCGATTCCACCCAAGCCGCTGGAGCAAACCAGCAGCGGTGGCGGTAGCCCGGCGAGCGCGACCAATGGCGCCACCGGTACTCAGGTGGTGCAGTACACCGTCTTGCTGGATGTGGAGAACCCTGACGGTGCGCTGATGGCCGACATGACCACGCAAGTGTTCTTCGTCGCCGGGCAGGCCAGCGGTGTACTGACCGTACCCCTGGCCGCGCTGGACGAACGCGATGGCATGCACATCGCCCAGGTGCTCGCCCCCGATGGCCAGGTGCAACCGCGTCAGGTACGAACAGGGCTTAGCGATCGCCTGCGTGTGCAGGTGCTCGATGGCCTGGGCGAAGGTGAGCGGTTACTGATCGGCCAAGGCAGTGGAGGCTAGATGACCACGCCCCTGATCGAACTGCGCGACATCTGCAAGGCTTACGGCGGCTTCGGCACCCCCAGGGTGGACGTGCTGCGGGGTATCAGCTTGCGTATTCATCCCGGTGAATTCGTTGCCATCGTTGGCGCTTCGGGCTCCGGAAAGTCGACCCTGATGAACATCCTCGGTTGCCTGGACCGTCCCACCCGCGGCAACTATCACTTCGCGGGGATGGACGTGGCCGAGCTGGGCAACGATGAACTGGCGTGGCTGCGCCGCGAGGCATTCGGATTCGTCTTTCAGGGTTACCACCTGATCCCTTCCGGCTCTGCGCTGGAAAACGTCGAAATGCCCGCCATTTACGCAGGCATCCCGGCCCAGGAGCGCCAGGTGCGCGCCGCGGCCCTGTTGGACCGGCTAGGCTTGGCAAGCCGCACTGCCAACCGCCCGCATCAACTCTCGGGGGGTCAGCAGCAGCGGGTGTCGATTGCCCGCGCATTGATGAACGGTGGCCACATCATCCTCGCCGACGAGCCCACCGGTGCCCTGGACAGCCACAGCGGCAAGGAAGTCATGGCACTGCTGGACGAGTTGGCCAGCCAAGGCCATGTGATCATCCTGATCACCCACGACCGCGATGTCGCGGCCCGCGCGCACCGGGTCATCGAAATTCGCGACGGCCTCATGATCAGCGACTCGGCCGCCCAGCGCGACGGCGCAGCCCGCCACCCCGGCCTGCAGGCCGATGATCTGCGTCAGCGCCTGGGCCAGGGGGCGCAGTTGCGCGGCGCCTGGAAAGGCGAGCTGGTCGAAGCACTCCAGGCAGCTTGGCGCATCATGTGGATCAATCGCTTTCGCACCGCGCTCACCTTGCTGGGCATCGTCATCGGAGTAGCCTCGGTGGTGGTCATGCTGGCCGTGGGCGAAGGCAGCAAGCGCCAGGTGATGGCGCAGATGGCCGCGTTCGGCTCCAACATCCTTTATCTCAACGGCAAGCCGGCGACACTCGGCGAGCCGGCAGGTACCGTCACCCTGGACGATGTCGCCGCCATCGGCCAATTGCCGCAGGTCAAGCACGTCATGCCCGTTATCGGGGAAAAGCTCATGGTGCGCCAGAACAACACCAGCCAGATGTTCTACGTGGGCGGCAACAACACCTGGTTCGAGGACATTTTCAACTGGCCCGTGGTCGAGGGCTCATTCTTCAGCCAGGCCGACGAAGCCGGCGCGGCGGCAGTCGCCGTGATCGGCCATAAAGTGCGGGAGAAGATGCTGGGCGATCATGCCAACCCGATCGGCCAATACCTGCTGATCGGCAACGTGCCCTTCCAGGTGATCGGCATACTGGCGGGAAAAGGCGCCAGCTCCGGCGACCAGGACAGCGACGGACGTATCGTGGTGCCGTACTCGGCCGCCGCCATCCGCCTGTTCGGTCATCGCGACCCCGACTACATCACCATCGCGGCGCGCGATTCGACGCAGGTCAACGGGACCGAGGCGGCCATCGATCACCTGTTGCGCCAGCGCCACCAGGGCCGCCACGATTTCGAACTGACCAACGATGCGGCCTTGATCCAGGCCGAGGCACGCACCCAGAGCAGCCTGTCGTTGATGCTCGGCGCCATCGCGGCCATCTCGCTGCTGGTGGGCGGCATTGGGGTGATGAACATCATGCTGATGACCGTGCGCGAGCGTACCCGCGAGATTGGTATCCGCATGGCCACCGGAGCGCGCCAGCGCGACATCATGCGCCAGTTCCTCAGCGAGGCGGTCATGCTGTCGATGGTGGGCGGGCTCAGCGGCATCGTCCTGGCCCTGGTCGTCGGCGCCGGCTTGATGCTGGCCGATATCGCGGTGGCCTTCGCGCTGCCTGCCATGCTTGGCGCGCTTACCTGCGCTGTGATCACCGGCATCGTGTTCGGCTTCATGCCCGCACGCAAGGCCGCCCGACTCGACCCGGTCAAAGCCCTTACCAGCGAATAAGCCATGCCCTTGCCAAGCCGCATCAGCCTGTTGACCCTCTGCCTGGCGCTCGCCGGGTGCAGCCCGCCCACTCTGCCCCAGGCAGAGGTCCAGCTGCCAGGGGCCTGGCAGGGCCCGACACGCGCTTTCAGTGAGGCCGATAGACCGGCGCGTCAGTGGTGGCAGTCCTTCAACAGCCCCGAACTGGACAACCTGGTGCAACGCGCCCTGCATAACAGCCACGACCTGGCGGCCGCCACCGCGCGCATCCGCCAGGCCAGAGCCCGTGCTGCCATCGCCAATGCACCCTTGCTGCCAGCGGTCGAACTGGGCGTGGATGCCAGCCGCCAGCGGCTGCTCAAGGGCGAGGGTTATAACGACCTCGATGCCACCAGCAGCCAGCGCACCAGCACCGCGTTCGATACCCAGCTCAGTGCCAGCTATGAAATCGATTTCTGGGGCGGCCTGCGGGCTAGCCGCGACAACGCCCTGCACGCACTGCAAGCCAGCCGCTTCGACCGGCAGACGGTGCAGCTGAGCCTGCTCAGCGACATTGCCAACACGTATCTGCAGGGCCTGGCCCTGGCCGAGCAACTGCGCATCGCCCAACTGAACCTGGACAATGCACGGGGCATCTTGCGCCTGGTCCAGGCGCGTCAGCGCGCAGGCTCGGCAACACGCCTGGAGCTTGCCCAGCAGCGCAGCCTGGTCGCGGCCCAGGCGCGTCAGATCCCCCTCTTGGTGCAACGCGTGCAAGACGCCCGAATCACCCTCGCGACATTGCTCGGCGACCCGGTGCAGCAACTGCCAACCAGCCGTCAGCCGTTCGCCAACGTGGCCTGGCCGACGGTCGACAGCGGCCTGCCCAGCGACCTGCTGACCCGTCGCCCCGATATTGCCGCCGCCGAGGCCCGCCTGGCAGCGGCCAATGCCAACGTGCAGGTGGCCCGAGCGGCCATGCTGCCCAAGGTAACCCTTGGCGCCACCCTTGGCAGCGGCGCCCGCACCTTCGCCCAGACACTGGAAAGCCCCTATTACACCCTGACCTCCGGCCTGCTTGCGCCGATTTTCGACAACGGCAAGCTGCGCGCCTCCCGCGACCTGGCCGAGGCCGAGCAGGCCGAATTGCTGGAGCAGTATCGCAGCAGCATCCTCGCTGGCCTGAGCGATGTGGAGAAGGCGCTCAATGCCCTTGACGGTGTCGACCGCCAGCGTCACTGGCAGGACGAAGAAGTGCGACAAGCCCAACTGGCCTTTGACCTGGCCGAACAGCGCTACGGGGCAGGCGCCGAGACCGTGCTGACCGTACTGGAAACCCAGCGCACGCTGTATACGGCCCAGGACCAGCAGGCAACGCTACGCCTGGCCCGCCTGCAAGCGAGCGTGGCGCTTTACAAGGCGCTGGGTGGTGGGTGGGAGGTGGGGGGTGATGCACCGTAGGCGCAACGCTGAGCTCGAAAAACGCCAGGATAGCCGAGGCCGCTGCGCGGCCTGTCGCGGCGCAAGGCCGCACACGGGCTAACCTTTAGATGCGATGCAAGGCAGTTGCTTCGGTATAGTCCTGGAGCGGCCTCGCCAGGGCGCCAGACCGACCGCGTTGGGCTGCGCAGCAGCCCCAAGAACCCAGCGTCGCAGCGCATATTGTCGGGGCCGCCTTGCGTCCCATCGCTGCATGAATTGCCCCAGGCCCTTACCGCGACGCCCGCATCACCTTCAGATGCCGGGCATACCACGGCCGCTGCGGCACCTTGGGCCGTAACGCGGCGAAACGCTCGTCTTCGGCATAGATGATACGCAGGGCCAGCTTCATGGTCTCCGGGTCCATCTCCACGCTCCGCCCTGGGCGTAAACCGGGCACTGTAGAGCACCCATGGGTATCCGGCCCCAGCCAGGGGTCGGCGACCTCTACCCAGCGCCCCGGCGCGAACCAGGGCACGCCGTTGACCTCCAGGCGCCGCACCTCACCAGGATGAAGCCGTTCATGGGCCTGGAACCAGTCCTCGATGCGGTCGTCGATCCAGCCATGAAAGCGCCAGAACACCGGGTTCACATGGGATGAAAAAGGGTCGCCGAGAAAATCGTTCTCGGCGCTATACCAGCGCTGGGCATAGTCGTCGGGCGTGCGCGCCATCGGCACCGGCATGCCGTTGGCCGGATCGCGCGGCACCGAGGCCCAGCGCATGTGCAGCCAGTCATGCAGGCCCAGCTCCAGCTCCGAGCCAAGCTGCCCCAAGGTCAGCGTACTGAGGTAATGAGGATCGCCATAGCGCGACTCCCAGACCTGGAAGTTGCCGTAGAAGGTGTCCGGGCTCTTGATGTCGCGCACCCACTGGGCGTACTCCTCGTCATCATCGGCCAACCATGTAGGCGGCAAAGCATTGCCGTCATGGTTGTCGAAGTAGGCCGCAAACCCTGCGCGGTCGCGCTCGAGCGCCGGTTGGGGCAAGGGAAAGCGCGGCCACGACGGTAAAGGCTCGATGGCCCTGGCGTTACCCAGCATGTGCCGGTGCATGAACAGAAAGTCCTCGCCGGAGCCGTTGCGGTCCTTGTGCCGGCCCCGGGCATCACGCTCGCGCGCCCTTGGCCCTGGCTGCCAGCCCAGCCCTCGCAGCGCACCGCGCTTTTCGTCATCGAGCTTGTGCCACTTGTCCCGTGACGCATGCCACAGCTGGTGAAACAGCCGGTGTTCCGGCGCGATCAACTTGGCCAGCAACGGCGCCGACAACGGCGTGCGCTCCCGCGCTTCGGGAAAGGTTTTTTTCAGCGCCAGGAAACGGTTGTCCTGCACAGGCAGCGCCAAGGGCCGCTCCAATGCCGCCACGTGTCCGCTCAAGGTCGCAGGCCCTGCGTTACCGTACGCCCCCCAGACCTCGTCAAGCACAACCTGGCACTCGTAGCGTGCCCCAAGCGGGTTGGCGTCCGTGGCCAACAGCCGCCAGCGTAGCGTCCCTGGCTGATCGAGCAACAAGTCAGCCACCACCCGATAGCGTGGCTCCAGCGTGCTGCGCAAACGTTCAGGTGTGTCGAGGTAGCCGCGCAAACCCCGCCCGCTCCAAGCCACATCCAGGAACAGCTCAAGCTCCCCTGGCGGCACGCCGGCAAGCCCGGCCTCGCGGCCTTGAGGTGTCCAGTGCCAGATACCGCGCAAGGTGTCGCCCAGTTGCCTGACAGGCGTATCGGCGAGTTCCACCACCGCCTCGCCAGGGGTCTCAGGGTATTGCTCTTCACTGGCTCGCCGCCGCTGCAGGTACCGCGCGCCTGGCACTGCCATACCCGTCAATGCCACACCGGCGATGAACCCGCGTCGAGAAATCGTCATTGCCCTACCTGTGCTTTCACTTCGGCCATGGAGCACGGCCCATCCAAGGCTAGGACGTGGCCCGGCGGGCGAAATTTAGCGCTGCAGTGCGCGCTGACACCTGCCTTCAGCCAGGCGGCGGGGGCTTAAATTTCTGCCATCGCAGCTCGTTCCCTCCAGGTAGCGGCGGCATCCAAGCCCATCCCTCGACGGTGAACCTACTGAGACCAAGATGACGACACCACGCTGGAAGAAAGCCCTGTATATCAGCCTGGCCGCGGCCGTGGCCGCCGGTGCCGGGTGGGCGGCCTGGGACTACCTCGACACGCCGGCAGGCTACCCCAGGGAGGTCATGCGCCAGGCCAATGACCTGCAGGAGCGCCTGCTTTCGTTCGACAGCCACATCACGCTGCCGCTGACCTTCGGCACCGAAGGCAGCGAAGCCGACCAGGACGGTGCGGGGCGCTTCGACCTGAACAAGGCAGCGCGCGGGCGCCTGTCTGCCGCTGCCCTGACCCTTTTCGCCTGGCCCGAATCCTGGACCGGCGACAATGGCCCACACCGCCCTACCCCCGGCTTCGTCGAGGCCGCCCGCCATACGCAAGAGGTGCGCTACAACGCCATCATAGGCATGGTCCGCGACTTTCCCGAAAGGGTGGGCATTGCCTATACCCCACAGGACATGCGCAGGTTGCACGGCGAAGGCAAGTTTGCGGTGTTGCTCAGCATGCTCAATGCCTACGCACTGGGCGACGACCTGGACCAGCTGGACCGTTGGGCCGCCCGCGGCATGCGCCTGTTCGGCTTCAGCTATGTGGGCAACAACAGCTGGGCCGACTCCTCGCGCCCGCTGCCCTTCTTCAATGACACCGTCGATGCACTCGAAGGCCTGTCACCCATAGGCAAACAGGCGGTACAGCGCCTGAACGATCTGGGGGTGGTCATCGACGTGTCGCAGATGTCCAGCCAGGCACTGGCCCAGGTCGTGGCGCTCAGCCGGGCACCGGTGGTGGCGTCGCATTCAGCGCCCCGGGCGATGGTCGACATCCGCCGCAACCTGTCGGACAAGGAAATGCAACTGATCAAGGACAGCGGCGGCGTCATCCAGATCGTCGCCTTCTCCACCTACCTCAAGCCCTTGAGCAGCAAAACCCAGCAGCGGCTCAACGCGCTGCGCAGCGACTATGCCCTGCCGCCCCTGGCCGACCTGAACTACGCCCTCATGCCGGGCGACCCTGTCATCGCGGGCTGGCCTGAACAGAAAGTGGGCCAGTACGCCAATGCGTTGTACGCCATCCTCGACGAAGAACCGCCAGCCACGCTCAAGGACTACGGCGACGCCATCGACTATGCGGTGCGCAAGGTCGGCATCGACCATGTCGGCCTGAGTTCGGACTTCAACGAAGGCGGCGGCATCGACGGCTGGCAGGATGCCAGCGAGGCCCGCAACGTTACGGCCGAACTGATTACACGGGGTTACTCCGAAGTTGACATCAGCAAGCTGTGGGGCGGCAATTTCCTGCGTGTCTGGCAGCAGGTACAAGCGGCAGCGGCCCCTGGCGCCACCCGCTCCCGATGATGATGCGAGCCCTTAGATGAACGACCGTCGCGCCTTTCTGAAGCAGGCCAGCCTGCTCGCTGCCAGCCTGCCACTGGCAGGGCACTTGATAGCCGCCGCCCAGGCCGCGCCCACACCCGCCACAGGCGCTGACGCCTGGGCGGGCTTTCGCAGCCTGTTCAACCTCGACCCGGCCTACGCCCACTTCGCCAACTTCCTGATCACGTCGCACCCAAGACCGGTGCGCGAGGCCATCGAGGCCTTGCGCGCGCAATTGGACCGGCACCCGGCACGGCTGGTGGACTGGGACAGCCAGTCGGAATGGAAACACGAAGCGCAGGTGCGCGAAGCGGCGGCCCGCTACCTGGAAGTCGCCCCGCGGCAAATTGCCCTGACCGGCAGCACCACCGAGGGGTTGGGCCTGATCTACGGTGGGCTGAAGATAGCACCCGGGCAAGAGATCCTGACGACGGTGCACGAGCACTCCGCAGCACGCCACACCCTGGACTTTCGCACCGCCCGCGACGGCACCCCGGTACGCCGCCTGCGGCTGTTCGACGAGCCGTGGAACCTGTCCACCGACCAGGTGCTGAGCACCATCAAGGCGGCCATCAACCCCAAGACCCGCGCGCTGGGCATGACCTGGGTGCACTCGGGCAGCGGCGTGAAGCTGCCGGTCGGCGCCATCGGCGAACTGGTCCGCGAAGCCAACCGCGACCGCGCCGAGCATGAGCGCATCCTGTACGTCATCGACGGCGTACATGGCTTTGGTGTCGAGGACATGCGCTTTGCCGACCTGAACTGCGACTACTTCATTGCCGGCACGCACAAGTGGATGTTCGGCCCACGCGGCACAGGGATCATCTGCGCTGCCACCACCGCACTCGATAACCTGAACCCGCTTATCGCGACCTTTTCCGAGGACGAGGATTTCGCCACCACCTTCACCCCAGGCGGCTATCACGCCTTCGAGCATCGGTGGGCGCTGGGCACAGCCTTCGACTTGCACCTGCAGCACGGCAAGGCCGCCATCCAGGCACGCATCCACGGCCTCAACGACTACCTCAGGCAGCGGCTCGAAACGTTACCGGGCGTGCAGCTGGTCACGCCGCGCAGCACCCGCCAATCGGCTGGCTTCACCTTCTTTCGGGTGGCCGACCAGGATGCCGACGAGGTCGCCGCCTACCTCAACAGCCAGCGCATCGTCGTCGATGCGGTATCGCGCGACGTGGGACCGGTGGTGCGCACTGCACCGGGCCTGCTCAACACCGAAGCCGAAATCGACCGGCTGATCGCCGTACTCACGCCACGCTTGCGCCGCTGAACCCTTCATCCAGACCACCGATCACGGACTTATCACCATGCCCAACCTGCCTTGCGCTTCACCCAAACCATTGTCCAGCAGACTGTACAAGCTAGGCGCTGCCTTAGTGCTCGGCCTGCTGGCCTGCCCTGTTGTCCACGCAGGCGAAGCGATCAAACCCGGTAGCGTTTTCAAGGACTGCCCACATTGCCCGGAAATGGTGGTACTGCCCGCCGGCAGCTACCTGATGGGTACCCCGGAGGATGAAGTGGGCCGCGAATACGACGAAGGCCCGCAGCACACCGTGACCTTCGCCAAGCCGTTCGCGGTGGGCCGCTTCCCGGTCACCGCAGGCGAGCTGGATGCGTACATCCGGGAAACCGGGGTCAAAATCGCCGATGGCGACACCCGTCCTGGCCGCTTCTGCAAGGCCAGCAAACCCACCTATAAGCAGGGCCCTCGCCAACCGGCGGTGTGCATCAGCTGGTTCGACGCCGATGCGTACGCTCAATGGCTGACGAAAAAGACCGGGCACACCTACCGTCTGATCAGTGAGGCGCAGCGCGAATACGCCGCCCGGGCCGGCTCCACCGGCCCCTTCCCGTTCCCCTTCGACAACAACGACGAGAAGGCCTACAGCATCAGCCAGCACGCCAACACCTACGGCCCCGCCGATGGCTACTCCTACACCGCGCCCGTGGGCAGCTACCCGGCCAACGCCTTTGGCGTGTACGACATGCATGGCAATGTCTACGAGTGGACGGCCGATTGCCTGAACCCTGACTACGAGGGTGCGCCTGCCGATGGCAGCGCCTGGAAGACCGGCAACTGCGAGAAGCGCGTCATGCGCGGCAACGACTGGGGTGAGGCCCCGGTGTTCTCGCGCTCGGGCAACCGCAACAACCGCTCCCCCGAGGTGCGCGGCGACTTCCTTGGTTTCCGAGTCGTCCGCGACCTCTGACAGCCCCACGCGATTGAGGAGAAACACATGACCCATCAACCTCGTGGCGCCGTCAGGGAACTGTTCGCCCTGCTCAAGCCGTTCTGGCCCCTGGTCACGGTTTGCATCGTCCTGGGCATGATCGGTGGCCTGAGCGTCACCGCTCTGCTGGCCACCATCAACAGCAGTTTGCACAGCGACGCCGGCCTGACCCAGGGCGTGGTGCTGGGCTTCGCCGGCCTGTGCCTGCTGGCGCTGCTCAGCTCGATTCTGTCCGACATGGGCACCAACTACGTAGGCCAGCACGTCATCGCGACCTTGCGTCGTCAGCTGGGTGAAAAGGTGCTGGCCGCACCCATCGACCAGATCGAGCGTTATCGCAGCCACCGGCTGATCCCGGTACTGACCCATGATGTGGACACCATCAGCGACTTCGCCTACGTCTTCGCCCCGCTGGCCATCTCGCTCACCGTGACGCTGGGGTGCCTGGGCTACCTGGCCCACCTGTCGTGGCAGATGTTCCTGGTGATCCTGGTGGCCATCGGCGTGGGAACCGTGTTGCAGTTCATCGCCCAGGCCAGGGGCATGCGTGGCTTTGAAGCCGCCCGAGAAGCCGAGGACGACTTGCAGAAGCACTACAGCGCCATCGCCGAAGGCGCCAAGGAATTGCGTATTCACCGTCCACGCCGTCAACGGATGTTCAGCCACGGCATCCGCGACACGGCCAACCGGATTTGCGCCACCCAGGTCCGCTCGATCAACACCTTCGTGATCGCCAAGACCCTGGGCTCGATGTTGTTCTTCGTGGTCATCGCGGTGGCGCTGGCCCTGCAATCGTACTGGCCCTCGGCGGACAAGAGCGTTACCAGCGGTTTCGTGCTGGTGCTGCTGTACATGAAGGGCCCGCTGGAGCACCTGATCAGCACCCTGCCGATCATCGGCAAGGCCCAGATCGCCTTTCGCCGCATTGCTGCGCTGTCCACGCAGTTCTCCTCGCCCGAACCACACCTGCTGCTGGACGACGCACGCAAGCCAGCCCTGGCCATGAACTCGCTCGAACTCAGGGATGTTCGCTACACCTTCCCTGCCGTGGAGGGCGCCGAGCCCTTCCAATTCGGGCCGGTAAACTTACAGGTCGAGCAAGGCGACATCGTGTTCATCGTCGGTGAAAACGGCTGCGGCAAGACCACCCTGATCAAGCTGCTGCTGGGCCTGTACGCCCCGCAGGCCGGAAGCATCGTGCTCAACGGCCAGCCCGTGACGGCCCAGACCCGCGATGACTATCGCCAGCTGTTCACCACCATCTTCGCCGACTACTACCTGTTCGACGACGTGATCCAGGGCGACCAACCGCTGCCCGATGACGCAGGGCGTTACCTCAGGCGGCTGGAGATCGACCACAAGGTGAGCATCCGCGACGGGGTGTTCAGCACCACCGACCTGTCTACCGGCCAACGCAAGCGCCTGGCGCTGGTCAGCGCCTGGCTGGAGGAGCGGCCCGTCCTGGTGTTCGATGAATGGGCCGCCGACCAGGACCCGACGTTCCGGCGGATCTTCTACACCGAGCTGCTGCCAGACCTGAAGCGGCTAGGCAAGACCATCATCGTGATCTCCCACGACGATCGCTACTTCGATATCGCCGACCACTTGGTGCGCCTGCACCGCGGCAAGATCGCGCCAGCACTCCACCCCGCCTGATCCGTTGTAACCGGACTGAAACTTTTCTTTCCGGTTTTCCTACGCTGATGCGTCTCACTGAGCAACTAATACAAATCATTATCATTTCAAACTCCATCAGAGAGGATGTAATGCCAGCCCTTAGCACGCTCAACCCGCTCACCCAGGCCTTAAGGCTTCACCGTGCCTTCCAGACGACGCTGCTCGGCTCAAGCCTGAGCATGGCGCTGTGCCTGCCGTTGTCGGCCCAGGTGATGGCCCAGGAAGTGGATGTGGACATTGCCGCCATGCCGCTCTCCGCTTCGTTGCAGGCGTTCGGGCGGCAGGCCGACCAGCAGGTGTTGTTCAGCCCGGATGATGTGCAAGGGCTCAAAGGTCGAGCCGTCAAAGGCCACCTCACCGCGCAGCAGGCCCTGGCCACCTTGCTGGCAGGCACGGGGCTTGCGTACGACATCCAGGGCAACAGCGTGACCATTCACCGTCGTGGCAACGACACCAACTCGCTGCAGCTGGACGCCACCACCGTGCAAAGCAACCTGGACGGTTCGAGCGAAGCCAGCCGTTCGTACACCGTCAACAGCAGCAGTGCGTCCACCAAGCTGCCCATGTCCCTGCGCGAAACGCCTCAGTCGGTCAGCGTGATGACCCGTCAACGCCTGCAGGACCAACAGCTGACCACCCTCAGCGACGTGCTCAAGCAGGCGCCGGGCCTGTCGGTGCAGAACATCGACAGTGAGCGGGTGAACATCTATTCGCGCGGCTATTCGATCGACAGCTACCAGTTCGATGGCATCCCCACCACCCTGATCGTGCAGACCAGCGCCAGCCCGCAGAGCCTGATCGACACTTCGATCTACGACCGCGTCGAAATCGTGCGCGGCGCCACTGGCCTGATGACAGGTGCCGGTGACCCATCAGGCAGCATCAACCTGGTCCGCAAGCGGCCGACCTCCACCTTCCAGGGCTCGATCACCGCCGGGGCGGGTTCCTGGGACACTTACCGCACCGAGGTGGACGTGTCTGGCCCCCTGACCGACGATGCCCGCCTGCGCGGTCGCACAGTCGTGGCGTACAAGCAAGGCAACAGCTACATCGACCACTACCAGCAGGAAAAACAGACCTACTACGGCATCCTCGAAGCCGACCTCACCGACAGCACCCTGTTGAGCGTGGGCGTGGACTACCAGAAGAACAACCCGCGTGGCGTATCGTTCGCCAGCTTCCCGCTGTTCTACAGCAATGGCGAGCAGACCGACTTTTCCCGTTCGATCAACGCAGGTTCGCGCTGGAGCTATCGCAAGCAGAACACGCTCACCACCTTCGCCAACCTTGAGCAAAGCCTGGTCAACGACTGGAAGCTCAAGGTGGCGGTCAACAACATGTACAGCTCGCGTGACTATTCCCTGGCCTCGCTCAGCGGCGACTTCCCCGATAAGCAAACCGGCGAAGGTGCCTACCTGTACGGCGGCGACGGCTCAGGCTCGCAGCGCCAACTGGGTATCGACGCCCTGGTGCAGGGCCCCTTCCAGCTATTGGGCCGCGAGCATGAGCTGGTGATCGGCCTGAGCGGTTCGGAATTCCACGACTACAGCGACCCGGCAGACGACGACCTGGAAGGCCGCCCGGCCAATATCTACACCTGGGACAACGACACAGAGCGCCCCCTTTCAGTGGGCAAGCTGATGAACGACGACACTACCGTGCGCCAGAACGCCGCGTACATGGTGGCGCGCTTCAAACCCACCGATGACCTGTCGCTGATCCTGGGCGCGCGGGTAGGCGACTACAGCTACAAGAAAAAAACCGTGGCTAACCCGTCCTACCCGGGCCTGAACAGCCGGGCCTCGACCCGCGAAAGCGGTTTCGTCACCCCCTATGCAGGAGTGGTGTACGACCTCACCGACATCCACTCGCTTTACGCAAGCTACACCAAGATCTACAAGCCGCAGTCGATCCGCGATCAAGCAGGCAAGACCCTGGAATCGCGCGAAGGTGACAACTACGAGATTGGCCTGAAGAGTGAGTTTCTGGAGGGGCGAGTCAACACCGCCGTCGCCCTTTATGAAATCAAGCAGGACAACCTGGGCGTGGCCACCGGCGAGACTGTCGAAGGTACCGTTCGTGAGTCGGCATACCGCGCGGTGTCCGGCGCCAAGACCCGCGGCATCGACATGGAAATCTACGGCGAAGTCATGCCCGACTGGAACGTCAGCGCCAGCTACAGCCACAGCCTGACCAAGGACTCGGACCACGAGCGCATCATGACCGAGGCGCCGGCCAACCTGGTCAAGCTCTGGACCACCTACCGCCTGCCCGGCGAGCTCAACCAGCTGACCGTGGGTGGCGGCATGAACTGGCAGAGCGGCTTGAGCCTGACCACCAGCCAGGGCAAGGCGACCCAGCAGCAGTACGCCGTGTTCGACCTGATGGCGCGCTACGACATCACCAAGGAGCTGAGCGCCACCGTCAACGTGAACAATGTGTTCGACAAGAAGTACTTCAGCGCCTTGGACCCCACGTTCTTCACCGGTTATTACGGTGAGCCGCGCAACGTGATGTTCACGACCCGGTATAGCTTCTAAACCCCCTGCCTGGAACGTCAAGCCGGCTCGGCAACTGGGCCGGCTTGCCTGCGAGGCGCCGCAAGGCGGCTGTGCTCGAACGCTACCCATCCTGTAGCCATCTGCAACGCCTGCCTAGGCTCCGTGTGAAAAGTCTTGAGACGAAGGTCAGGCAAGGCGAAAACAGCCGAGGAACGGTCGGAGTCGCGCTCGACTTTACGGGTTGTAAATGAGCATTCCGACCGGGCTGGCGATCCA
>NZ_JBICMI010000072.1:0-125271 GCF_043106155.1 Pseudomonas sp. FYR_7
TCAAGATCAACAGCAACAGCAACAGCAACAGCAACAGCAACAGCAACAGCAATAGCAATAGCAACAGTAATAGGCATCGAGCATCTTATCCTGGCCGATACCACGAGCTGGAATGTCATGGTTATGTATTATAAAAAGAAAGGATGGTATGAACTAGCAATGCCACACAACTTGCATCTTATGGAGATTGGCAACCTGTCTCATTTGTATGCGGAAATTTGCCTTGCACCGCACTCAAAAGCCAACGGATTCCGGGTAGAGACGGTCTTGCCGGTACGGCGCCCCTGAACCAGCGGGCCCCACAACAGCCCCACTTGGCCCGCATCCCTCGAATGCGCCACAATACCCATCATTTGCGGAGCCCTTCATGACCGACCTCACCCCTGATGCCACCCTCGACGCCACCGGCCTCAATTGCCCAGAGCCGGTGATGATGCTGCACCAACACGTGCGCGCCCTCGCCGCCGGCGGCCTGCTGAAAGTCATCGCCACCGACCCCTCGACCCAACGCGACATCCCCAAGTTCTGTACCTTCCTGGGCCACCAACTGCTGGAACAACAGGAAGCCGCCGGCACCTTCCTCTACTGGATCCGCAAGAAAGCCGACTGAGCCGCTCTGGAACACGCTCCGCGTTGAGCCTACACTGCGTTCCCCAGACAGGAGAGCGCCATGCTGATAGTTGCCGACGAAAACATCCCTTTGCTCGATGCCTTCTTCCAAGGGTTTGGCGAGATTCGTCGCTATCCTGGGCGTAGCCTCGACGCCGCCAGCGTCCGGGAGGCCGACATCCTGCTGGTCCGCTCCGTGACCAAGGTCGATCGGCAACTGCTAGAAGGCAGTCGCGTGCGGTTCGTGGGTACCTGCACCATCGGCACCGATCACCTCGATCTCGACTACTTCGAACAAGCGGGTATCCGCTGGAGCAGTGCACCCGGTTGCAACGCCCGGGGTGTGGTCGACTATGTGCTGGGCAGCCTGCTGACCCTCGCTGACCTTGAGGGTGCATCACTGCCCGAGCGCGTCTACGGCGTGGTGGGTGCAGGCGAAGTAGGTGGGCGGCTGGTGGGCGTGCTACGCGCCCTGGGGTGGAAGGTCATGGTCTGCGATCCATTGCGCCAGGCCGCCGAAGGCGGTGACTACGTCGAGCTCGATACCCTGCTGCAAGCCTGCGATGTCATCAGCCTGCACACACCCCTCGAACGCGGTGGCCAGTACCCGACCTGGCACCTGCTAGGCCCTACAGAACTGGCGAAACTGCGCCCCGGCGCCTGGCTGATCAACGCCAGTCGAGGGGCAGTGGTGGATAATGGCGCATTACGCACGCTCCTGCAGCAGCGCGATGACCTGCACGCGGTGCTGGACGTGTGGGAAGGCGAGCCCCAGGTCGATCTGCGGTTGGCCGACCTGTGTACCGTCGCCACCCCCCACATCGCCGGCTATAGCCTTGATGGCCGTCAGCGTGGCACCGCCCAGATCTATCGCGCCTTGTGTCGACACCTGGGCGTGGAGGAGCGCATTCAACTGGCCGACCTGTTGCCGCGCCCGCCAGTCGCGCAGATTGAGTTGGACGCTGAGGCCGATCTGCAATGGGCACTGGCCATGCTATGCCGCGCTGTCTACGATCCGCGCCGCGATGATGCCGATTTGCGCCGCAGCCTGAGCGAAGACGCGCAGCAGCAACGTGCGGCTTTCGACCTATTGCGCAAACACTATCCGCCACGCCGTGAAATCGAAGGGCTATCCGTGCGCATCCGTGGTAACTCGCCCCAGCTTGCGCAGCTGATTGACGCCATCGGAGCAAAAAGGGCCTGACGCTCGGGGTTGCCCCAGGGCAAAGCAGCGCGCACAAAAAACCCGGCGCTTGCGCCGGGTCAGGAATAAGGTGATCAGTTTTTCTGCGAGCGCTCGACCCGGCTTTCTTCCAAGGCCTTGCAGGCCTGCTGGATCATCTGCTCGGTGATCGGTACCTCCCGCCCTTGGGCGTCGATCAGCGCGCCGCTTGCCTGGGGGGACGGTGCGTGACGGGGCGTGTGGTGTTCGCGGTCATGGTGCAAGCTCATGCAGGGTCTCCTCTTCAGATGACGTCTGGTATCAACCTTGCGCCTGGCAGATCGTCGACGCGGGTGCGGCGCAACCTGAGGCTGGGCCATAGTCCACCAGAGATGGCGAACAAGTGCCAGAGCGCGGTTAGAACAATAGGCTATAGCCGCGCCAGACAGTTCCGTGCTGCGGCATGAATGGTAGGCTGCATGTTCCGCCTTCGAGAGCAGATCCATGGCCTCTACAACTCCGCGCCCCAGCCGCGCTTTGCGCCTCGGTTGGCATTTTCTTCGCCCATATCGGCGGCGCCTGGTGCTGGCCTTGCTGGCACTGGTGGTGACTGCCGGCATCACCCTGTCCATGGGACAAGGCATCCGCCTGCTGGTGGATCAGGGGTTCATGACCGGTTCCGTCCATCAGCTCAACCAGACCCTTGGCCTCTTCCTGCTGCTGGTGCTGGCCCTGGCGGTAGGGACCTTCAGCCGGTTCTACCTCGTCTCCTGGATAGGTGAGCGGTGCGTGGCGGACATTCGTCGCGCCGTTTTTGACCATCTGCTCGAGCTTCATCCGGGTTTTTTCGAAGACAACCGCAGCTCGGAAATACAGTCTCGGTTGACGGCCGACACTACGTTGCTGCAATCGGTGATTGGCTCGTCCCTGTCCATGTGCCTGCGTAATGCGCTGATGGTGGTGGGGGGTGTGGTCTTGCTGTTCATCACCAACCCGAAGCTGACCAGCATCGTGGTCGTGGCATTGCCGGTGGTGCTGGCCCCGATCCTGCTGTTCGGTCGTCGTGTGCGCAGCCTCTCCCGCCAGAGCCAGGACCGGTTGGCAGATGTGGGTAGCTATGTGGCCGAAACCCTGGGCCAGATCAAGACCGTGCAGGCCTACACTCATCAAGCCCATGACCGGGCACTGTTCGCCGATACGGTGGAGTCGGCATTTGCAGTGGCCCGCCAGCGCATTGCGCAGCGGGCCTGGCTGATTACCGTGGTGATCGTGTTGGTGCTGGGCGCTATCGGCGCAATGCTGTGGGTCGGCGGCTTGGACGTTATCGCCGGGCGTATGTCGGGGGGTGAGTTGGCGGCGTTCGTGTTCTACAGCCTGGTAGTGGGCAGTGCGTTCGGCACACTCAGCGAGGTGATTAGCGAGCTCCAGCGTGCTGCTGGAGCAGCAGAGCGCATAGCCGAATTACTGGCTGCGCAAAGCCAGATTCTGGCGCCGTCCAGTGCGCGGCTGCTGACGGGAGGTCGTGCACGGGGCTGCCTGACGTTGCAGCGCGTGGTGTTTGCCTATCCCTCGCGACCCGAGCACAAGGCTATCGATGACCTGAGCCTGGCCATCCAGGCAGGCCAGACGCTTGCATTGGTCGGTCCCTCCGGTGCGGGTAAATCCACCTTGTTCGACCTGCTTCTGCGCTTCAATGATCCTCAGCACGGGCAGATTCTGCTCGATGACCACCCCATCGACCAACTCGACCCCAACCACCTTCGCCAGCAGTTTGCATGGGTAGCACAGCAACCGGCACTATTCCGAGGTACGGTGGCGGACAACATTGCCTATGGACGCCCTGGTGCTTGCCTGGCCGACATCGAAGCAGCCGCGCGCGCAGCCCATGCCGACGGGTTCATACGCCAGTTGCCGCAGGGCTACCAGACTCGCCTGGGGGAGGGCGGGGTGGGTTTATCCGGTGGGCAGCGCCAACGGTTGGCGATTGCCCGTGCGTTGCTGGTGGATGCCCCAATCCTGCTGCTTGACGAGGCGACCAGCGCGCTAGACGCTCACAGTGAGCACCTGATCCAGCAAGCTTTGCCGCGCCTGATGGCGGGGCGGACAACGGTGGTGATCGCGCACCGTTTGGCCACGGTACAACACGCCGACCGCATTGCCGTGGTCGACCAAGGCAAAGTGGTCGCCACTGGGACCCACAGTGAGCTGATTGAAGCCAGCCCGTTGTATGCACGGCTGGCAGCGCTGCAATTTACGTCCGCTTGAAAGGCTGGCCCGCTGGTGCGCGATGCAGGTATGAGCCTGAGTCGTGAACAACAAAAAACCCGCACAAGGCGGGTTTTTTGAAGGACTTGGTCGGAGAGACAGGATTCGAACCTGCGGCCTTCTCGTCCCGAACGAGACGCGCTACCTGGCTGCGCTACACTCCGATGAACAAAATCCTACTGCATCCGAAATTTGCCCGCAAGTCCTTGTAAAAGAACGAAGCTTTGGCCAACTCGGATGGGCTATCAGAGTTCTTTGACGGTGCGAATCTGGTCTTTATTCAGACGCATGCGCTTGCCATCGAGCTGCTCGAACTCGTAGAAGCCGGAATCTTCATCATAGGACGGCTTGTCCACCGCCTGGATTTCGCGACCGTCGTTCAAGGTGATGACGGTTGGGGTCGAGCAACCGGCCAGGGTAGCCAGGCCCAGGGCGAGCATAAAGGCGGGAAGGGTCCGTTTGATCATCGTGTTTCTCCAGTGCGATGGTGCAAGATGACTGTTAAGACGCGGGACGTTAGTGCAAGTTCCTTGCGTGTGCAGCATAACGGCATTCGCTCGGCGCGATCCAGTGAAGACAGCGCTCCTCACGCCGGCGGGGGTGCCCTGTGATATAACTGCCGTCATTGCCATTACCAGTGACCGATACCTATGAAAGCCTCGGCAGACACCCCGTTCGTTCCTCTCAATATCGCCGTGCTCACGGTCAGCGACACCCGCACGTTCGACAACGATACATCGGGCCAGGTCTTCGTAGACCGGCTGACAGCGGCGGGCCACCGGCTCGCCCAACGCGTACTGCTCAAGGATGATCTCTACAAGATCCGCGCCCAGGTCGCGACCTGGATCGCCGATGACACCGTGCAGGTGGTGCTCATTACTGGCGGTACCGGTTTTACCGGACGTGACAGTACGCCTGAGGCGGTTACTTGCCTGCTCGACAAGCAGGTCGACGGCTTTGGCGAGCTGTTCAGGCAGATCTCCGTGGCGGATATCGGTACCTCGACCGTGCAATCGCGGGCACTGGCAGGGTTGGCCAACGGTACCCTGGTGTGTTGCCTGCCCGGCTCGACCAATGCGGTGCGCACCGGTTGGGACGGTATCCTGGCCGAACAGCTCGATGCACGGCACCGTCCCTGCAATTTCGTCGCCCATCTGAAGCAGGCGGCGGCCTGTGAAAGCCGTGGCTGAGGCCGTGCAGCCCAGGCCACTGATGCCGGTGGAACAGGCCCTCGAGCAATTGCTGGCCTTGGCAGATGCTGCGCCGATTCGCGACATCGAGCGCGTGGCGTTGGCCGAGGCACAAGGCCGAGTGCTGGCCACTGCCCTGGTGGCTTCGCTCGATCTGCCGCCTTGGCCCAACAGCGCAATGGACGGCTATGCCCTGCGCCGGGCCGACTGGCAGGGGGCGCCGCTGCCGGTCAGCCAGAGAATCTTTGCCGGCCACGCACCTGGCCCACTGCAGCCTGGCACCTGTGCGCGGATCTTCACGGGTGCACCGGTTCCCGAAGGCGCCGACTGCGTGGAGATGCAGGAAAACACCCAGGTTCAGGCCAATGGCCATGTGCAGTTTCTGCACCCCCTCAAGGCGCTGCAGAACATTCGCCCGCAAGGACAGGAAACCCGCAAGGGTGAGCAGGTGCTCGACGCCGGCACGCGTCTTGGGCCAATCGAGTTGGGCTTGGCCGCCACCCTGGGTCATGGTCAGCTCGATGTGGTACGCAGGGTGCGGGTGGCAGTGCTGTCGACTGGGGATGAACTGGTCGAGCCAGGGCTGCCGCTGGGGCCTGGGCAAATCTACAACAGCAATCGTCGCTTGCTGGTGAGTTGGTTGCAGCGCCTGGGATGCGACGTCACCGACGCCGGTATCCTGCCTGATGACTTGGCCCGTACCCGCGCGAGCCTGGCTCAGTTGCAAGGGGTGGACCTGATCCTCTCGACAGGTGGCGTCTCGGTGGGCGAGGCCGATTATCTGGGCGCGGCCCTGCGCGAGGCCGGTGAGCTGGCCTTGTGGAAACTGGCGATCAAACCCGGCAAACCGTTGACCTTCGGCCACTTCCAGGGCGTGCCAGTGATCGGCCTGCCCGGTAACCCGGCCTCTACCCTGGTGACCTTCGGCCTGCTGGCGCGCCCCTACTTGTTGCGTCGTCAGGGTGTGATCGATGTCGCCCCGCTGCGTGTGTGCCTGCCCGCCGGTTTCGATTGGCCCAAAGCTGGGTCACGGCGTGAGTATCTGCGTGCGCGCATCGAGCAGGGCAAGGTATGCCTTTACCCTAACCAGAGCTCTGGCGTGTTGCGCAGCGCAGTGTGGGCCGATGGGCTGGTCGAGGTGCAGGAGGGCACTACGCCTGGTCAAGGTGACCTCGTACCCTTCATTCCCTTCAGTGACCTACTCGGTTGACGCACGCCAGCGGCGCAGGCTCGCTCCAGTGCGCGAGCCCTGCGCCGCAATATTTGAACGACCGTGCAACAATTGGTAACGGCTAAGAGTCAAGATGCAGGTGGTCAATTATGGAGGCACCTACATGCAAGCGCGCAAGGCAATGCTGATTCTGCACGGCAAGCAAGCCATGAACGAAGACGTACGCACCGCCGTGCATGATCTGCGCGACACTGGCTGGGCATTGGACGTGCGCGTAACCTGGGAGGGCGGTGATGCCCAGCGCCTGGTCAAGGAGGCACTTGCCGCCGGTTACAGTCACATTGTCGCCGGCGGTGGTGACGGCACCTTGCGGGATGTGGCCGAAGCCATGGGCCTGGCGGGCACCGAAGCCAGCCTGGTGTTGCTGCCGCTTGGAACCGCCAACGACTTTGCCAAGGCGGCCGGTATTGCGCTGGAGCCTGCCCAGGCACTGGCGCTGCTCAATGAACCGGCGCAGGCAGTTGATCTTGGGCAAGTGGGCGAGCAACTGTTCCTTAACATGGCGACCGGCGGCTTTGGCAGCCAGGTCACAGCCAGTACGTCCGAAGACCTGAAGAAGTTGATGGGGGCCGCCGCCTACGTATTCACCGGCTTGTCACGCTTCAGTGAACTGGAGGCAGCCTCGGTCGAGTTGAAAGGCCCGGATTTCCATTGGCAGGGTGAGTTGCTGGCGCTAGGGATCGGCAACGGTCGCCAAGCCGGGGGAGGGCAGGAGTTGTGTCCGGATGCGGTGGTAGATGACGGGTTGCTGGATGTTGCGATCCTGCCCAAGCCGCAGGAAGTGGTCGGCGCATTACGCGATTTGCTGGCAGGCGATGGGCTGTTCATTCGCACACGGTTGCCGTGGGTAGAGATCAACAGTCAACAGGGCCTTGATATCAACCTCGATGGCGAACCGCTCAAGGCGGACAGCTTGCGTTTCGAAGCGCGGCCCCAGGCGTTGCGCCTGCACCTGCCGCAAGGCTGTCCATTGCTCAGTCATCGAGGCTGATGATCTTTTCGCGCACCGCGAACAGCACCAGCCCGGCGACGTCGTGAATTTGCAGACGTTTCATCACTTGCGAGCGATGGGTTTCGACTGTCTTGATCGACAGCCCCAGACCGTTGGCGATTTCGCGGGTGGACTTGCCGCGCACGATCAGGCGCAGAATTTCCAGCTGCCTGGCAGTCAGGTTGTGTCGCTCGCACGCCGGACGTCTGGCGGGTCTAGTATGACGCAAGGCCTGATTGATGACGGTGTGGGCAATGGCCGGGCTTAGGTAGCGCTCCCCGTTGCGCACCGCGCTAAGCGCCTGCTCAAGTTCAGAGGCGCTGGTGTCCTTGAGCAGATACCCATGGGCACCGCCCTCAAGGGCGCGCATGATCAACTCCGGGTCCGTGTGCATGGAGAGGATCAGCACCTTGCAGGCGCTGCCGCTGGCATTGAGCTGGGTCAAGGCGTCCAGCCCGCTGGTTGATCGCATGGAGAGGTCCAGCAGGATGATATCGGGCATCAACGTCCGCGCCTGATCCAGCAACTGCCCGCCATCGTCGGCCTCGCCGACTACCTCGTACCCGGGTATGTCACTGACCAGGGCGCGGACCCCCGCCCTGATCAACGAATGGTCATCCACCAGCAACAATCTACAGGTCATGGGTATCCACTCGGTCAGCGCGTTGCCGGCTACGGGGCGGCCAGGGGAACACGGCATCGATGCGGGTGCCCTGGCCAACATCGCTGGTAATCTTCAAGCTGCCGTCAAGGGCAGTGACCCGCTCGAGCATGCCAGCCAGCCCACGCTGACTGGCAAGGTGCGGTTCTCGGGCAGGCTTGAAGCCGCAGCCATCGTCCTCGATCGACAATGCCAGGCCCAGCTCCGTACGCCGTAGGTGGATGACGAGATTGCGCGCCCCAGCGTGGCGCAACATGTTGGTCACCGCCTCCTGGGTGATGCGAAACACTGCCATTGCGACATTTTCGGCAATGCCCCCAAGGCGTTGCTTGCAAGACAGGCTCCATTGCACGCCGCTACCGTCCAAGGTGCGCAGCAAGTGCGCGCGCAGGCTGGCCTCAAGACCAAGGCTGGCCAGCTGACGGGGGTTGAGCAGGGCAGAAACGTCGCGCACAGCGCTCAACGTATCGTCCAGCGTGGCATGCAAGGCATCGCAATGCCCCTGCACATCCCCGGACGTTCGTCGCTGCAGCCATTGCAGCTGCAATTTCGCAGCGGTCAGCAGCTGGCCGATGTCGTCATGAAGCTCTCGGCTCAGGTGCTGGCGTTCATCTTCTTGCACTTTTAGCAAGCGCTCGGCAAGTTCCGCAGGGCGCAAGCTGATCGAGCGCGCTCCCATACGCAGTTGCACAGCAGCGACCAGTACACCGGTCAGCTGCAGGAACACCAGGCTGATGGGGACGGGGCGCTCAGCCAGGTGCAATACCAGGCAGGCGATGCAGGAAACCACACTGATGCCTGCCGTGGCCCAGCACAGCCTGGTGTACGGGGGGCTACAACGAAAAGAGGTCATCAAGCGTGGGAACATAGGTAGGGGAGCCGCTGAAGTATTGCTGATGGGGGCCTTGCACATTACTGCTCAGAAGCTTTTGCGCCGTACTTTCGATGTTTTTTCGACCACGTTTCATTCAACCTTGTGTCAAGTTGAAGCGTTTCGGTGGGGCATACTACCACCTCGAATACCCGAGGTCGCCGCCGAAGACGACTTCACCTAGATAATTCTTATTGTTGTGAATTGCCCCATAGCGGCGCCTGACTTGCTTGTCTGAGGCTATTTCCTACAACTTTGTAAATTAAAGCTACAACTTTCCAGTTTCGCCAAAGTTGTACTTCTGGCATGCAACTGCAGGGTGGCAAATTGCCCTACGGTTTGTCGCCAAGGTCGGGCTCTTGGCGGTCATGCGCTCCACCGTCACCTGTTAACCAGGCTTATGCCAGAGAAGATCGAACCGCCCTGGCCAGTTCGCCCAGCAACACAAATTGTTCTCCAGCGTCCAGGTCCAGCCGCCCCGTGTGTGCGTCCAGTAGCTCGAGCTGCCAGGCCAGCAGCCTCAGGCATGCGGCAGTAGTACGCAGCGTGTCAAGATGCAGGCATGCGCCTTGGCAGCAGGGTGCCAGTATCTGCTGAAGGGAAGTAGTGAAGTGGGCCACTTCAAGCAGCCCCAAACGCTGTGCGTCATGTGCCAAGTCGCTTAACGCAGCGTCCAGACACCTGCAGGCATCAGGGTCATTTTCGATGAGCTCAAGATGCTGCAAGCAGTCCTCTGCTCTGTGGAGGCGCTTCTGAGCCTTCTCGCGAAAACCTTCAAGCGCCTCCGAGAAGGGTAAGGCACTGTCCATCATGGCGCCTCCATGGGCAGGACAGGCGATAGAGACGGGCACGCCGTTACGATAGCTAGCAAAGCCTGACTCCATTCATGCAGTGAGAATGGCGTCACATTAATGGCTAAAAGATAGAGCGAACATCAGGTTGTACCTGAGTGCCGCTAGGGGTTTCCCTGATAGGCAAGAAAAAAACGGAACTTTTCAGCCCGTGGGAGTGGTATTAGGAAACCCGTTAAGCATGCTGTTAAAGTGACATCAAATAAGGGGGGGTGTAGCGTTTACTAGGGGTCAAGATGCTACGCCAACTGCCGATACACACACAATCGCGCATATTTTCGACATGAGCCTGGGGGCTTACCAATGGCTGGCATTCTCGACACGGTAGACCAACGCACACAACTGGTAGGTGAGAACCGGCTGGAAATCCTGATGTTCCGGCTGGCTGGGCGTCAGCTTTTCGCAATCAACGTCTTCAAGGTGCAGGAGGTGTTACAGCTGCCCAAGCTGACCCTGATGCCGCAGCGCCACGCGTTCGTCTGCGGTGTGGTCAACCTGCGAGGCCAGACCCTCCCGGTCATCGACCTGTCCCAGGCAATCGGCATGCGCCCCATTCAGCCAGGCCCTGACAGCACCATCATCGTCACTGAATACAACCGCTCGGTGCAGGCGTTTCTGGTGGGCGGGGTCGACCGCATCGTCAACCTCAACTGGGAGTCCATCATGCCGCCACCGACCAGTGCCGGCCGTCAGCATTACCTGACCGCCATCACCAAGGTGGACGACAAGCTGGTAGAGGTGATCGATGTGGAAAAGGTGCTCGCCGAAATCGTGCCTTACAACGCTCGCGTTTCGGGCGAGAAGTTGGCCGATCCGGTTCTGGCAAGGGCACGTGGTCGCGAGGTGCTGCTGGTGGACGATTCCAGCGTGGCCCTGGCCCAGTTGCGCGACACGCTCTCGCAGTTGGGGATGAAACTGCACGTTGCCAGTGATGGCCTCAAGGCGTTGCGCATGCTCAAGGCTTGGGCCGATGCCGGGGAGGACATGTGCGAAAAGCTATTGATGATCTTTACCGATGCTGAAATGCCGGAAATGGACGGTTATCGCCTGACCACCGAGATCCGCGAGGATGCGCGCCTGCGTAAGCTGTACGTCGTACTGCACACGTCGTTGTCGGGCAGCTTCAACGAATCCATGGTCAAGAAGGTGGGTTGCGACAATTTTCTGTCCAAGTTTCAGCCTGATCGCCTGGTCGATGTGGTCAAGCAGCGCCTGTTGCTGGACAACACCAACGCGTGATCGCGCGCCCTGCCGGGTATAAGCTGACGTTTTTGTGAATTATGAGGCGGCAGGGATGTTTCTCAGCAAGCTCTATCGGTATCCAGTCAAGTCAGGGCGGGCACAATGCCTGCAAGCCTCTCCCGTGGGTCTGCTTGGACTGGAAGGAGACCGTCGCTGGATGCTGGTGGAGGAAGAAAACGGGCGCTTCCTGACCCAGCGTGCCTGGCCGCAGCTCGGGCAGCTCGAAGCAGTGGAGTCACGCGGGGCACTGTTGCTGCGGGCGCCTGGGCAAGTGCCGCTGAATGTGGTGGCCCCAGCCGAGGATGCCCCGCTGCGAGGGGTGACCTTGTGGCGCGACACCTTGCGCGTGCCGGATGCCGGCGATGAGGTCGCCGCCTGGCTCAGTGGCTGGCTAGGCAAACCGGTGAGGTTGGTCTACTGCCCGCAGCAGCGGGCCAGGTACCTGCCCAATGGCTATGGCACCGACCGTGACCGTGCCGCCTTTCCCGACGGTTTCCCGTTGTTGCTCATTGGCCAGGGGTCGCTCGATGAGCTCGATCGCCGTATCGGCCGGCCCATGGACATGCTGCGGTTCAGGCCCAACCTGGTGGTTCAAGGGGCCGAGGCTTCTGCAGAGGATGGCTGGAAACGCATTCGCATCGGCACGGTGGAGTTCCGTGTTCTAAAGCCAAGCGTGCGCTGTATTTTCACCACCATCGACCCTGCTACAGGGGAGCGCAGCCCTGACCGTGAGCCCATGACCACGCTTCGCACGTTCCGGGAAAAGGAAGGGGACATACTGTTTGGGCAAAACCTGGCCGCCGATGGCAGCGGGCACCTGGAAGTTGGCATGAAGGTGCAGGTGCTCTGAGTCGCCGGGCAGCTGGACGCCGGTGTGGCCGGCGCCCAGGCTTGATCAGCCGGCAGTGGCCCTTACATGTCGTCGAAGTAGCGCTCGTGCCAGTCCACCAGAGGTTGTGGCATGTTGAGCTTCTGCCCGTAGATCACCGAGTAGGACAGCACGTTCTGTACGTACTGACGGGTTTCATCGAACGGAATGGACTCGACCCACACGTCGAAGCTCAGGTGCTTGGCACCTTTGAGCCATTGCCGCACGCGGCCTGGGCCTGCGTTGTAAGCCGCTGACGCCAGTACTCGGTTGCCGTTGAACTGGCTGTGCACTTGGCTGAGGTAGGCGGCCCCCAGCTGGATGTTCTTGTCCGGGTTCAGGACCTGTGCGGGCGATGCCAGTGGGATGCTGAACTTGCGCGCCGTTTCTTTGGCTGTAGCAGGCATCAACTGCATGAGCCCGCTGGCGCCCACGGGGGAGCGAGCATCTTCCATGAAGGCGCTTTCCTGACGGGTGATTGCGAACACCCAGCTTGAATGCAGGCCGCGCACCTTGGCTTCGCGTACCAGGGTGTCGCGGTGCGCCATGGGGAAGCGCACATCCAGGTCATCCCAGTACTTGGCCTGGCTGATGGTGCGAATGGCCGGGAAATACCAGCGCAACTCGTAACCCAGGCGCGCCTGGGCAACCATTTCGTCGCGGTTGAAGTGACGGCTAACGTGATACCACTCGCGGCGACCTTCGACGATCTGACCGCGAGCATGGAATTCAAGGGCGCGTTGGATGCCAGGGGTGTTGCGCACTTTCTTGACCAGCTGTGGGCTGAGCACCAGGGGCTTGTTGTTCAGCTGGTAAGGGGCTTGCGCACGGTCCGCAGCCAGGAAGCCATAGAAATCACGCTCGCGGGCAACGGCCTTGTACAGCTGCGGGACTTGCGGATTCTTCGGCTGTGCCAGCTCCAGGCTGCGCGCCTGCCAGTACTTCCAGCGACTGCTCTGGGCCAGGTCGCCGCTCAGGCGCTTGGTGAGCGCGTAGGCGTCTTCCCAGCGGCCCAGGCGCAGCAACAGGCGCAAGCGCCATTCACTGACGGTGTCGTCCCGCAGCTCCGGGTCGTAGCGGGTCATCAGGTCAAGCGCGCGCGGGTCATAGCGCCGGGCCAGGGTCAGGCCGATCTCGCGGGCAATGGCCACTTTTTCATCGCGGGAAAAGTGCATGCGCTGGGCGTAGTCGTCAAGCAGCCCCATGGCGCGCTCCGGGTCCTGCCGTGCAAGGCGGCGCAGGCCGAGGCTGACGACGTCCGAGGTGGCCTCGTCGGCCTGGGTGAAGCGTGATGGCTGGTTGAGCAGTTCGGGTTTCTGCGCCACATCGATCAGCAGGCGGCCTTGTGGCGCCAGCGTGGTCAGGGTCTTGACCAAGTTCTCGGCCAGGCCGTAGTTGCGCGCCTGGGCAGCAAGCTTGGCCCGTTCCCAGCGTTTGCCCTCCGTGAGTTGCCCCTCTGCGGCCCACATGGCGAACAACGGGTCGCAGGCAGCAGGCTGGGACTTGCCCACCGACCACAGCTTGTCTGCCGTGGCAAAGCCTTCGGTGCGCATCCCGTGGCTAAGCTGGTACTGGCCGTTCAGGCAATCGAGCTCGGTGAAGTTGAGCTTGGGATCGTAGTAGTTGGCGAAGGTCTGCCACTCGCCGCGTTCGGCCAGCCAGCGCAACCAGCGCAGTTTCATCCAGTTGGCTTGCGGCAGATCGCCATGCTTGGCCAGGAAACCCTCGATCTCCTCGTTGCTGGCAGATTTCAGGCGCGCGGTCAGTTCGTCATAGGCCAGGTAAGGTGTCAGCGGATAGTCGCTCAACGCCTGGGCATAGCGCAGGTACGGGCCCTTGTCGCCCTTGGCCAGCGCACGCTTGGCTTCATCGTAGTATTGACGTTGCACGGTGATGTCGGTGGCCTGGGCCGCGCCGGTGGCAGCGGTGAGCAACAGGCATGAAGCAATTTGTAACAGGCGGCTGCGCATGATACGTCCGGGCAGTTGAACCATGGGAAAGTGGCGGCTGGGCCAGCACTGTTGGGAACGATGGCCCTAGCTTAGCCGTTTGCGGATGGCAGGTGAAAGCACTGTGCTTGTATCGGGATATTAAGTTCGACCGGATGTCGCCGTGGGTGGCAGGCGCTGGCCTTGCGGATGTCGGCGCAGGGCCAACTCAGGTAGAATGCGCGCCCGATTTATGGAGACGAACATGACCCTGCTCAAATTCAGCGATGTGTCCCTCGCATTCGGCGCCATGCCGCTGCTGGACAAGGTGTCCTGGCAGATCGCTCGTGGCGAGCGGGTGTGCATCATCGGCCGCAACGGCACCGGCAAGTCGAGCATGCTGCGCCTGGTCAAGGGCGAGCAGAAAGGCGATGACGGCGACATCTGGCGCGCCCCTGGGCTGAAGATCGGCGAGTTGCCCCAGGAACTGCCATTGGCCGACGAGCGCACGGTGTTCGACGTGGTGGCGGCAGGCCTGGATGGCGTTGGCGAGCTGTTGGCACAGTTTCATCACCTGAGTCAGAACATCCAGGGCGATGAAGACCTGGAAAAGCTGATGCACGTGCAGCACGAGCTGGAGGCCCGCGATGGCTGGCGCCTGCAGCAGGTGGTTGAAAGCACCCTGAGCCGCCTGCAGTTGCCGGCGGACAAGACCTTGGCGGAGTTGTCCGGCGGCTGGCGCCGTCGTGTATTGCTGGCCCAGGCACTGGTGTCCGAGCCCGACCTGTTGCTGCTCGACGAACCGACCAACCACCTGGACATCGGTGCCATCGCCTGGCTTGAGGAAGCACTGCGCGGGTTCAACGGCGCTGTGTTGTTCATCACCCACGACCGATCCTTCCTGCAGAACCTGGCCACCCGCATCCTCGAGCTCGACCGAGGCGGCCTGATCGACTGGAACGGCGACTACGCCAGTTTCCTGGTGCACAAGGAGGCCGCGCTGGCCGCCGAGGAAACCGCCAACGCCCTGTTCGACAAACGCCTGGCCCAGGAAGAGGTGTGGATCCGCCAAGGCATCAAGGCCCGTCGCACCCGTAACGAGGGCCGCGTGCGGGCACTCAAGGCGCTGCGCGTTGAGCGCGGCGAGCGCCGGGAGCGGCAGGGCAAGGCCAACATCCAGATCGAGGCGGCCGACAAGTCGGGCAAACAGGTCATGGTGCTCGAGCACGTCAGCTTCTCGCACCCGGACGGGCCGATGCTGGTCAAGGATTTTTCCATGGTGCTGCAGCGCCAGGACCGTATCGGTCTGCTGGGGGCCAACGGCACCGGCAAGACCACCTTGCTCAAGCTGATGCTGGGTGATCTGGAGCCCACGTCGGGCAAGATCGAACGCGGCACCAAGCTTGAAGTCGCCTATTTCGACCAGATGCGCCATCAGCTGGACCTGGAAAAGACCGTCATCGACAACCTCGCCGAAGGCCGTGACTTCATCGAGATCGAGGGGCAGAGCCGGCATGTGCTGAGCTACCTGGGTGACTTCCTGTTCAGCCCGCAGCGGGCCCGCACCCCGGTCAAGGCATTGTCCGGCGGCGAGCGTGCGCGTCTGCTGCTGGCCAAGCTGTTCAGTAAGCCGGCCAACCTCTTGGTGCTCGACGAACCCACCAACGACCTGGACGTGGAAACCCTCGAGTTGCTCGAAGAGGTGCTCTCCAACTACAAGGGTACCGTGCTGATGGTCAGCCACGACCGAGCGTTTCTCGACAACGTCGTGACCAGCACCCTGGTGTTCGAAGGCGATGGCCTGGTCCGCGAGTACGTGGGCGGTTACGAAGACTGGATTCGTCAGGGCGGTTCGCCAAAGCTGCTTGGGGTCACCGAGAGCAAGGGCGGCAAGTCGGCGCTCAACAGTGCGGTGGTGGAGAAGGTCGAGGCCAAGCCGCAAGCCGTCGCTGCGCCAGTGGTCGAGGAGTCGAAGAAAAAGCTCAGCTACAAGCTGCAGCGTGAGCTGGAGATGCTGCCAGGTCAGATCGACGCGCTGGAACAGCGCATGGCCCAGGCTCAGGAGGAGGTGAGCGCGGCCGGTTTCTATCAACGTCCGATCGCGGAGACGTCAGCGGTGCTGGCGAACATCGAGAAGCTGCAAGGTGAGCTCGATGCCCTGGTGGAACGCTGGGCCGAGTTGGAAGGCTAAGCAGACAGTGCGCTTAGGGCCTGCGCGTGGCGGGCGAGCCCGCTACCAGGTGCCGGAGGGAGGAGACAAACCCGAGGCACCTGGCGTTGCGGCTTGACGTGCCGCGATGGACAGGTTCAGTCCTTTTTCTGCAGTCGCACTGCCAGCACATCGCAGGGTGCGCCATGCAAAACGTCATTGGCCGTGGAGCCCAGTAGCAGCGCCAGGCCGTGGCGACCGTGGCTGCCCACGACGATCAGGTCGCATTTCTGGTCTTTGGCCAATTGATGAATTTCCTGACGGGGCTGTCCGTAAGTCAAGTGCGAGTCGCCGCGCTGAATGTCCGGATATTTGTTGAACAGGCGATCCATGCGTTCCTTGGCCTGGTCGAACTGCTGCTGTTGCAATTGCGACAGATCCATCGGCACGTCCCCGCCAAACGCCATGGCCATGGGTTCGACGATGTGCACCAGTGAGACCTTGGCGTTGGTTGGCTGGGCCAGCGCCATGGCGCGCTTGATCACAGGGTCGCATTCTTCCGTCAGGTCGACGGCGACCAGCAGATGTTGGTAGGTCATGAGCTCTACTCCAGGCAATCGCTATAGAAGAAGTATGGTCGCTTTCGGGCGGGTCATGCGTGAAAAATGGCTAACCAGCTCATTTGCAACGGTTTATGGGAACTACTGATATGACGGTATTGCTGGTGGTGTCAATCCTTGCGCTGATTCTCAGCCCGCTCTCCTGGCTGCGCAACTCGCGCAATCAGAGCGAGCAGATGCGCTTGCGCCTGGAGGCGCGGCGCATGGGTCTGGCCATGCAGCTGGCGCCTCAGCAGTGGCCGTACTGGTTGGAAAAGCAGCCGCCGAGCCCATGCCCGCAATATCATCGGGCCCGCAAGCGGGGGCATGTCGACAGCTTCAGCTTCTGGCAGATCAGCCCTGGCGTATGGTGCAACCAGTGGCGAGAACCTTGCGAAGACCCACGCTTCATGCAAGCGCTGGCCCGTCTGCCGGCAAGCGCCTACAAGGTCGAGGCCGATGCGCGGATGATAGCGCTCTACTGGACGGAGCGCGGAGATACGGCTGTATTGCAGGACGTTGCCTATGTGCTGGAGACACTGGCCTGACCCCAAAGGCACTCGGCGGGCTGTCCAAGACACCCTGAGATGCGGTGCAACGACACAGCGGCGATTCGGCGGTCCCTGACAGGGGCCTGCTCAATCGCCGCTTTGTCATTCTGCCTCAAGCGAAGGCGGGGCAGGCCAGTGAATTCATCGCGTCATGTGGGGGCTGGCGCTTGTGCCCGGATCAGCCAGACTGCAGAGCACGCCAAGGCTGACAAGGTTTGAAAATTGCCAGCATGAATGGGCAGCGATCAGCCCCATGATCGGTCGTGCCCGGCCTGTGGAAAGTGACCGCAAAGTCGGCTTTTCTGCCGTGGGTGCAGCATTTGACAATGCAGATCTTTTCGGAGAATGTGTGCACACCCAAATCAAACGGGCGTATGAATTGAGCGTTTGCATTGCACGTCACTCATTCATGTGCTCGACTCGCGCGCTGACGGGTGTGCCTGGGGCAGGTGGCCATGATGGCTGCGATGCCGCAGCGATCGGCGTGTACAGTTCAGCTTCCATATCTTGGAGATCAGTTGATGATTTACGAAGGTAAAGCCATCACGGTTAAGGCTCTTGAAAGTGGCATCGTCGAGCTCAAGTTCGACCTCAAGGGTGAGTCCGTCAATAAGTTCAACCGCCTGACCCTGAGCGAGCTGCGCCAGGCTGTGGACGCCATCCAGGCCGATGCGTCGGTCAAGGGTGTCATCGTCAGCAGCGGCAAGGACGTGTTCATCGTTGGTGCCGACATCACCGAGTTCGTCGACAACTTCAAGTTGCCCGAGGCCGAATTGGTCGCCGGCAGCCTGGAAGCCAACCGTATCTTCAACGCATTCGAAGACCTTCAAATGCCCACGGTTGCGGCCATCAACGGTATCGCCCTGGGCGGTGGCCTGGAGATGTGTCTGGCAGCCGACTACCGCATCATGGCCACCACCGCGCGCATCGGCCTGCCCGAAGTGAAACTGGGCATCTACCCAGGCTTTGGTGGCACCGTGCGCCTGCCGCGCCTGATCGGCTCGGACAATGCCGTCGAGTGGATCGCCGCGGGCAAGGAAAACAGTGCCGAAGACGCCCTGAAAGTGGGTGCCGTCGATGCTGTGGTCGCGCCTGAGTTGCTCATGGCCGGCGCTCTGGACCTGATCAAACGCGCCATCAGCGGCGAGCTGGACTACAAGGCCAAGCGCCAACCCAAGCTTGAAAAACTCAAGCTCAATGCCATCGAACAGATGATGGCCTTCGAAACCGCCAAAGGCTTCGTCGCTGGGCAGGCAGGCCCGAATTACCCAGCGCCTGTGGAGGCGATCAAGTCCATTCAGAAAGCGGCTAACTTCGGTCGTGACAAGGCACTGGAAATCGAAGCGGCGGGCTTTGCCAAGCTGGCCAAGACATCGGTCGCACAGAGCTTGATCGGCTTGTTCCTGAACGATCAGGAACTCAAGCGCAAGGCCAAGGCCCATGACGAGATTGCCCGTGACGTCAAGCAGGCGGCCGTGCTGGGCGCCGGTATCATGGGCGGTGGCATCGCCTATCAGTCGGCGGTCAAGGGCACCCCGATCCTGATGAAGGATATCCGCGAAGAGGCCATCGAGCTTGGGTTGAACGAAGCGTCCAAACTGCTGGGCAATCGGGTCGAGAAAGGTCGGCTGACACCGGCCAAGATGGCCGAGGCGCTCAATGCGATTCGCCCGACGCTGTCCTACGGTGATTTCGCCCACGTAGACATCGTGGTCGAGGCAGTGGTCGAAAACCCGAAGGTCAAGCAGGCCGTGCTTGCCGAGGTGGAAGGGCAGGTGAGGGAGGATGCGATCCTGGCATCCAATACCTCGACCATTTCCATCAATCTGCTGGCAAAAGCGTTGAAGCGCCCGGAAAACTTCGTGGGCATGCACTTCTTCAACCCGGTGCACATGATGCCGCTGGTGGAAGTGATTCGTGGCGAAAAATCCAGTGAAGCGGCAGTCGCCACCACCGTCGCCTACGCCAAGAAAATGGGCAAGAACCCGATCGTGGTCAACGACTGTCCGGGGTTTTTGGTCAACCGCGTCCTGTTCCCGTACTTCGGCGGCTTCGCCAGGCTGGTCAGCGCGGGGGTGGACTTCGTGCGCATCGACAAGGTCATGGAAAAATTCGGCTGGCCCATGGGCCCAGCGTACCTGATGGACGTGGTGGGCATCGACACCGGGCATCATGGCCGTGACGTCATGGCCGAGGGGTTCCCCGATCGTATGAAGGATGAGCGCCGCTCTGCCATCGACGCCTTGTACGATGCCAACCGCCTGGGCCAGAAAAACGGCAAGGGCTTCTACGCCTATGAAACCGATAAGCGCGGCAAGCCGAAAAAGGTCGCCGATGCCAGCGTGCTCGAGGTGCTCAAGCCCATCGTGTACGAGCAGCGTGAAGTCAGTGACGAGGACATCGTCAACTGGATGATGATCCCGCTGTGCCTGGAAACCGTGCGCTGCCTTGAAGATGGCATCGTCGAGACCGCCGCCGAGGCGGACATGGGCCTGGTCTACGGCATTGGCTTCCCACCCTTCCGCGGCGGTGCGCTGCGCTACATCGATACCCTGGGTGTAGCCGAATTCGTCGCCCTGGCCGATCGCTATGCCGACCTGGGGCCGCTGTACCACCCGACCGCCAAGCTGCGTGAGATGGCCAAGACGGGCCAGCGCTTCTTCAACTGAGCGGTCAACGAGCTAGAGCGAGAGATTTGATATGAGCCTTAATCCAAGAGACGTGGTGATCGTCGACTTCGGTCGCACGCCAATGGGCCGCTCCAAGGGTGGCATGCACCGTAATACCCGCGCCGAAGACATGTCGGCGCACCTGATCAGCAAGTTGCTTGAGCGCAACGACAAGGTCGATCCCAAGGAAGTCGAGGACGTGATCTGGGGCTGTGTGAACCAGACCCTGGAGCAGGGCTGGAACATCGCCCGCATGGCATCGCTGATGACCCAGATTCCGCACACGTCCGCGGCACAGACCGTCAGCCGGTTGTGCGGCTCGTCGATGAGCGCGCTGCACACCGCCGCCCAAGCGATCATGACCGGCAACGGCGACGTGTTCGTGGTAGGCGGCGTCGAGCACATGGGGCACGTGAGCATGATGCATGGCGTAGACCCCAACCCGCATCTGGCGCTGCATGCGGCCAAGGCTTCGGGCATGATGGGCCTGACGGCCGAGATGCTAGGCAAGATGCACGGTATTACGCGTGAGCAGCAGGACCAGTTCGGCCTGCGCTCGCACCAGCTGGCGCACAAGGCCACCGTGGAGGGCAAGTTCAAGGATGAGATCATCCCTATGCAGGGGTATGACGAGAACGGTTTCCTGAAAGTGTTCGACTTCGACGAAACCATTCGTCCGGAAACCACCCTCGAGGGCCTGGCGTCGCTCAAGCCGGCCTTCAACCCCAAAGGCGGAACCGTGACCGCAGGCACTTCTTCCCAGATCACCGACGGCGCGTCGTGCATGATCGTGATGTCGGGGCAGCGTGCAATGGACCTGGGTATCGAGCCTCTGGCGGTCATTCGTGCCATGGCTGTGGCTGGCGTCGACCCCGCGATCATGGGCTATGGCCCAGTGCCGGCCACCCAGAAAGCCCTCAAGCGCGCGGGCTTGAGCATGGCCGACATTGACTTCATCGAACTCAACGAGGCGTTCGCCGCACAAGCACTGCCTGTGTTGAAAGACTTGAAAGTGCTCGACAAGATGAATGAGAAGGTTAACCTGCACGGCGGTGCGATCGCCTTGGGCCACCCGTTTGGTTGCTCCGGGGCGCGTATTTCCGGCACCCTGCTCAACGTCATGAAGCAAAATGGCGGCACGCTGGGGATTGCGACCATGTGTGTCGGCCTTGGCCAAGGTATTACCACTGTATTCGAACGCGTCTAAGGCGCAGTAGAAGGACAGCGACCGGGGCCTTGTGCCCCGGTTTTGTTTTTTCGGTTTCAATCGAACCAGGAGGTAGTCCACATGCAGATCCAGCCAGGTGTGTACCGGCATTACAAGGGCCCGGAGTACCGTGTTTTCAGTGTTGCGCGGCACTCTGAGAGCGAGGAGTGGATGGTGTTCTACCAATGCCTGTATGGTGATTACAGCTTCTGGGTGCGCCCGCTGTCGATGTTCCGCGAGTCGGTGGAAGTCGACGGCGAACAGGTGCCACGCTTTGCGTTGATCAAGGCCGAAGAGGGGTTGTGCGGGACGTCGGCCAAGTCGCAGGCGTGATGTTCTGAACTTGACCTCGCAGTTTCGCCACTATATATAGCGGTGCCGCGTCTGGTACCTGACGTGTTTTCAATCTTCAGATTCAGGAATACTCCGATCCATGGGCAAATCGCTGGTCATTGTGGAATCCCCGGCCAAGGCCAAGACCATCAACAAGTACCTGGGCAACCAGTACGTGGTGAAGTCGAGTATCGGCCATATCCGAGACCTTCCCACCAGCGGTTCGGCGAGCGCGAGCAAAGAGCCGGCCGCCAAGCGTGGCAAGGCGGCAGGTGAGGCACCGGCCCTTTCGCCCAAAGAGAAGGCGCGCCGCCAATTGGTTGCACGCATGGGCGTCGACCCGGACCAGGGCTGGAAAGCCAAGTACGAGATCCTTCCTGGCAAGGAAAAGGTGATCGACGAGCTGCGCCGCTTGGCCAAGGATGCCGACACCATCTACCTCGCGACCGACTTGGACCGCGAAGGGGAGGCAATCGCCTGGCACCTGCGTGAGGCCATCGGTGGCGACGATACCCGCTACAAGCGCGTGGTGTTCAACGAAATCACCAAGAAGGCCATTCAGGAAGCGTTTTCGCAGCCTGGTGAGCTCGACATTGATCGGGTCAACGCGCAGCAGGCGCGTCGTTTTCTCGACCGTGTGGTGGGCTACATGGTGTCCCCGCTGCTGTGGTCCAAGATTGCCCGCGGCCTGTCGGCCGGGCGGGTGCAGTCGGTAGCCGTCAAGCTGGTGGTCGAGCGTGAACGCGAGATTCGCGCCTTCATTCCTCAGGAATACTGGGAAATTCATGCCGATCTCGGCACCGCCAAGAACGCCAAGGTTCGCTTCGAAGTCGCCCGTGAAAATGGCGAGGCCTTCAAGCCGCTGAACGAAACCCAGGCCATGGCCGCGCTGGAGAAGCTCAAGGCATCGAGCTACAGCGTCGTCAAGCGTGAAGACCGACCGACTAGCAGCAAGCCATCGGCGCCCTTCATCACCTCGACCCTGCAACAGGCAGCGAGCAATCGTCTGGGGTTCGGCGTGAAGAAAACCATGATGATGGCCCAGCGTCTGTATGAAGCGGGTTACATCACCTACATGCGTACCGATTCGACCAACTTGTCGAGCGATGCGCTGGAAATGGCGCGCAGCTACATCGAGCGCGAATTCGGCAAGCAGTACCTGCCCGAAACGCCGCAGGTGTACGGCAGCAAGGAAGGGGCTCAGGAGGCGCACGAAGCCATCCGGCCGTCGGACGTGAGCACCCACCCGACCAAGCTCAGCGGTATGGAGCGCGATGCCGAGCGGTTGTACGAGCTAATCTGGCGTCAGTTCCTGGCCTGCCAGATGCCGCCGGCCCAGTACCTGTCCACCAGCGTGACCGTGGCCGCGGGCAGCTTCGAACTGCGTGCCAAGGGCCGCATCCTGAAGTTTGACGGTTACACCCGCGTGTTGCCGCAGCAGAGCAAGCCTGGCGAAGACGACGTGCTGCCTGAGATGGTGCAGGGTGAAGCGCTCAAGCTGATGCAGCTTGACCCTAGCCAGCACTTCACCAAGCCGCCTGCCCGGTTCACCGAGGCCAGCCTGGTCAAGGAAATGGAAAAACGCGGCATTGGCCGACCATCGACCTATGCGGCGATCATCTCGACCATTCAGGACCGTGGCTATGTGACGTTGCACAACCGTCGCTTCTATTCGGAAAAGATGGGCGACATCGTGACCGAGCGGCTCTCCGAGAGTTTCTCCAATTTGATGGACTACGGTTTCACCGCCGGCATGGAGGAAAACCTCGACGACGTCGCCCATGGCGAGCGCGACTGGAAGAACGTGCTGGACGAGTTTTACGGCGACTTCAGCAAGAAATTGCAGACGGCCGAATCCAGCGAACACGGCATGCGTGCCAATCAGCCGACGATGACCAACATTCCTTGCAAGGAGTGCGGTCGCCCGATGATGATTCGTACAGCGTCCACGGGCGTGTTCCTGGGCTGCTCCGGTTACAGCCTCCCACCTAAGGAGCGCTGCAAGTCCACGGTCAACCTCGTGCCTGGTGACGAGATCGCTGCTGACGATGAGGGCGAATCGGAGTCGCGCGTGCTGCTTGGCAAGCACCGCTGCCCAGTTTGCGCAACGGCGATGGACGCTTACCTGCTCGATGAAAAGCACAAGCTGCACATTTGCGGGAACAACCCTGATTGCCCGGGTTACGAGATCGAAGAGGGCAGCTATCGCATCAAGGGCTACGAAGGCCCAAGCCTTGAGTGCGACAAGTGCGGCAGCGAAATGCAGCTCAAGACCGGACGCTTCGGCAAGTTCTTCGGGTGCACCAACCCTGCGTGCAAGAACACCCGCAAGCTGCTCAAAAGCGGTGAAGCGGCGCCGCCGAAGATGGACAAAGTCGACATGCCCGAGCTTAAGTGCGAGAAGGTGGACGACACCTATGTGCTGCGCGATGGTGCTTCGGGGCTGTTCCTGGCTGCCAGCCAGTTCCCGAAGAACCGCGAAACACGTGCGCCCCTGGTGTGCGAGATTGTCCCGCACAAACATGAAATCGATCCGAAGTACCATTTCTTGTGCGAAGCGCCGCAGAAAGATCCCGAGGGTCGACCAACCGTAATTCGCTACAGCCGCAAGACCAAGGAGCAGTACGTCCAGTCGGAAGTGGACGGCAAGCCCACGGGTTGGAAAGCGTTTTACGATGGCAAGGCCTGGAAAGTCGAAGACAAGCGCTGAGTTCCAGCGTCCAGGGATGGGGCCGTGCTGCGGTCTTTCGTGAGCTGATATCACGAAAGGCCGCAGCACGGCCCCTTTCATTTATGATGCAGCAATCCGCTAAGCCACTTGATGGGAGGGCAGTACATGGCCCAGGAGCTCTATACCCGCACTAATCAAAAACTGTACTTTGCCGGGCTGGCACTGGAATCGATGGCCAGGGCTGAACAGAGCCAGGCCATGAACGCCCAGGGGCTGGTGCAGGCTGAGCGGGAGTCGGCCTTGTTTCATCTGCATGGTGCCTTGCTTGGCCTGTGTCACGAAATCAGTGGTTACTACCGCCTCCCTGCGCTGGCAAGCGTTGAGCAGGCTCTGGCGCAGGACGCCTTCAATGGCATCGCCATACCAGAAGTTGCCGAGCTCCTGGAGCTTGCCCGGCAACGGGAAACCTGGCTGGCGCAGATGCTGGCTGCCTATGCTGACTTGTTCCGAGCGCATGTGATGCGCAAACCACCCAAGACTGACGTCACCCAGCCGTTGATCCAGGCGGTCAGCCTCGATGAGCAGGTGCCTGCGTCGCTGTCCCGTGCCGAGCTTGAGGCGTGGCGCAGCGATCTCAAGGCACTCGTCAGGCGTTTTCGCGATGCGTTGAGTGAGTGCTGACAGCGTCGAGCGCTGGTACAATGCTCGCCTTTCGTGGAGAACCGCCCTTTATGTCTACGTCTTTTCTGGAAATTGTCGAGTTGCCTGATGGCCGCATCGAACTGCGTCGCGCCGAGGATGAAGGCTCACTGGTAACCCTGGATTTCTCAGAGGATGCCAAAGTATTCCTGCAGGGTCAGCACGTCGAGGTGGCCAAAGCCATGCTCAGCGTGGGTGTGCAGATGGCTGGACGGCTTGTGGATGGCGAGCTCGAACGTGACGAAGGGCCGCGCGTTCTGCACTGAAACGCGCAGTCGTGAGATGGCTGCCACCGGCCTGGCCGGTGTCGGCGGCAAACGTATCGAACAAATGAGTGTGGGAGTGTCGGAAAAGCGTTGCGCTTTTTGGGCGTTCTTTACTCGTCATGGCGAGCATGGCCTGGAGCGGTCAGGCCGGTAGTACGAATGCCGCAGTGTCAGCCGAAACGAATGTTCAGGCTTTGCGCGTTACCTACGCTTGCCGCACGCAACAGCAGCTGACGTGCGTTGGCATTGATGCTCCCCAACCAGCTGACCACGGTATGGCTACGGCCCAGGCGCAAGGCTTCGCACGCCAACTGCAAGGGAAGCTGGTTGCCCCGCGGATGAAGCAGCAGAATGCGTTCGCGGTTGAGCCCAGCCCTGCGCAGCCAGGCCTGTGTCAGGCTCGACGGTGGTGCAATGAGGGTCAACCAGCGAGTTTCGTCTTCTTCGCTGAGTTCGCGTAGCACAGGTGCCAGCAAGGTGTGACAGTGACTAGGGGCGCCGTGCAGTGACAATTCGCTGAACAGGTCGGGCATGTCGCTCTTGCGCGCCAGTTCGCTGGCCTTGAGGCCAGGCAGGACAGGCTGGGCGAGGAATGCTTCGAACAGCGGCAACTGGACTTGCTCGGTTGTATGGGTGAATGGCTGCATGACGCCTCCTGATTCAGCGGCGAATGACGCCGACGCTCAAGCCCTCGATCACCAGTTCCTGATCTTTCAGGTTGACTTCGATAGGGGCAAATTCCGGGTTTTCGGCCAGCAGCCAAACCTTGTTGCCTTCGCGCTTGAAGCGCTTGACGGTGACTTCGTCGCCGATGCGCGCCACGACGATCTGGCCGTTGCGGGCTTCGCGGCAGGTATGCACCGCCAATAGGTCGCCATCGAGGATGCCGACGTTCTTCATGCTCATGCCGTGCACACGCAATAGATAGTCGGCCTGGGGGTGGAAGAAGGCTGGGTTGATGTTGCAGGATTGCTCGATATGTTGCTCGGCAAGGATCGGGGCGCCGGCAGCAACGCGGCCGATGATCGGGAGCCCGGCTTCTTCGGCCTTGGCTTCGAGGCCGGGAATGCGAATGCCTCGGGAGGCGCCTGGCGTCATCTCGATAGCGCCTTTACGGGCCAGCGCCTTGAGATGCTCTTCGGCGGCATTGGGTGACTTGAAGCCCAGCTCCTGGGCAATCTCGGCACGAGTCGGCGGAAAGCCGTTATCCTCGAGGCTGCGCTTGATGAAGGCGAGGATTTCGGCTTGGCGTGGCGTCAGTTTCAACATGATCAGCGCTCTGTCTTTTTGTACAGTGACTGGGATTATATACAGTATTCGGCGCGCCGCAAGCTCTCCCACCGCCCAGGCCAGCTGATGGCCACGGATTACACCGGGTTCGCCGCCAAACGCCCTCGCAACGATATGGTTGACCGGCCGGTCACGAACGCTTGACAGAAGGGGGGTTGAAACGTATGTTTCAAACACCTGTTTGTATGGCGGAGTGCTTGGAGTAGTCATGGCCCAATCGGAAACCGTTGAACGCATCCTCGATGCTGCCGAGCAGCTGTTCGCCGAGCGCGGGTTCGCCGAAACCTCGTTGCGGCTGATCACCAGTAAGGCCGGCGTTAACCTGGCGGCGGTGAATTACCACTTCGGTTCCAAGAAAGCGCTGATCCAAGCGGTCTTCTCTCGTTTCCTGGGGCCATTCTGCGCCAGCCTTGAGCGCGAGCTGGAGCGGCGCCAGGCCCGCCCCGAGCACAAGCCTACCCTCGAAGAGTTACTGGAGATGCTGGTCGAGCAAGCCCTTGCCGTGCAGCCGCGCAGCAACAACGACCTGTCGATCTTCATGCGGCTGCTGGGCCTGGCGTTCAGCCAGAGCCAAGGCCATTTGCGCCGTTACCTCGAAGACATGTATGGCAAGGTGTTCCGCCGCTACATGTTGCTGGTCAACGAAGCCGCGCCACGCATTCCTCCGCTCGAATTGTTCTGGCGTGTGCATTTCATGCTCGGGGCTGCTGCGTTCAGCATGTCGGGCATCAAGGCGCTGCGAGCCATCGCCGAGACTGACTTTGGCATCAACACCTCCATCGAGCAGGTGATGCGCTTGATGGTGCCGTTCCTGGCTGCCGGCATGCGTGCCGATACCGGCGTCACCGATGCGGCCATGGCCAGCGCCCAGTTGCGCCCGCGCAGCAAGACTGTCAGCGGTGCAGCCCCCGCCAAGGCATGAACTCGCCAGTCGCCAGCCCTAAGCGGGCTTTCCCCTGTCTCTATTGAAGGATTTCTCATGACCGCCAGCCTGCAAGGCTCCTTGATGGTGGATATCGCCGGTACTTGGCTGACCGCCGAAGACCGGCAGCTGTTGCGCCAGCCCGAAGTGGGGGGGGTGATCATCTTCGCCCGCAACATCGACAGCCCGCGCCAGGTGCGTGCGTTGTGCGCGTCCATTCGTGCGCTGCGCCCGGACCTGATCCTGGCCGTCGACCAGGAGGGCGGTCGGGTACAGCGTCTGCGCCAGGGGTTCGTGCGCCTGCCGGCGATGCGTGCCCTGGCCGACACTGCCAATGCCGAGTACCTAGCCGAGCAATGTGGCTGGTTGATGGCGACCGAAGTCCTTGCCGTTGGCCTGGACCTGAGCTTCGCTCCGGTGCTGGACTTGGATCACCAGCGCAGCGCGGTGGTGGGCAGCCGCGCCTTCGAAGGTGATCCGCTGCGGGCTACGCAATTGGCCGGCGCGTTCATCCGCGGCATGAACGCGGCAGGCATGGCTGCCTGTGGCAAACATTTCCCAGGCCATGGTTGGGCAGAAGCCGATTCCCACGTGGCGATACCCACTGACGAGCGTAGCCTGGAGCAACTGCGTGGGGCAGACCTGGTGCCGTTCAGCCGCCTGAGTGGTCAATTGGCAGCAGTGATGCCTGCCCATGTGATCTACCCGCAGGTCGACAACCGTCCGGCAGGCTTTTCCCGCCGGTGGCTGCAAGATATTTTGCGCGGCGAGCTAGGTTTCGACGGGGTCATCTTCAGTGACGACCTGTCCATGGCCGGTGCTCATGTGGTCGGTGATGCGGCCAGCCGCATCGAGGCCGCGTTCAGTGCCGGGTGCGACATGGGGCTGGTTTGCAACGACCGTGCTGCGGCCGAACTGGCGCTTGGTGCTGCTCAGCGTATGCAGGTCACGCCGTCACCTCGGATCGCCAGCATGCGCGGCCAAGGCACCGCCTGCACCGATTATCGCCAGCATCCGCTTTGGCTGCAGGCGCTGTGTGCGCTCAAGGACGCGCAGTTGATCGACTAGCCGCTCATCGTCCAGCAGCTGTCGGAACGCGTATACCCAGCGGGTACGCGTTCCGACAGCTGCTACCGACCGCGCTTGCCCGGCAACGGGGCAAACAGCGCCTCTATTTCCTCGTCCCCCAGTCGCCATTGCCCGGCCTTGCCACCGTCTAGCAGGCTGGCAGCCAGCGCTGCTTTTTCCTGCTGTAACAGCTGAATCTTTTCCTCCACCGTGCCGCGGGTGATCAGCTTGAACACGAACACAGGCTTGTCCTGGCCAATGCGGTAGGCCCGGTCGGTCGCCTGGTTTTCGCTGGCTGGGTTCCACCACGGGTCGTAATGGATGACGGTGTCGGCTGCCGTCAGGTTCAAGCCCACCCCGCCTGCCTTGAGGCTGATCAGAAAGACCTGGCTGTCCCCCTCCTGGAACTGCTGGACAGGGGTGCGGCGGTCGCGAGTGTCGCCAGTCAACAGGCTGTAACGGATGCTGCGCTTTTTCAGTTCCTGCTCGATCAACGACAGCATCGAGGTGAACTGGGAGAACAGCAGCACGCGGCGGCCTTCGCCCATCAGCTCTTCGAGCATCTCCAGCAGCGCGCCCAGCTTGCCCTTGTCGCTCTGGTTGCCCTTGATGTCCACGCCCTTGACCAGGCGCAAGTCGCAACACACCTGTCGCAGCTTGAGCAGTGCATCGAGGATGACGATCTGGCTGCGTGCGGCACCGTTGCGGGCTACCTCGTCGCGAACCTTCTTGTCCATCGCCACCCGCACGGCCTCGTAGGTGTCACGCTGTGCGTCACTCAGTTCGACCCAGTGCACCAGCTCTGTCTTGGCTGGCAGCTCGGTGGCGACCTGCTCTTTCGTGCGGCGCAGCAGGAAGGGGCGAATGCGCGTGATCAGGTGGGTCAGGCGCTCGGTATTGCCCTGGCGCTCGATAGGCGTGCGGTAGTCCTGATTGAAGCGCTTGAGGTCACCCAGCCAGCCGGGCATCAGGAAGTGGAAGATCGACCACAGCTCGCCGAGATTGTTTTCCATCGGTGTACCGGTCAGGCACAGGCGCTGGGTAGCCTGCAGTTGGCACACGGCCATGGCTGCCTTGCTGGTGCTGCTCTTGATGTTCTGCGCCTCGTCGAGCAACAGCAGGTGCCATGGCTGTGCACGCAAATGCGCAAGATCGCGGGGTACCAGTGCATAGGTGGTCAGGATGAGGTCGTAATCGTGCAGGCGGGCGAAATGCTTGCTGCGGGCTGGCCCGTGCAGGGCCAGCACCCGAAGGCCGGGTGCGAAGCGCTGCGCCTCGTCCAGCCAGTTGGGTATCAGGCTGGTCGGCATGACAGCCAGTGCTGGCGCGCCTAAACGGCCCGCTTCTTTTTCCAGCAGCACATGGGCCAGGGCCTGCAAGGTCTTGCCCAGGCCCATGTCATCCCCAAGGATGCCACCGGTGCCCATTTCCCGCAGTGCTTGCAGCCAGTTGAGCCCTTGCTGCTGGTAGCCGCGCAGGTTGGCTTGCAAGCCGGCAGGGGGAGCGACCTGCAGATCCCTGGCATCGCGCAGGCGGCGACCCAGGTCGCGCACATGCTCACCGCCTTCCCAATGCAGGGGCAGCGCTTCGATCCCGTTCAGGCGCGCAGCGTCTGCTCGGCTCATGCGCAGTGCCGTTCCGGCCTCAGGTTCGCTCAGGTACAGCTCGCCCAAGGTCGCCATCACGGCCTTGACCCGGCCATAAGGCAGAGCCACGCGCAGGGCAGGGGCATCGATCCGGCCGCGGTTGAGATCGATCAGCAGGTGCTCCTCGTCGTTGCGCTTGGCCAGTTCGCTCGGGCGTAGCAGCTCAGGGCTGTTGCGCAACAGTTGCAGGACGATGGGCAGCAGGCTGTGCCGCTGCCCTTCGACGACGATACCCAACTCAAGGTCGAACCATTCACGGCCTGGCGTTTCATCGACCGTGGCGTACCAGTCTTCTACCTCCTGCAAGTCGAACGCGAAGTCGCGGTTGACGTCCACCTGCCAACCCGCTTCACGCAGCTGGGGCAGGTTGGTGCGCACGAATTGCAGCCAGGCCTCGTCGTCGGGAAGCAGGAACATTTCGCCGGCGCTGTCGGGCAGTGCCTTGCTCTGCCGGGTCGCGACCTTGAACCCCATGTCACGCAGGACATTGCGCAGGGCTTGCTCAGCCTTGGGCTGGCGGCTGATGCGCTGGCTCACGCTGCCCACCAGACGCGTCAGCGGCTTGTCGGTATTGCCGCTGGCCGACAGGCCGTCGTAGTCGAACGACAACGCGGCGCGGTGCTGCATCTGGCGCTGCATGCGACCGGTCTTGGGCATGTAGGCGGTGAACTCCAGGCTCCCAAGTACCAGGTGCGCGGTGGGCTGAATGTCATCGACGTGTTGCTCCTGGACCTCGGTCGGTGTCGGCACGGCATGGCTCAAGGCGTTGAGCTTGTGGCTGAGCGGCACGACCAGGTGCTCCGGCACCTCGGGCGCGAGGGTCAGTTGCATCGCAACGTGGGGGTTTAGCTCATGCTCCAGGACGCCGATCTCATGGGTGACCATGTCCAGGTAGTACAGCGGAAGCAATGGGATGACGCAGTTGGATTTATCCTCGCCAGTGAACCACAAGCCACGGTACGCACCATTGTCCAGGCGCACCCAGCGAAACTCGCCCTGGCGCACCGGCCCGGGCTGCAGTGGTGGTTGAGTGTCGAACAGGTACAGCCGGCCCGTGTCGATAATGCGCTGAAGCAACTCACCGCCTTCGCCCCCGGTCAGCCTGTAGCCCCGCTCCTGGCCGCCCCCCTGGTTGAGCGAGGAGAGTAGACGCAGGATGCGTGCGTCTTCTTCGGTCACGAATTTTGGCCGGTCGTACAGGAAGTCGTAGACCGATTGCACCCGGCTGAAGCGAATGCCGTCTTCGGTTTCGGTGCCTTTGCGCACGACCACCGAGCAACTGGCATCGTCCTGAAGGTGCAGGTTGTAGCAGACCGAGCGCCCGCGCTTGTCCTTGCCGGGTTTGACCGGTGCGGGCGCTTGCTCGAGATTGCTGAGCCAATACTGAAGCTCGGCTGACATCTGTGCAGAGGTGGGCTTGGCTATCAGTGGCTTGTCGAAGGGGTCGCTGATCAGCAGCAGCGCGGCTGCGCAATGCTTGCAGTTGTACCCCACAGGGCAACTGCAGTCGCCCTCGACGATGCAGCGCCCGGCATGCACGCTCACTTCGATGGTCTGCCTGTAGGTTTGTCCCGCACTGCCTTCGCACAGCGCAGAAAACCTTTGCCCGTCCAGGTACGCAAGCTCAGCCTTGCCCTCGCTCGCATAGACCTCGCCTCGCTTGAGAGCACCTGCATCGAAACATTCGATCCAGTTGGGGTACTCGTTCAGCAGCTCGAAGGCATCAGGTCCTTTACGTCTCATGGGTCACTGCTCCAGCATGTCCTGCGACGGCATCTTGGGTGTGCCGGGTGGGGTGATCTTCAACAGCATGGCCAGATGACCGCCGTCCAGGTAGGTCAGTTGTCCGCCTTTCACATTGCTGTTGGCCTGCCGAAATTGCTCGCTCTGCAGCACGCTGCCGTTGCCGTCGAGCTGGTTGACCCATAGGTTGGCTTCGACCTGGATGAAGCGACCCTGGGTGATGCTCAGGTTGCCCTCGATCGGGAAATGGCCGAACTGCTCGGTACCTTCACCGAATGCGATGCGACTGGGCCCATCGCCTACCTGCTGTTGCCAGGCCCGGTGCATGAGTACCGTGTAGTCGGCCGTGGCGCTCAAGCGTGTGGCCTCGTCTTCGAGCACCGGGCGCTGCTCTGCGCCTTTGTCCAGCCGTGGCGCGCCAGCGCTCCAGTCTTCAGGCGCGAACGGGCTGGTGAACGCGGGTACGTTGTTCTGCCTTACCAGGATCATTTCGACCTGATACGGGCCCTGGGCGAATGCCGCTGGGGCAAACGCCACCAGCAGCAGGGTCAGACAGCGAATGGCGCGCATGGATCTTCCTTAGGCAGGCTTTGGTGTCAGGCGCTCGAACAGCGCCTCAAGGGTGTTGAAACGCTCATCAGGCCGCTCCATCGGGACCATGAAGCGGAACTGGGTGGCGCCTTCGAACTTGTAGCGCTTGGGCTGGCTCTGGATCAGCTTGATCAGGGTCAGAGGATCGACCGGCGTTTCGGCCTCGAACTCGAGCTTGCCGCCATTGGGGCCAGCGTCGACTTTCTTGATGCCCAGTTTCTCCGCCTGCAACTTGAGCAGCGTCAGGCGCATGAGGTTCTTGGTGGGCTCTGGCAGAAGGCCGAAGCGGTCGATCATCTCGACCTGCAGGTCCTTGAGCCCTTCCTCATCGGCCGCCGAGGCGATGCGCTTGTACAGGATCAGCCGCGCATGCACGTCCGGCAGGTAGTCCTCGGGGATCAGGGCTGGCAGGCGCAGGTTAATTTCCGGGCCGCCGCCCAGCGGTTGTTCCAGGTTGGGCTGGGTGCCCTTGCGGATCGCCTTGACGGCGCGCTCGAGCATTTCCATGTACAGGGTAAAGCCCACCGCCTGGATCTGACCGCTCTGGCCGTCCCCGAGCAACTCGCCAGCCCCGCGGATTTCCAGGTCGTTGGTCGCGAGCACGAACCCGGCACCCAGGTCCTGGGTGTTGGCGATGGCTTCGAGGCGTTTTTCGGCGTCGCCGCTGACCTTCTGGCGCGTTGGCGTCAGCAGGTAGGCATAGGCCTGGTGGTGGCTGCGACCGACCCGGCCACGCAATTGGTGCAACTGGGCCAGACCGAACTTGTCGGCACGCTCGATGACGATGGTGTTGGCGCTGGGTACGTCGATGCCGGTTTCGATGATGGTCGAGGCCACCAGCACGTTGAAGCGCTTGTGATAGAAGTCGCTCATCACCTGCTCCAGCTCGCGCTCGCGCATCTGGCCGTGACCAATGCCGATACGCGCTTCTGGGACCAGTTCGGCCAGGTCGGCAGCGCATTTCTCGATGGTTTTCACATCGTTGTGCAGGTAGTACACCTGGCCACCGCGCAGCAGTTCGCGCAGCAGCGCTTCCTTGACGGTGCTGTTGTTCTGTTCCATGACGAAGGTGCGTACCGACAGGCGCCGGGCCGGCGGCGTGGCGATGATCGACAGATCGCGCATGCCCGCAACGGCCATGTTCAAGGTGCGCGGGATGGGCGTGGCGGTCAGGGTCAGGATGTCCACTTCGCTGCGCAGCGCCTTGAGCTGCTCTTTCTGACGCACCCCGAAACGATGCTCTTCGTCGATGATGGCCAGGCCCAGGTCCTTGAAGCGCACGTCGTCCTGGAGCAGCTTGTGGGTGCCGATCAGGATGTCGATCTTGCCCTCGGCCAGCTCGGCCGCGGCGTTGGCCACTTCCTTGGCCGACTTGAAGCGGCTCATCACCTCGACGGTGACCGGCCAGTCCGCAAAACGGTCGCGGAAACTGTTGTAATGCTGCTGGGCCAGCAGGGTGGTGGGCACCAGCACAGCCACCTGGCGACCGCTGTGCACGGCGATGAACGCTGCACGCATGGCCACCTCGGTCTTGCCGAAGCCTACGTCGCCGCACACCAGGCGATCCATGGGCTTGGGCGCCAGCATATCGGCGCGTACCGCTTCGATGGCCGCTTGCTGGTCGGGGGTTTCTTCGAACGGGAAGCCTGCGCTGAACGTGGCGTAGTCGGCGGCCGGGTCGGCGAACGCGTAACCCTTGCGCGCTGCACGGCGGGCATAGATGTCGAGCAGCTCGGCGGCGACGTCGCGTACCTGTTCGGCGGCCTTGCGCTTGGCTTTCTGCCAGGTTTCCGAGCCCAGGCGGTGCAGGGGCGCCAGCGCGTCATCGCTGCCGGTGTAGCGGGCGATCAGGTGCAGGTTGGCAACCGGTACGTAGAGCTTGGCGCCCTCGGCGTATTGGAGGGTCAGGAACTCGGCGGCCTGGCCGTCGATTTCCAGCGTCGCCAGGCCCAGGTAGCGGCCCACGCCATGATCGATATGCACCACCGGCGCGCCTTCACGCAGCTCGGTCAGGTTCTTGATGACGGCATCGTTGGCGGTTTCACCGCGCTTGTCGCGGCGGCGGCGCTGCATCACCCGCTGACCGAACAGCGGGCTTTCGGCGATCAGGGCCATGGCCGGGTCGTCGAGCAGCAGGCCTTCGTCGAGCGGTGCGATGGTGATGTTCAGGCGTTCGCTACCGGTGACGAAGTCGGTCCAGCCTTCGACCGTGTTCGGGCGCAGCTTGAGCCGTTCGAGCAGCTCCAGCAGCACTTCGCGGCGTCCGGCCGATTCTGCGGTGAACAACACGCGCCCATCGAACTGGTCGAGAAACCCTGCCAATGCCGCCAGCGGCTGGTTGGCCTTGGCTTCGATGGCAAGGTCAGGCAGGGGGCGGGCGGCGAAGCGCTGGCGCCCGGCGCCTGGGTCCAGGTCATCGCGGCTGACCACCACCCGTGGCCACTGCTTGAGGCGCGCGAAACAGTCTTCAACCGGCATGAACAGCTCGGCCGGCGGCAGCAAGGGCCGGCTCAGGTCGCCCCGGCGGTCCTCGTAGCGCCCGCGTACGTCGTTCCAGAAGTGTTCGGCCGCCTGCTCAACGCCCGGCAGCGAAAACACCTGGGTATCGGCCGGCAGGTAGTCGAACAGGGTCGAGGTTTCTTCGAAGAACAGCGGTAGGTAGTACTCGATACCGGACGGGATGATGCCGCTGGCCAGGTCCTGGAAGATCGCGCTGCGGCGAAAATCCACGTCGAAACGCTCGCGAAAGCGTGCCTTGAATCGGGTAACTTCCTCTTTTTGCATCGGAAATTCGCGTGCCGGCAGCAGGCGAATGGAGTCGACCTTGTCGATCGAGCGCTGGGTCTCGGGGTCGAACGTGCGCAGCGTTTCGATTTCGTCGTCGAACAGGTCGATGCGGTAGGGCAGCTTGCTGCCCATCGGGAACAGGTCGATCAAGGCCCCACGCACGGCGAACTCGCCATGCTCATAGACGGTGTCCACGCAGCGGTAACCATTGGCTTCCAGGCGGCTGCGCATCTGCTCCACATCGATGGTCTGGCCCACGTCCAGCACCAGGCTGCTGCCCAGCAGGAAGCGGGTAGGGGCCAGGCGATGCAAGGCCGTGGTGATGGGCACTACCAGGATGCCGTGGCTCAGCTCCGGCAGCCGGTACAGGCTGGCGATGCGCTGGGAGATGATGTCCTGGTGGGGCGAGAACAGGTCGTAGGGCAGGGTCTCCCAGTCGGGAAACGGCAGCACCGGCAACTCGGGCGCGAAGAACTTCAGTTCCTGCTCCAGGCGGTCGGCGGCCTGGCTGTCTGCCGTCAGCAGCAGGGTGAAGCGGCCAGCGCTGCTGGCGGCCTCGGCGATGGCAAGGCTGAGGGCGGCACCGGGCAGGTTGCCCCAGGTTTGTTTGCCGGCGGTAGCCGACAGTTGCGGTAGGCGCAGAACTGACACGGGAGATTGCACTCCAAGCGTTTCGGCAAAGAGACCGATTGTACCGGTGACGCTGGCGGCTGTCAGGCTCCAATGGGGCAGGATGATCGATGTGCGTGACCACGACAGGCGCTCATTGCCGGTTACGCATCGGGGCGTCATAATGTAGCCCCTTTTTTCTGTCCCTACATGTGGAAGGTTCCCGTGACTCAGAAGCCCGACCAGTGTCTTGGTGAGTGGATCGATCGTGAAGCCCTGGCTGAAGCGATGATCCCGCTTATCGGTCAGCTCTACCGCAACAACAATGTGGTGAGCTCGATCTATGGCCGCAGCCTGATCAACCGTTCGGTTATCTCGATCCTCAAGGCACACCGCTTTGCGCGTCATCGCCAGACCGACGAAACCGAACTGTCCGTTCACGAGACATTCCCCCTGCTCAAGGCCATGAGCGAGCTGAAACTGGGCGCCGCCTCGGTCGACCTGGGCAAGCTGGCCAACAAGTTCAAGCTCGAAGGCAACGGCCGCAGCGCCGAGCAGTTCGTGCGTGAAGAACTGGCTGACGTGGTGGGCCAGCAGAACGCCGCCGCGCGCAAAGGCACCGACGTCGTGCTGTATGGTTTCGGCCGTATCGGTCGCCTGCTGGCGCGTATCCTGATCGAGAAGACCGGTGGTGGCGACGGCCTGCGCCTGCGTGCCATCGTCGTGCGCAAAGGCGCCGAGAACGATCTGGTCAAGCGTGCCAGCCTGCTGCGTCGTGATTCGGTGCATGGGCCGTTCGATGGCACCATCACCATCGACGAAGCCAACAACACCTTGACGGCCAACGGCAACCTGATCCAGATCATCTACGCCAAGAACCCGAGCGAAGTCGACTACACCCAGTACGGCATCGACAACGCGCTGATCGTGGACAACACCGGCGTATGGCGTGATGCCGACGGCCTGGGCCAGCACCTGGCCTGCCCGGGTGCCAGCCGCGTGATCCTCACCGCACCTGGCAAGGGTGCCCTGAAGAACATCGTGCATGGCATCAACCACGGCGAGATCACGGCCGATGACAAGATCATCTCCGCCGCCTCCTGCACCACCAACGCCATCGTGCCGGTGCTCAAGGCCGTCAACGACCAGTACGGCATCGTCAACGGCCACGTCGAAACCGTTCACTCGTTCACCAACGACCAGAACCTGATCGACAACTTCCACAAGGGCAGCCGCCGTGGCCGCGCCGCGCCGCTGAACATGGTCATCACCGAAACCGGTGCTGCCACCGCCGCCGCCAAGGCCCTGCCTGTGCTCAAGGGCAAGTTGACCGGCAACGCCATTCGCGTGCCGACGCCGAACGTGTCGATGGCAATCCTCAACCTGAACCTGGAAAAGGCCACCAGCCGCGAGGAAATCAACGAGTACCTGCGCCAGACGGCCATGCACTCGGACCTGCACAAGCAGATCGACTATGTGAGCTCCCAGGAAGTGGTCTCCACCGACTTCGTGGGTTCGCGCCACGCCGGTGTGGTAGACGCCGAAGCCACCATCTGCAACGACAATCGCGTCGTGCTGTACGTGTGGTATGACAACGAGTTCGGCTACAGCTGCCAGGTCGTGCGCGTGATGGAAGACATGGCCGGGGTCAACCCACCTGCCTTTCCACGCTGATCGGCCAGTCAGACGCTGAACACACGGGAACCTTCGGGTTCCCGTTTTCGTTTGCGCTGCCGGGCAAGGGCGCTTGTCCTAGCAGGGCGCAGGGGGTCATCGAGTGACTCAGCGCAACATTTCAGGGACAATAACCGCCGTTTCGCAGGTGCCTGGGCGGTTTTTCCGTCTGAGCAGGCAGTGCAAGGTGGTCGAAAGCGTGGACAAGGATGATTGCCGCCAGGGAGACGGTGCTTTATGTAGTGCGGGCGAAATTGGCCTACGACGCGACCAAGGGTTAATGTGCGCGCCGTTCACGCTTGATTAGACTGCACCCGATTTTTCTCATGGCGCCGAGGCGGCATGATCGTGCGCCGCAAGCGACCGTGGCTTGCGGGCCAGTTCTGAAGGAGTACGCATGGCTGTCTACAACTACGACGTAGTGGTGCTGGGTTCCGGCCCGGCCGGGGAAGGTGCGGCAATGAACGCCGCCAAAGCAGGGCGCAAGGTGGCAATGGTCGACACCCGTCGCCAGGTCGGGGGTAACTGCACCCACCTGGGCACCATCCCGTCCAAGGCACTGCGTCACTCGGTGCGGCAGATCATGCAGTTCAACACCAACACCATGTTCCGCGCCATCGGCGAGCCGCGTTGGTTCTCTTTCCCGGACGTGCTCAAGAGCGCCGAAAAGGTCATCGCCAAGCAGGTGGCCTCGCGCACGGGCTACTACGCCCGCAACCGCGTCGACCTGTTCTTCGGCACCGGCAGCTTCGCTGACGAGCAGACCGTCGAAGTGGTCTGCCCCAATGGCGTGGTGGAAAAGCTCAACGCCAAGCACATCATCATCGCCACCGGTTCGCGCCCCTACCGACCAGCAGACATCGACTTCAACCACCCGCGTGTGTACGACAGCGACACCATCCTCAGCCTCAGCCACACCCCGCGCAAGCTGATTGTGTATGGCGCCGGCGTGATCGGGTGCGAGTACGCCTCGATCTTCAGCGGCCTGGGTGTGCTGGTCGAGCTGGTGGACAACCGAGGGCAACTGCTCAGTTTCCTGGATTCGGAAATCTCCCAGGCCCTGAGCTACCACTTCAGCAACAACAACATCACCGTGCGCCACAACGAAGATTATGAGCGGGTCGAGGGCCTGGACAACGGCGTCATCCTGCACCTGAAGTCGGGCAAGAAGATCAAGGCCGATGCCTTGCTCTGGTGCAACGGGCGGACCGGCAATACCGACAAGCTGGGGCTGGAGAACATCGGCATCAAGGTCAACAGCCGCGGTCAGATCGAAGTGGACGAGGCCTACCGCACCAGCGTGCCGAATATCTACGGCGCAGGCGACGTGATCGGCTGGCCGAGCCTGGCCAGTGCCGCGCACGACCAGGGCCGCTCGGCCGCAGGCAGCATCGTCGACAACGGCAGCTGGCGTTTCGTCAACGATGTGCCGACGGGCATCTATACCATTCCGGAGATCAGCTCGATCGGCAAGAACGAGCAGGAACTGACCCAGGCCAAGGTGCCCTATGAAGTGGGCAAGGCCTTCTTCAAGAGCATGGCCCGGGCGCAGATCGCCGGTGAGCCCCAGGGCATGCTGAAAATCCTGTTCCACCGCGAGACCCTGCAGGTGCTGGGTGTGCACTGCTTCGGCTACCAGGCATCCGAGATCGTGCATATCGGCCAGGCAGTGATGAACCAGCCAGGCGAGCTGAACAACCTCAAGTACTTTGTGAACACCACGTTCAACTACCCGACCATGGCAGAGGCCTATCGGGTAGCGGCCTATGACGGTCTGAACCGGCTTTTTTGAGCGGCTCCGACCGGTGGCCTGAGCCGGTCGGAGAGACCGAATTCAACCCTGCCCGAGGGTGGTCCTGGCCAAACCGGGAAAGTCTGTAATCAGGCTGTCCACGCCAAAATCAGCGAGCCTGCGCATCAGCGCCGGCTCGTTGACCGTCCATACCGATACGTGCAAACCCTGCTTCTGCGCCTTTTGCAGGCGTTCCGGGGTGCACAACGTCCAATTCAGTGCCAGCATCTGGCAACCATAATTCTGTGCAACCTTCAGCGGGTCGAGCCAGGCGTATTCGGCCACCAGGCCGCGTTGCACGTCCGGCACCAATTCTTGAGCGGCGCCCAGCACTTCGCGTGAACTTGAGGTGATCGTCACCTTGTCCAGCAAGCCGAACTGCTGGACCAGCTCGCGTATGGCCAGCACCGTAGTGGCTGCGCGGGTGCGCGAGGCGCTCTTGACTTCCAGCTGCCAGTGCTCGAACGGGCACTTCACGAACAGCTCTTCCAGGCGTGGGATGGGGCAGGGCTGGACCCAGCCCGGGCCACCCTGACGTGCGTCGAGCTTGACCAGGTCTTCGGCCGGGTGCTCGACCACCTTGCCGCGCTTGCCGGTGGTGCGCTTGAGGGTAGGGTCATGGATCACCATCAGCTGGTTGTCGGCCGATAGGTGCAGATCCAGCTCGCAGCGCATGATGCCGTGGGACAGGCACTGGCGGAAGCTGTTCAGGGTGTTCTCGGGTGCTTCGCCCTTGGCGCCGCGATGGCCGTAGATCAGGGTCACGTTCGTTCCTTCAGTGAGAAAATGAGTCAGGGTGATGGGGCGTTCTGTTCCAGTTGCTGGCGTCTTTGCTGTTGCTGGCGTTGCAGAATGTAGCGGGCAAGCAGTTGGCGCTGGGCATCGACCATGTCGATGAATTCGATGCCGACCTCGAAGCCGCCCTGGGGCCTGGCGTCGCAATGGGTGATCTTGCCGCGCAACAGCAGGCCGTGGGCGCGCGGCATCAGCACCATTTGTACCTTCACCTGGGTACCCTGTGCAAAGGGCTCTGGCTGGATGCACTCCAGGCCACCTTCGGACACCACGACTGCCTGCGGCTGGCCTACCTCGCCCAGCAGGGTATGGGCGACCACGGCGCTGAGCACGTCCAGGCGCTTGTTTTGTACCCGCAGAAACGCTGCAAGGGTGCGGTCCTTGTCGCTGAGCTGGCGCAGCAGGTGCTGGGCCTCGAAGTCGGCCAGGTGCAGCTCGCTGAGCAGATTGAACAGCGGGGAATCATCCTGCAACACATCTGGATCCAGGGCTTCGGCCGCGCTCAATGGGCTGATTTGAAGTGCGATCCGATCGGCGATGCGGTAGTATTCGCGGCGATCTTCTTCGTCTAATGTCGTCATGGCGAACCCATGGTAGCGGCGGTGGTCCGAGTGTAAAGCCGCCATAGGCGCCTCGCCACAAGGACGTTCCCTTCCATCCGAACAAGCCCCGACATGTTCAGACCTCTTTTCGCATTCATCGGCACGCGTTATACCCGTGCCAAACGTCGCAATCACTTCGTCTCGTTCATTTCCCTGACCTCGATGATCGGCCTCGCCCTGGGCGTGGTAGTCATGATCGTGGTGCTGTCGGTGATGAACGGGTTCGACCACGAGATGCGCACCCGCGTGTTGGGCATGATCCCTCACGCCACGCTCGAGAGCGGCCAGCCCATCGCCGACTGGCCTGCCCTTGCCGAACAAGTAAAGCAGAATCGGCAGGTGGTGGCGGTCGCGCCCTTCACCCAGATGCAGGGTCTGCTCACCCATGACGGCAAGGTGCAGAAGGTGCTGCTCAACGGCATCGATCCGGCCCGGGAACGGGAGGTGTCGATCATCGACAACTTCGTCCAGCAGGGCCGGCTGGACCAGTTGGCGCCCGGCGAGTGGGGCATCATGATCGGTGACAAGGCCGCGGCCAAGTTGGGTGTGGCCGTAGGCGACAAACTCACCTTCGTGGCCCCGGAGGTCAGCGTCACGCCGGCCGGCATGTTCCCGCGCATGAAGCGCTTCACCGTGGTGGGCACCTTCCATGTGGGGGCCGGCGAGATCGACGGTTACCTGGGGCTGACCAACATCGCCGACCTGTCGCGCCTGCACCGCTGGAAGCCCGACCAGGTGCAGGGCCTGCGCTTGAAGTTCGATGACCTGTTCCAGGCCCCGCGCGTGGCCTACGACATCGCCCAACAACTGGGTGACCAGGATTTCTATAGCCGCGACTGGACCCGTACCCATGGCAATCTCTACCAGGCCATTCGCATGGAAAAAGCCATGATCGGCCTGCTGTTGCTGCTGATCGTCGCGGTTGCCGCGTTCAACATCATTTCCACACTGGTGATGGTGGTCAACGACAAGCGGGGGGACATCGCCATCCTGCGCACGTTGGGCGCCACCCCTGGGCAAATCATGCTCATCTTCATGGTGCAGGGCACTGTGATCGGTGTGGTGGGCACGTTGATCGGGGCCGTGGTGGGCATCATTGCGGCGCTCAACGTCAGCACGGTCATCGCCGGTATCGAGCACCTGATCGGCCACAAATTCCTCAACGCCGACGTGTATTTCATCGATTACCTGCCCTCGCAGATCCAGGCCCAGGATGTGTACATGGTCTGTGGTGCGGCATTGGTCCTGAGTTTCTTCGCCACCCTGTACCCTGCCTGGCGTGCGGCACGCACCCAGCCGGCAGAGGCGTTACGTTATGAGTGAGTCGCGCATGAGTGATAAAGCCGTTCTGAGTTGCCGCAACCTGGGCAAGTCCTACGATGAGGGCCCCGAGTCGGTGCAGGTCTTGTCTGGCCTGAACCTTGAACTGCACGCCGGCGAGCGTATCGCCATTGTCGGCAGTTCGGGGTCGGGCAAAAGCACCTTGCTCAACCTGCTGGGGGGCCTGGATCGCCCCACCCAGGGCAGTGTCTGGCTGGCCGGCGAAGAGCTGTCGGCATTGGGCGAGCGCGCCCGGGGCCTGCTGCGCAACCGCGAGTTGGGCTTCGTGTACCAGTTTCATCACCTGCTGCCCGAATTCACGGCCCTCGAGAACGTGTGCATGCCACTGCTGATCGGCCGTACGGCTATTCCAGAGGCGCGTGAACGTGCCGAGGCGCTGCTCAAACGCGTTGGGCTGGGGCATCGCCTCAATCACAAGCCGGCCGAGCTGTCTGGCGGCGAGCGTCAGCGAGTGGCCATCGCACGTGCGCTGGTCAACCGCCCAGGCCTGGTGATGCTGGACGAACCCACCGGGAACCTCGATCACCATACTGCACAGGGCATCCAGGAGTTGATGCAGGAACTGTCCAGCGCTTCGCGCACGGCGTTCCTGGTGGTGACCCACGACCTGAGCCTTGCGCGTCAGATGGACCGTGTACTGAAACTCGACAATGGCCACCTGGTGGCGATCTGACCGACCGAGCGGGGTGACCCTTTCATCCCGCGACCTGTTTTGATTGGGTGTATCCGCACATGTTCAGACCCCTGCCCATCTTCATCGGCGCGCGCTATACCCGGGCCAAGCGTCGCAACCATTTCATCTCGTTCATCTCCATGACCTCGATGATCGGCCTGTCCCTGGGCGTGCTGGCCATGATCGTGGTGCTGTCGGTGATGAACGGCTTCCAGCGCGAAATGAGCTCGCGCATCCTGGGCCTGGTACCCCACGCGGCCATCCTGGGCCAGCAGCCGCTGGACAACTGGCAGCAGGTGGCCGATGCGGCCATGAAAAACCCTGCCGTGGTTGCCGCGGCCCCGATCACCGAAATGGAAGGCATGCTGTCCTACAAGGGCGCCATGCAGCCGATTCAGGTTGGCGGTATCGACCCGGCCGAGGAAAACAAGGTGTCGATCGTAGGGCGGCACATCGTTCAGGGCCGCCTGCAGGACTTGCAGCCGGGCGAGTTCGGCGTGGTGATCGGCGAGCTGACGGCCCGCCGCTTTCGGCTGAATACCGGGGACAAACTGACCTTGATCGTGCCGGAGATCAGCAGCGAGCCTGGCGGGATCACCCCACGCATGCAGCGCTTGACCGTGGTGGGCATCTTCAAGGTGGGCGCCGAACTCGATGGTTCCCAGGCCTACATTCACATGGCCGATGCCGCGAGCATGCAGCGTTGGGCGCCCGGCCAGGTGCAGGGTGTGCGGCTGAAACTGCATGACCTGTACGCCGCCCCGCAGGTGTCCAAGGCCATCGCAGCGCAGCTGGGTGAGGGCTATCGGGCAGATGACTGGTCCCATACCCAAGGTAGCCTGTTCAGCGCCATGAAGATGGAAAAGACCATGATCGGCCTGTTGCTGCTGATGATCATTGCCGTGGCCGCGTTCAACATCATCGCCACCTTGGTCATGGTGGTAAACGACAAAGGGCCGGATATCGCCATCCTGCGTACCCTCGGGGCAACGCCTGCGCAGATCATGGGTACGTTCATGGTCCAGGGCAGCTTGATTGGCGTGGTCGGCACGCTGATCGGCGGCGTGCTGGGGGTGATCGCCGCGCTCAACGTGAGCCAGATCGTGGGCTGGCTGGAGCGGATCAGCGGTCAGCATATCTTCACCTCCGACGTGTACTTCATCAGCAGCCTGCCATCGGAGCTGCAAAGCGGGGACGTGGTGATGATCTGCGCGGCGGGGCTGGTGATGAGCTTCTTGGCTACCCTCTACCCAGCCTACCGGGCTTCCCAGGTACAACCGGCCATTGGCTTGGCGGTTTGACGGAGCCTTTACCGGCCTGTGAAGTCCAGCGTGAAGCGGGTCCAGCCAGCCTCGCACGCCACCTGAATCCGCCCGCCATGGGCCTGCACGATCGACCGCGTGATCGCCAGGCCCAGGCCGGCATGTTCGCCGCCGCCGTCATGCCTGGAAGGGTCCACCCGGTAGAAACGATCGAACAGCCGTGGCAGTGCCGTCGCCTCGATGGCGCTGCCGGTGTTGGCCACGGTAATGCTCGGCCCTGCCGCCAGTGTGATCCGCACCTGTCCGCCCGCAGGCGTGAAGCGCAAGGCGTTGTCGAGCAAGTTGCAGAGCGCCCGGCGCAGCATGGTCCGGTCGCCGGGCAGCCACGCCTGCCCCTGGCGTGTCAGCTGCACGGCCGCTTCTTCAGCAGCCAGGGCGTAATACTCCAACAGCGAATCCACTTCATCATGCAGCGCCAGTGGAGTGTCACCGGGTGCCAATAGCCCCTGGTCGGCCTTGGCCAGAAAGAGCATGTCATTGATCATCTGCGCCATCGCTTGCAGCTCTTCGAGGTTGTCGTGCAATGCCTCCCGGTAGGCGTCGAGGCTGCGTGGGCGAGTCAGGGTGACCTGGGTGTGGGTCAGCAGATTGGACAGCGGCGTACGCAGTTCATGGGCGATATCGGCCGAAAACGCCGACAGGCGCTGAAACGCATCGTCCAGGCGCTGCAGCATGGCATTGAGGCTGTCAGCCAATTGGGCCAGTTCGGCAGGCATCTGCTCCACAGGTAGGCGAGTGGTGAGCGAGCGGGCAGAGACGCGTGCGGTGATGCGCCCCATCTGCCTCAAGGGGCGCAGGCCACTACGTGCTGCCCAGCCGCCCAGCAGGGCGGTGACCAGCGCCGACAGCCCGACTGTCAGCCAGACCAGACGCTGCATGCCTTGCAGAAAATGCTGGTGATGGGTGATGTCAAGGTACAGCACAAGGTGCGGTGAGGCCGCGCTGCCGGGCATCAGCGCCACAGCAAGGCTACGGTAGTCAGTGCCCTGCGCGTGCAGCGTGTTCAAACCCGTGGAGGAGGGCGCAGGGGGGAGGCCGGCGCGGCTCTCGAACCAAGTGGCGCCACTGCCTGAGGTGACCCGCACGGACAGGTCGGCCTGATGACTCAGCTCCTCGTGTAGGGCAGGCAGGCGGGTTTGCAGATCGGCTTGTGTGCCGACGTCAGTGAGGTGACGGCGCAACAATGACAGGCGCGACGCCAGCAACTGCTGGTCGAGTTCGATGAAATGCTGCTCGCTGGCCTGATTGAACACAAGGCCCGCCCCTAGCGAAACCGCAGCTGTGCAGGCGGCGAACAGCAGCGCCAGGCGGCTGGTCAGCGAAATGCGGCGCCTCACGATGAACGCACTTCCAGCACATAACCCATGCCGCGCACCGTGTGGATCAGCTTGTCGTCGTAGGCATCGTCCACCTTGGCCCGCAGTCGCCGAATGGCCACTTCGATCACGTTGGTGTCGCTGGCAAAGTTCATGTCCCATACCTGGGACGCGATAAGCGCCTTGGACAGCACTTCACCCTGACGGCGCAACAGCAGCTCGAGCAAACCGAATTCTTTCGCGGTCAGGTCGATGCGCTGGCCGCCGCGCTCGACACGCCGGCGAATCAGGTCAAGGCGCAGGTCCGCCACCGCCAGCGAGGTATCGGCACTGGGCGTGGCCCCGCGCCTGAGCAGGCTGCGCACACGCGCCAGCAGCTCCGAAAAGGCGAATGGCTTGATCAGGTAATCATCGGCGCCCAGTTCCAAGCCATGTACCCGGTCCTCGATGGCATCGCGGGCGGTCAGAAACAGCACAGGCGTATCGATACCGGCTTGTCGCACGGCCTTGAGGATCTGCCAGCCGTCGCGCCCTGGCAGCATCACATCCAGGATCAGCAGATCGTGATCGCCCGTCAGGGCCAGGAACTGGCCTGTCTCGCCATCGGTGGCCAGCTCTACCGTGAAGCCGGCCTCGCTCAGGCCCTGATGCAGGTACTGGCCAGTACGCACTTGGTCTTCGACGATCAACAGTTTCATTGAGGCAAGCTCCGGCTGGCGATGCGGCGCCGCGGTGGAGTCCAGCCGGCGCACAGGTGCCAGGATCATACGTGACCTGCGCGGCGTTCGGCCAAACTGACAGGCTTGTAATGCAGCGGTCAGGTTCATGGCAGTCGCATGGGCTTAACATCGCGCTGTTCAATCCAACGAATGGAAACCCCGATGTCTCGCTTTATCTTTGCCTGCGCACTGACGCTGGCCAGTAGTCTTGCTCAGGCAGGCACCGCCCATACACTGGCTTTCGGTGAGCCTGCGCCAGCCGAAAAAGCCACCCGCACGGTCGAGGTGAGGCTCAAGGACATCGCCTTCGAGCCCGCCAGCCTCACTGTCAAGGCGGGTGAGACGGTGCGCTTCGTGTTGATCAACGAAGGGCAATTGCCCCACGAGTTCAACCTGGGTGACAAGGCCATGCATGCCGAACACCAGAAGCAGATGATTGCCATGCAAGGCGAGCTGTCCACTGCGGCCGTAGGCGAACAGGGCATGGGGCATGGCGCCATGAGCGGACATGATCATGGCGCAGGCCATGGGCATGGCGGCGGTAACACGGTGCTGGTGATGCCTGGCCAGCGCGCCGAGTTGACCTGGACCTTCAAGGCCTCTGCACCCATCGAATTCGCCTGTAATGTGCCAGGCCATTACCAAGCGGGCATGGTGGGGCCGCTGATCATCGAATGAGTGGCGCTGCAAGGCGGCAAGCAAAAGGGTAGACTGGGCGCCCTACGCGTCATCCTGTACACGACACGATTGCCCCAGAATGGGGGCGCGCACCGTACGAACGCTAGCGTCCACTCCACACTTTCAGGTCAGTTCCAATGCACCCTGCCGCCGAACACTCCCCGCTGGGCAAGTCCAGTGAATACGTCGCCACCTATTCCCCGGAGCTGTTGTTCCCGATCCCACGCACCGCCAAGTGGGCGGAGCTGGGTGTCACCGCGCAGACGCTACCGTGGCAAGGTGTGGATTACTGGAATTGCTTCGAGCTGTCCTGGCTGCTGCCCTCGGGCAAGCCCGTGGTAGCCATAGGCGAGTTCGCCATCCCGGCTGATTCGCCCAACATCATCGAATCGAAGTCATTCAAGCTTTACCTGAACTCGTTGAACCAGACCGTTTTTGCGGGCATTGAGCCGTTGCAGGCGTGCCTTGAGAGGGAGCTCTCGGCGGCCGCCGGCAAGGCGGTAGGGGTCAAGGTCAAAACGCTGGAAGAGGTTGAGGCCCAAGGCGTGGTCGCTTTGCCAGGCACCTGCATCGATGGGCTGGACGTGGCTATTTCCAACTATGCGCAGCCGCAACCGGAGCTGTTGCAATGCGATGCCCATCAGGTGGTCGAAGAGACGCTGCACAGCCATTTGCTCAAGTCCAACTGCCCGGTCACCGGACAGCCTGACTGGGGGAGTGTGGTAGTGGCCTACAAAGGCAGCGCGCTTGATCATGCCAGCCTGCTGACCTACCTCATCAGCTTCCGCCAGCATGCGGACTTCCATGAGCAATGCGTGGAGCGCATCTATCTGGACCTGAAAAATCTGTTGCAGCCTGAGCACTTGACCGTTTATGCCCGGTATGTGCGCCGAGGTGGGCTGGACATCAACCCCTACCGCAGCATGGGGGAAATCGTCGTGAACAATGGGCGGCTGGCCAGGCAGTGACCGCCGCAGAGGTGCGCCTGCGTTGAACTGCAGCCGATCCTGACAGCAGGCCATGTGCTGTTCGCCTCTGGCCTGAGTGCGGGTCAAGACAGGCCACTGCGCTGCGCTGGGCGCGCAGCAGCCCGAGCGGTATGTTTCAGATACCCATGCTGTGCAGCGAGTTGGCAATGCTGCGCAGGGTGGCCGTCAGGTCAGGGTGGTCGGCTTCAAATCGCTCCACGGCGAGGTTCACACCGTCGGCCAGGTTGTTGTCAGGCGTGGCGTTTTCCAGCTTCAGTTGCGCTTCGATCTGGCGCGCTTCTTCGTGGAGCGCAGCCAGCTCTTCGTCCGAAAGTGGCACGTTGCGATCCAGTTGCTCGCGCAGGCTGTTGAGGCGCTCTTGCAATTCGCGGGCAGGCATTGGCAATTCTCCATCATGGGTTTGGCAAGCCATGGACCTCAGCGAGGCGGCAAAGGTTCTGGCCTGTATTGAGCGTAAACCCTTCGCCTTGGATTTGCATGACTGGCAGCCGCTGGGCTGTGTCTGTATTTCTCGCGTATCAACTGCCAAGCGATGATTTTCATCCACAAGGCAGGCGACCAATGGCTTTTCCGCTGAATCTTGCAGCCATCGCGTAGCACGACTGACGCAACACTTGGTCACATTAAACTTCATGGCTGCCGAAAGCTGTCTATCGGCCTGCAAAACTCTATACTGCCGCACTACAGCAGCGCGCCCGTTGCGCTTGCGGCCGATAATCCTGATGGAGAAACACTATGCGTAGGATCGGTGCCAGTGTGATCGAACGAGTCACCCAGGCCTGTGTATGCGCCAGCATGCTGCTGGCGCCGGTGGCGGCTACCCAGGCCGCGACCGAAGAAGACCCCTGGGAAGCGGTTAACCGCCCGATCTTCCGCTTCAACGATACCCTCGATACCTACGCGCTCAAGCCGCTCGCCAAGGGCTATGACACCGTCACGCCGCAGTTTCTCGAAGACGGCATTCACAATATGTTCCGCAACCTGGGCGATGTGACCAATCTGGCCAACAACGTCCTGCAGCTCAAGCCCCATGCGGCAGGGGTGGACACGGCGCGCCTGATCGTCAACACCACCTTCGGCCTGGCGGGGTTCTTCGATGTCGGCACCAAGATGGGCCTGCAACGCAGCGATGAAGACTTCGGTCAGACCCTGGGCTACTGGGGTGTACCCAGCGGCCCGTACGTGGTCATTCCGTTGCTCGGCCCCAGCACCGTGCGCGATGGTGTAGCCAAGTACCCGGACACCTTCACCCGGCCTTATCGCTACGTGGACCATGTCCCTACCCGCAACTCGGCCTTCGCCCTGGACGTGGTGGATACCCGTGCGAGCCTGCTGCCGGCCGAGAAGCTGATTCAGGGGGACAAATACATCTTCATTCGCAACGCCTACCTGCAGAACCGTGAGTTCAAGGTGCGCGACGGCGAAGTCGAGGACGATTTCTAACCCTACCGCATGGCCAGGATGCGCAGCCCGAACGTATGCTGCCCATCCGCCTGGGCCGCGATCCACACCACTTCCGCCGTGGCGTGCAAGCCTTCGAGCGACGGGTGATCAGACTCCAGGCGCACCTCCAGCCGATCCCCGACCTGGAACGGCTGAGGGGCTTTTACTTGCATCCCGCTACTGGACAGGTCGAGACACACGGCGGCGATGACGTTACCCTCGTGCACCAGGGTGACCGGCGTGTCGATGCGCATGCGGATGAAATCGCGTTTCTCGCTGTGGCTGGTGGCGGTATCGAGCATGCTGCATCCTTCCTGTGAGGTTACATCGTGAAGGTTTCTTATAAGTCTCGGTGATTTGCCCTGTAAAGCCGCTCAAGCGTACCGTTCGATGCTTGAAACCCCTGGCGGATGGGAGTACCGTCTGCGCCTTACACCGCATATCTCTCAGTTGCCGGGTAGGCTTTCTTGCCCTACAACTGCAAAGAGCCTGCGACCTGTTAAGAATTCCCGCAGCTGTTGGTCTGCCTTACCGGCTCGCTGCACAAACCCCAATCGGCGCCGTTCGCCCACATGCAGAAAACCAGTGCAACGCTGCTGATCATCGATGACGACGACGTGGTCCGTGCAAGCCTCGCCGCGTATCTTGAAGACAGTGGCTTCAGCGTTCTCCAGGCTGGCAATGGCCAGCAGGGGCTTCAGGTCTTCGAAGAACACCAGCCTGATCTTGTGATCTGCGATTTGCGCATGCCGCAAATGGGCGGGCTCGAACTAATTCGTCAGATCAGCGCGCGTGCACCGCAGTTACCCGTGATCGTGGTGTCGGGTGCCGGTGTCATGGCCGATGCGGTGGATGCATTGCGCCTGGGCGCTGCGGACTACCTGATCAAGCCACTCGAAGACCTGGCGGTGCTGGAGCACTCGGTGCGCCGTGCGCTGGATCGCGCCCACCTTGTGCTGGAAAACCAGCGCTACCGCGAGAAGCTCGAGGCTGCCAACCGCGAACTGGAGGCCAGTCTGCACCTGTTGCAGGAAGACCAGACCGCCGGTCGGCAAGTGCAGATGAACATGTTGCCCCAGAGCCCTTGGCATGCGGGTGATTTTGCCTTCGAGCACCAGATCATCCCGTCGCTGTATCTGTCAGGTGACTTCGCCGACTACTTCCGTGTGGATGAGCGGCGCATTGTTTTTTACTTGGCCGACGTGTCCGGGCACGGCGCTTCTTCGGCCTTTGTCACCGTGCTGCTGAAGTTCATGACCACCCGCCTTCTGTTCGAATTCAAGCGTGGCAAAAACATGCGCGAGTTCCAGCCTTCTGAAGTACTCAGCCACATCAACCGTGGGTTGATCAACTGCAAGCTGGGCAAGCACGTGACCATGGTGGGCGGGGTGATCGATGAGGACACCGGGTTGCTGACCTATGCCGTAGGCGGGCACTTGCCGCTGCCGGTGCTGCACACGCCCGAGCACACCCGCTACCTTGAAGGCCGCGGCTTGCCGGTGGGGCTGTTCGAGGAGGCCCGCTATCAGGACCTGGTGATCGAACTGCCACCGCGTTTTAGCCTGAGCCTGATGTCCGATGGCATCCTGGACCTTTTGCCAGGTGATACGCTCAAAGATAAAGAAGCCGCGTTGCCTGAAATCGTCAGGGCGGCAGAGGGTAGCCTGGATGGGCTGCGTCAACGTTTTGGATTGGCTACGCTAGGGGAGATGCCGGATGATATCGCCCTATTGGTGTTGAGCAGGAACCTTCAATGAGTACCGGTAGAATCCAGTTCGCCGAGCAGGACGGTACCTTCGTACTGAAGTTCGTCGGTGAAGTGCGCCTGACCTTGTGTTCGGCGCTCGATGCAACGATCGAGCGAATATTCACCGCGCTGAATTTCTCGACCATCGTGATCGACCTGACCGAAACCGAAAGCATCGACAGCACCACCCTTGGCTTGCTCGCCAAGTTGTCGATCCTGTCGCGACAGAAAGTGGGTCTGCTGCCGACCGTCGTGACTACCAACCCGGATATTTCCCGTCTGTTGCAATCGATGGGGTTCGATCAGGTGTTCAACATTGTCGACCGCCCCATCCCATGCCCCGAATGCCTGTCCGACCTGCCATCCCAGGATCAGAACGAGGAGGTGGTGCGCGCCAAGGTGTTGGAAGCGCACCGTATTCTGATGGGCTTGAATGAGTCCAATCGCGAAGCCTTTCATGACCTGGTGAGTGCGCTGGAGCGCAGTTGACCCTGTTCGCTGCATTGTGACGGGCCAATGGCCGCTTCACCAGAAGTGGCCAACTACGCGGTAGCTGTAAGCGTGCGCTGATGGCAGGGCCATCAGGCAACATTGAGCAGGTGGCGCCTCTTTTTGACTAACAGCAGCCGGTGAACACGTGTCGTTTAGCTGCTGCGCTACCTGTACCCGGTGCAAGCCTACGAGGGCACAGGCTGCAGGCCAATGCCTGCGGCAAATCAAACCACCCTGAAACGGTGGGTGCCATCGCGGCCGAGCTGATCGACCAAGCCAAATTCCCAATCCAGATATCCCTGCATGGCCTCCCGGGGATTGTCCGTGCCTTCGTAAGGTCGTCGGTAGCGATCGCTACGCGGCACGGCAAGCCGTGACTCACCGCTCTCCAGCGGATTCCCGGCAGCGATCCACTGTGCAGTGCCGCCTTCAAGCAGGTAGACGGGCGTGCGCGTGAGGGCTTCGAGGTCACGGGCAGCGAAGCGTGCCAGCAGGCCGCTGCCGCAGGTCAGCACAAACCGGCTTGCCTGTGGCACGTTTTCCAAGACTTTCGGCAGTTGGGCACGGATGGCCCAATAGGCACCTGGGATGTGGCGATTAACGTAGTTGGCGCTGGTGGTGAAATCGAGCAATACGGTATCGCCTTCTTCCAACCAGGCTGCCAGTTGCTCCACCTCAACCGTGCTGACCGGTGGTAACGCTGGCAACGGTGGCTGCCACTGGCCGGTGGCGGTGAAGTCAGCAGCGTGCAAACCGTCGAGTACTGCCACCTGCCAGCCCATCTGCGCCAGCCACGAGGCCGTCATGTTCGCGCGCACGCCGTCGTCATCGACCAGCACGACTCTCGCGCCACGTACACTGGCGACGTGGTCGGTTTCCTGTACCAGCTGGCCACCTGGCACCGAGCGGCTACCTGGCAGGTGGCCTGCGCCATATTCCTCGGGCGTGCGCACATCGAACAGGTAAATGGTGCGGCTGGTATCAGCCTGCCATTGGGCAAGCCCGGCGCGGTCGATCCTCAGGACACCGGCACGGTCGGCCACTGCGCGAGCCTTGACTCCAGCCTGGGCCTGGGTGCCTGCCTCGACTTCGCTGAAGCGTCGCTGCTGGCCGTGGGCCAACTGCTGGCCCGCCAGCGTCCAGCCGATGGTACCGTTGCGCAGCGCTGCCACGGGGTTGGGGATGCCCGCATTGACCAATGATTGAGTGCCGATGATGCTGCGAGTACGGCCAGCACAATTGACGATCACCTGGGTGCTCGGGTCCGGTGCCAGCTCAGCCACCCGCAGCACCAGCTCGGCGCCAGGTACGCTGACACTGCCCGGGATGCTCATGGTCTGGTATTCATCGAAGCGGCGCGCGTCCAGCACCACCACGTTGGCTTCTTGCTCCAGCAACGCCTGTACCTGCTCGGCGCTCAGCGATGGCGTGTGCCGCACACTTTCCACCAGTTCACCAAAGGCCTTGCTTGGTACATTCACGTCGCGGAACAGCTCCCCACCTGCAGCCTCCCAGCCGGCCAGTCCCCCTTCAAGAAGCGCCACGTCGCTGTAGCCCAGTGACCGTAGCCGCTGCAAGGCTTCTGCTGCCAGGCCCTCGCCGTTGTCGTATACGGTGATGGCGGTGTCTGCCCGCGGCACTCTGGCCAGCACTTCCAACCCCAGTTTTGACAGGGGAATGTTGGCCGCAAACAGGGGGTGGGCTTGGGCAAAGGGGGCTTCTTCGCGCACGTCGATCAGGGCTAGCTCTTCTTGCGCCAGGAGGGCACGGCGGATGTCTTGGTAGTGGCGTGTGCTGACGGTGCTCATCGGGCAGGGTTCTCTTTGGACAGGTCCCAGATATTGGGCAGGTGGGCATTGGAGTAGCCGGAGATGAAGGGTTTTTCGCTTCCGTCCACGGTGTACACGGCGCGCGTGACGGCCCCGATGTTGGCGCCGTAGACGTGAATGCTGATCGACACCTGGTCGGCGAAGGCATTGCTGACTTGATGGATGTCCCCAAGGGCCGGCGATACCGCTTCGACCTGGCCAGGCTCTAGGCGTACCGGCGCGCCCTCGGTCTGCAACGCACCGTTTGCACCGCGCGCGAAACCTTGAGCGAGCTCAGCGCCACGCAGCATGCCGATCAGGCCCCAGACGCGATGGTCATGGATGGGGGTGCGCTGCCCGGGGCCCCAGACGAAGCTGACCACCGAGAAGCGTTGGCGTGAGTCACAGTGCAGCAGGTATTGCTGATAACGCTCTGGATCGGGTTGGGCAAGATCGACTGGCAGCCAGTCGTCATGGACTACCAATTCAGCCAGCAGATGCTTGCCCCGATCAAGCAGGGTTATCTCGTCAGGCTGTTGGTCGAGCAATGTGGCGAATTGGTCGATAAAGCGGCGCAGGCGCTCCGGGCGAAGGGGGTGGGGCATGGGTCAGGCTCGGTGGTCCAGGATTTGAAAGACCCTAACAAATCGGTAATATATTCGAAAAATGCAAAATAGTAATAACCTAATATGTAAATTGAGAATATAAAGATTAGGGGGTTCGCGCTTGCGCAAAAGATGAATCTTGCATGAGGTTATGCCTAAAGCGCATTTCACAAGCTGATATTTGCGCATTAGATTATAAAAAACTGAATGTTAATGCTTTGAAGCTATAACCTGACCACCGGCCAGACCGCACGCGCGGATCGCCTCACATCCCCTAATGGGTCTACGGAGACGAACGTGCGCTATCTCAAACACCTGACAGCCACCGTGCTGGCCACAACCTTCAGCCTCGCCGCCGCTGCCCAGGCGCTGGTCGTGGGCGATCAGAGCTACAATGCCCGCGCCGTCATGGAAGCCGCCGGCGTGCTGGACAATCTGCCCTATTCACTGGAGTGGAAGCAGTTCACCGCAGGCTCGCCGGTGGCCGAGGCGCTCAATGTTGGCAGTCTGGACATCGGCTTGCTCGGCGATGCGCCGCCGCTGTTTCTGGGCGCCCTGGGGGCGCCGATCAAGGTGATCGCCGTCAGTCGGCAGAACCTTGCGGGGGTGGCCATCCTGGTGCGCAAGGACTCGCCGATACGTAGCCTCCAGGATCTACGCGGCAAACGCGCCGCAATCTGGAAAGGTTCGTGGAGCCAGCAACTGCTGTTCAGTGCCTTGGACAAGGCCGGCGTGCCCCGCGATACCCTCCAGCTGCGCTACCTCAGTGCACTGGACGCCTCCCATGCGTTGGATGGCGCAGCTGTGGATGTGATCGCTACCTGGGAGCCCTATGTCACCCAGCAGGAGCGCCAAGGTGCTCGGGTACTGGCTACCGCCGAGGGTGTGATACCGGCGCAAAGTTTCGTGGTCGCCAACAGCCAGGCCGTGGAGCACAAGCGTGCGCAGATAGCCGACTTCCTCGAGCGCCTGAAAAAAGCCCGGGAGTGGGCTCTGAGCGACCCTGCCCATACCGGAGCCTATGCCGACGCCTGGGCTCAGCGCACCCGCGCCGATCGAGACATCGCCCGCGCATGGTTCGCCCGCGCGCGCACTGACCTTGCGCCACTGGACCAGCAGGTGATCGCCGACGCGCAGAAGACCGTGGAGTTCTTCGCAGGATTGGGCCTGATCAAGGCCTATCCGGCGGCAGACCTGTTCGACACCTCGTTTGGTGCGGCCTTGGCGGGCCACGCTTCGACCGCAATTGACTGAAGGTTCCCCATGAGCAAACGACAGATCAAACTCGGCGCGCTGACCATGGGATGCGGTGGTCCGGGGCGGCATAACCTGTGGCTTGACCCCGAGCTGCCCGCAGACGCCAGCGTCAATATTGATTGGTACATCGACATCGCTCGTCAGGCAGAGGCCGCGCTGTTCGACCTGATGTTCATTGTCGACAGCCAGTTCATCACCGAAGGTTCACCCTCGCACTACCTCAATCGCCTGGAGCCGCTGACGCTTCTGTCCGCGCTGGCGGTCAGCACTCGCCACATCGGCCTGGTCGGCACGCTTACCACGTCCTACAACGCGCCATTCAACGTCGCCCGCCGGCTCGCCTCCCTGGATCTGATCAGCAAAGGCCGAGCCGGCTGGAACGTGGTCACCAGCGGCGATGCCGGCACGGCAGGCAACTACGGCCTGGATGAGCACTATGACTACGACACCCGCTACGCCCGCGCCCAGGAGCATGTAGAGGTGGTGCAAGGCCTGTGGCATTCCTATGAGGAGGATGCCTTCCCACGCGAGCGGGCCAGTGGCCGTTTTCTGGACCCCTCGAAGCTGCATCGTCTGGATCACAAAGGGGAACACTTCTCGGTCGAGGGCCCTTTGAACATTCAGCGCTCGCCCCAGGGGCAGCCGGTGATATTCCAGGCGGGCGATTCCGAGCAGGGCCGCGACCTGGGCGCCGCCACTGCCGATGTGGTGTTCACCCACGCCGCCAGCATCGAGCAGGGGCAGGCGTTCTACCGGGACATCAAGGGCCGTGCCCAGCGCTTGGGGCGGGACCCGGAGCAATTGCTGGTGCTGCCGGGGGCGGAGATCTACGTAGGCGATACCGACGAAGCTGCCCGAGAGATCGAACGTCACTACCATCAGGTCGACCACAGCTTCGAACTGGCCCTCAAAGAGTTCGGGCGCAATTTTGGGTGGCATGATTTCAGTCAGTACGACCTGGACGCACCCTTCCCGCAGCAGAGTCTGGACTACGCGCGCAGCAGTTTTTACACCAACGCCAAGCGCATTGCCGACCAAGCCCGTGAGAAAGGCTTCAGCTTGCGCCAGGCGGTGGAATTCGGGCGTCAGCTGCGCCCGGGCGCGTTCGTGGGGTCGCCCTCGACCGTAGCGGCCAAGATGGCCGAGTGGTTCGAAGCCAGGGCCCTGGACGGTTTCAACATCTACATTGGGCACCCTGGGCAATTTCGCCGCTTTACCCAGCAGGTAGTACCGTTGCTGCAAGAGCGCGGGATCTATCGCACGGCTTATGAAGGCAGCACGTTGCGCGAGAGCCTTGGGCTGACCATCCCGCGTTTCAACCGGTAGACCCCAGACACCCACACGCGGGTATGGGATGACGCCCAGGCGGGTCGGGCACTGTTTGACAGCGCTCGAACCCGCGTACACCCTAGCCCAAGCGTGCCTGGCGCTGCGCCTCGAATCGCTCCACCTGCTGACGAATGCGCGGAATCAGGTCCTGGCCGTATTCCACTGCATCGCGCAGCTGCTCGAACCCCCGAAACAGGAACGTGCTCACGCCCAATTCGTAGTAGGCCAGCGCTGCCTCGGCCACTTGCTCGGCGGTGCCCACCAATGACGTGGAATTGCCGGCCCCGCCGCCCAGGGCTGCGATCTCGGTCCACAGCCGGGTGTCATGCACTTTGCGTTCCTTGGCGAGCTGAACCAGGCGCTCGGACCCTGCATTGCTCTTGCCGAAGTTCTTTTCGCGGCGGTTGCCTTGACGGATGCCGATAGTGTTCTGGGCGTCGGCCAGAATGCGCTCGGCACGCGCCCAGGCTTCTGCTTCTGTGGCGCCGAGGATCGGGCGCAGCGACAGGCTGAAACGAATGTGATGTTCTCGCCCGTAGCGGGCTGCAGCCTTGCGCACCTGTCTAATGCGCTCGCGCACTTGCGCCAGTGGCTCGCCCCACATCATGTACACATCGGCGTGCTTGGCCGCGACCTCCACTGCTGCCTCCGAGGCGCCCGAGAAGTAGACGGGTAATTTGCCGACGGGCTTGACCAGTGTGAGGTTGTCTTCAACTTGGTAATGGGTGCCGTGATGATCGAAGGCAGTGCGCTGCGTCCAGGTGTTGTGCATCACCTCCAGGTACTCGTCGGTGCGGGCGTAGCGGGCATCCTTGTCCAGATAGTCGCCGTCGCGCTGCAGGTCACCGCTGTCGCCGCCCGTGATCACGTTGATCGCGGCGCGGCCACCGCTCAATTGGTCGAGGGTGGCGAACTGCCGGGCGGCGAAGGTGGGCGCCTGAAAACCGGGCCTATGCGCCACCAGAAGGCCAATGCGGTCGGTCAGCGCAGCGACGTAGCTGGCCAGGATCATCGAGTCCGGCGCACTGGTGCTGACCGCCAGCAGCGCTTTGTCGAAACCGGCGTATTCCTGCGCCTGGGCGAATGCCTTGATAAACGCCAGATCGACAAGCGGGCCACGGGGCGCTTGCGATTCACTGCTTTCCTGAGGGCCGATCAGGCCGATGAATTCGAGGGTCATTGGGGTGATACTCCTGCTCCGGTGGGGAAGACGCCAAGCCATGTGGCTTGACAGGCGTTAGGTAGTGCAGTGGACGGGCGCGGCGCAGTGGTCAGATCGCTACCGGCAGCACGTTGCGCGAGTGCCCTGGTATGGCCTGGATCAGTGCCCGCGTGTAGGCGCTGGCGGGTCGGCCGAACACCTCTGCGGCCGGGCCCTGTTCGACGACCTGCCCGTGTTGCAGCACCAGCACGTGGTCGGCCATGCTTGCCACCACTGCCAGGTCGTGAGAGACCAGCACGTAGGCCATGCCCAGGTCGCGCTGTAGTTCTGAGAGCAGGGCAAGAATCTGTGCCTGCACCGACACATCCAAGGCACTGACCGGTTCGTCCAGCAGCAGTAGATCCGGCTCCAGTGCCAGGGCTCGGGCAATGGCCACGCGCTGGCGCTGGCCACCTGACAGCTCATGCGGCAGGCGATCCAGGAAATGCACAGGCAGGTGCACCTTGGCGATCAATTCCCGCGCCCTGCGCTCCAGTACCTCACCTTTGCCCAGGCCGAACGACACCAGCGGCTCGACGATGCTGTCGTACACGGTGAAGCGTGGATCCAGCGCGGCAAACGGGTTCTGTTGCACCAGCTGGATGCGCCTGCGTAAGGGACGCAGCTGCTGCCAACTCCATGCGCTGACAGGTTGCCCTGCCAATTCCACATGGCCTTGGCTCGGCGTTTCCAGCCCCAAAGCAATACGCAGCGCTGTGCTTTTACCCGAGCCAGACTCGCCTACGATGGCCAAGGTCTGGCCCGCGTGCACGGTAAGGTTCAGGTCATGCAGGGCGGTGAACGGGCTGGGCTGCCCAGGCAAGACAAAGCGTTTGCAGATGTTGTGCAGCCGAAGCAGGGGAGGCTTATCGGTTGGCAAGACGGCGCTGCGTCGCGACACGAAGGCGGGCGCTGCCGCCAGCAGTTCACGGGTGTAGGGCTGCTGCGCACCCCAGAGAATCTGCCTGGGCGAGGCGTGCTCGATGAGCTTGCCGTGCTTCATTACCAGCAGGCGGTCAGCACGGTCGCACGCCATGCCCAGGTCATGGGTGATGATCAGCAGCGAGATGCCGCGCTCGGCCGTCAGGTGTTGCAGGTGGTCGAGGATCCGCCGCTGCACCGTGACATCCAGGGCGCTGGTGGGTTCGTCAGCCACGATCAACTTGGGCTCGCCGGCCAGCGCGATGGCAATCAGTACCCGCTGGCGCATGCCACCGGACAACTCGTGGGGGTACTGGCGAGCGCGCAGCGCGGGCTGGTCCAGACCTACCTGGGCCAGCAGAGCCTGAATGTCTGTGGCCAGGCCGGGATAACGACGGCCTCGGGCCAACACCAGTGCTTCACCGATCTGCTGGCCGATGCGCAGGGTAGGGTTGAGGCTGACCATTGGATCCTGCGGCACCAAGGCAATGGTGCGCCCACGCAAGCGGCGCCTGGTGCGCTCGTCAGCCTGGGCCACATCGACCCCGTCCACCCACAACTGACCTTGATCGATCTGGGCGCTGATCGGCAGTAGGCCGAGCAGGGCGTTGGCGAGGGTCGACTTGCCGGAGCCAGACTCCCCGACAATAGCCAGTGTTTCGCCTTTGGCCAGGCTGAACGAAAGCTGGCTCACGGCCTGGGTGCGCTGCCCTGCAACGGCGTAGCTGATGGTCAGGTTGCGCACCTTGACCAAGGGTTGCTGGCTCATCGGGCATGCTCCTCGGCGCTACGCGCCAGGTGATTGAGGCTGAACACCACGGCCACCACGAACAGCCCCGGCAGCAGGGATACCCACGGCGCTGTAACGAGAAAATGGCGCCCGTTGGCGATCAGCGTGCCCCACTCAGCAGCGGGCGGCGCTGCGCCGAAGCCCAGAAAGCTGAGCCCAGCGGTGGCCAGGATCGCGGCGCCAAAGTCCAGGGTGGCCAGTACCGCCACCGGGCCCCACGCATTGGGCAGTACGTGGCGCATCAGGGTGCGCGTCCAACTGGCGCCGGCTAGGCGCGCCGCTTCGACGTACGCCAGCGATTTGATGCGCAGCACCTCGGCGCGGGTCGTGCGGGCGAAGCCTGGAATGATCCCGACACCCACCGCAACGGCCACGGGCACCGTGCCAAAGCCGATGGCCGTGACGATCGCCAGCGCCAACAGCAAGCCGGGTAGGGCAAGCAAGACGTCGATCAGGCGCATCAGGGCTGCATCCAGGTGCCCTCCGGCAAATCCCGCCAGTACGCCAAGGCCAAGGCCGCCCACCAGGGCGATGGCCACTGCCAGCAATGCCGCCATCACCGACAGGCGCGCGCCATACACCACCCGCGTGTACAGGTCGCGGCCCAACTCGTCGGTACCGAACCAATGCACCAGGTTTGGAGGCGTGAGCTTGTCGGCGGGTGCCGTGGCGTAGGGGTCGAAACTGGTGAGCAGCTGAGGTGCCAGTGCGGCAAATAAAGCGAACAAGACGATCAGCAGCGCCAGGCTGAAGCCAGGGCGGCGCAACAGCGGCGTCAAGGCGCGATGGACGCGCTGATACCGCGTGCGTCGTTCCCAGATGCGGCGTGTGCACGGCTCATCGCTGGTTGAGGCGGCGTCGGGTGCGATCAGGGGAATATCCATGGTCATCTCAGTTCACCTTGGCCGTAGGGGTGATGCGAGGGTCGAGGTAGGGGTAGAGCAGATCGACGATCAGGTTGACGAGCACGAAAGCGGCCGCCGATACCGCGACAATCGCCAGCACTACCGGTATGTCCTGACGCAGCACGGCTTCCTGGGCCAACCGGCCTACGCCATTGCGCGAGAAGATGGTCTCGACCAGCACGGCACCGGACACCGTGTTGCCGACCTGCAGGCCGATCAGGGTCAGCAGCGGCAGCGTGGCGTTGCGCAGGCCGTGGCGGGCCTGGACCTGGGCGCGGCTGAGCCCTTTGGCGAAGGCGGTGGTGATGTAGGGTTCCTGCCACACCCCTTGAAAGCCCCGCTGCAACACTTGGGCATACACAGCGGCGCTGGGTATCGCCAGGGTGATTGCCGGCAGCACCAGGCTGGCAAAACCTTGGCTGCCAGTGGCCGGGAACCAGCCCAGCGCGAAGGCGAAGACCTGGATCAGCAACAGGCCCATCCAGAACACGGGGATGGAAAAGCCCAGCGAAGGCACCCGGGCGAGTGCCGTCTTGAGCGGTCGCCATTGCAGGTAGGCGGTCAGGTAGGCAAGGCCGACCCCACCCACCACCGACAGCACGATGGCAGAGCCCGCCAGCGCCAAGGTTTGCGGCAAGCGTTCGGCCAGCAGCGCGGTAACAGGTCGCCCCAGCGACAGCGACTGCCCCAGATCACCGTGCAGGGCACGCCACAGCAGGTCGATGTATTGCTCGAACAGGCCTTTGTCTAGCCCATAGAAAGCACGGGCCTTGGCCAATGCTTCGGGTGACAGGCCATCGGCCTCCATGCCGGAGGCACTGAGCATGATCGTCAGGGTGTCGCCAGGCAAAAGGTAGAGGATGAAATACGTGATGGTGTACGCGCCCCACAGTACCAGCAGCGCCTGACCCAAGCGGGTGATCAGATAGCGCTTCATGGCTGGCTGACCTCGATGTCGCTGAACAGCGCAAAGCCCTCGGCGGTCCAGCGGAAATCCTTGACCCGAGGTGCGGTGGCGGCTTGCCAGACGCGCTCGTACAGCGGGAAGGCGGAGGCTTCGTCGATCAGCAGGTCTTGCAGCTGCCCGTAGGCTTGGGCCCGTTGCGCATCGTCAGTCGCGGTGATGCCACTGTCGAACAGCGCCTGTGCCCGGGTCAGGGTCTGCGGCTCGTAGGTATTGGTGGCCAGCGTGGCGCTGTTGGCCGAACGTGGGTCAAGAATCGTCTGCAAAATGATCGGGTCGGCACGGGTCATGTAGGTGGAAGTCAGGTCATAGCTGCCTGCTGCGTTACCCGCGACCCATTCGGCGCGGGTCAGTACATTGAGTTTCAGGTCAATGCCGACCTTGCGCAGTTGGTCCTGCACCAACACGTCACCGGCGCTTTCGGCCGGGGTGAGGTTGTAGCGCAATGTCAGGCGCTTGCCGTTCTTGTACCGGTAACCGTCTTTGCCCTTGGGCCAACCGGCAGCTTCGAGCAACTGTTCGGCGCCAGCCGGATCATAGACGAGCTTGTTGGCCTGGGGCTTGAAGTACGGCGTGGTGACGTCGTACACGCCGCTCACGACGGGGAACTGCGCGTTGTACACGGTATGCGCATAGCTGGTGCGATCGATGGCTTTTTGCAGCGCAAGGCGAACCTGTCGGTCAGCCAGCAAGCGGTTGTCACGGGTGTTGGGGTAGAGGTTCAACGCGGGGCCTGGCAAGGACCGGCTCTGGATGGTGGCGCCCTTGGCCTGGAACAGTTTGAGATCGACCTCCGAGAAGGGGTTGCGCGGCCACAGGATATCGGCCTTGCCCTGAAGGAACAGGCCATTTCGCACACTTTCTTCAGGGATGTAGCTGATGTTGATGGCGTCCACATGCGCAGCGCCCCGGTTATGTACGTTGGCCGAGGGCCATGCGTAGTCGCTGCGCTTGACCAGGCGGGCGCCCACTTCGGGTGTGTAGTGGTCGAGGGTGAACGGTCCCGTCCCGATGATGTTGCCCAATGAGCGCGCTTTGGCGGTCAGCTGGTACGAAGCTGGGGCGAGGATAGCCAGGTTGGTGGTGGACGTGGCCTGCAGAAAGCCTGCATTGGGTCGCGATAGCACCAGGCGCACGGTGAAGTCATCGACCACCTCGGCATGGTCGTAGCCTGCCAGGTAGGTAGCGCCGAAGGTGGCGGGCAACTGAGCCGCGAATGCCTTGTTGCTGTCGAAGGCTGCTTTGACGGCGTGCGCGTCAAAGCGCTCGCCATTGCTGAACGTGACGTCCTGACGCAGGTGGAAGGTGTAGCTCAGGGCGTCGGCACTGACTTCCCAGCTTTTGGCCAGCCAAGGGATGATCTGCCCGCTGTCGGGGTCTTGATCCGTGAGCGACTCAGCCACGTTGCGCAGCAGCACACGGTGCTCCAACCAGTAGACCTGGAAGGGATCGAGGCTGACCAGGGTGGTGTTGTCGCCCCAGAAGGCGATGTTGAGTGTTTTGCCAGCACTGGCTTCATTGCCAGGGGAGCAGGCAGTGAGGGCCAGGGTCAGGGCGCCGAAGGCAAACAGGTGGTGCAGTGGGGGCATTGCGTGGTCCTTCAAGGAGATGAGTGCGTCGGTGTCCGGCCACGCGCAAGGCGAGCCGGTCGCCACTGACAACGTGTCGATCGTCGGAACATGGAGGCGCCTGAGCGGGCGAGCTTGCCCCTAGCGCAGGCACATCCAGCCTGGAGCGATCAGTTCTGGTAGTCGCGGCTCTCGCGATCCAGTTGCCGGATCAACGCGTCCCAATGCCGCTGGATGCCTTCCCCCTTGCCATCGGAAAAGCGCTTGGATTGCTCATGCACCTTGGCAATGGCCGCCTGCGATGCATGCAGCAATTGATCGTTGCCCCCGGCCTGGGCGGCCACCTGAATATTGCAGGCACGCTCTAGCCCATGCAGTTCGCGAAATGCATGTTCCACGCTGATGCCCCCGGTCAGCAGCCCGTGGTTGCGCAGGATGAGGATGTTGCTGTCACCAAGGTTGGCCACCAGTCGCTGCTGCTCGTCCAGGTCCAGGGCCACGCCCTCGTAATCGTGGTAAACCACCCGGCTGTAGTACGCCAGGGCATGCTGGGAAATGGGCAGCAGGCCGGCGCGCTGGGCTGACACCGCTGCGCCGTCACGGGTGTGGGTGTGCAGCACAGCCTTGAGGTCGGGCCGAGCGCGGTGAATGGCGCTGTGAATTACATAGCCGGCTTGGTTAATGCCCAGGCCCAGCGGGTCGTCGATGATGGTGCCGTCGACGTCCACCTTGACCAGGTTCGAGGCGCTGATTTCGTCGAACAGCAAGCCAAAGGCATTGATCAGGAAATGTTCCTCCGGCCCCGGTACACGGGCGGAAAAGTGCGTGTAGATATGGTCAGTCCAGCGGAACAGGGCCGCCAGGCGGTAGGCGGCGGCCAGCTTGACACGCACCTCCCATTCTTCGGTGCTGACCCGGTCGCGCACGTTGTTGGCGGTGGGCTTGACGGCAGACAGTGAACTCATTGAGGTGTTCTCCGGTGATCAGTAACCACGGGCGGTGTCGACCAGATTGGTCAGGGGTGCTCGCTCGCGGTAGCGGTGGAAATTGGCGATGAAGGCTTCGAGAAACGCCGGGTAACCTTCATCGGAAATGGCCGAGGTGTGGGGCGACAGGAACACGCGTGGGTGGTGATAAAGCGGGTGGTCAGCGGGCAGCGGCTCGGGATCGGTCACATCCAGGCTGGCGCGGGCGATTACACCGCTGTCCAGCGCCTCCAGCAGCGCCTGCTGATCGATCAGCCCGCCACGGGCGACATTGATCAGGTGCAAGCCTGGGCGGGCCTCGTTCAGTACGTGCCGATCGATCAGCCCACGGGTGTCACGGGTGAGTGGGGCGGCCAGCACGAGGTGGTCGCTCTGTGCGAACAACTGTCGTAGATCGTTGGCGCGCTCCACGCCGCGCACCTGGGCAATGGGCTGTCCTGGGCGGCTCAGGGCCGTTACCCGCATGCCGAGCGCCACGGCCTTGTGAGCAAGGCTCTGGCCAATACTGCCGAAGCCCAGAATGCCTAAAGTGCGCCCGCGCAAAGGCGCCAGTGCAGTGAGGCGCCAGTCGGCGTCCTTGATCCAAAGGCTTGGCAATTGCTTTGCCGCGGCGAACATCAGTGCCAACGCGAACTCGGCCACTTGCTCGGCATTGGCGCCCTTGCCGCTGGTGACAGGGGGCCCGCCAAAGATCCATTCGGGGTAAAGATCGATGCCCGAAGACACCAGTTGCACCCACTTCAACCCCCAGGGCCACTGTACCGGCGGGCTGTCGATGCGCTGACCGCGCACATTGATCGGGCGCAGGATGAACACGTCGGCGGCCACTTCAAGGCTCAGCTGACCGGGAGGAACATCGATGACTCGATGACCCGGTAATTGCTTGCGCAGGTAGTGATTGGCCTGGGCGTCGAGGTGGCTGGCAATCGTTGAATGGCTCATGCCTGCACCTGCGCCAGTGCGGCTCGGCCGGCCTGACTGAACACGACGTCGTCCTGAGGAGTGTGGATGCGGCTGCAGAGCACGTCGCGGTAGTGCCGTTCCAAGGCATTGTGCCGCGAAAGCCCAGGGTTGCCCGCCGCTTCGACCGCCAGCGTCACGGCCTCGATGGCATTGGCGCCGACCAGCTGCTTCAGTTGCCCGGCATGGTGGGCTGCGGTGTGCCCGGCGACAGCGCCATCGAGCAGGCTCTGGTTGGCAAAGAGCAGGGTATTGATGCGCCCGATCGTCTGCTGAAAACGCGGCAGACTCGCCAGAGGTGCACCCAGGTTCGACGGTGTGCGCTGCGTGAGAAATGCCACCAACCAATCGCGCGCCGCCTGTGCCACCGCGTCGTAGACCGCTGGCAGCAGTACGCTCATCCACAGCAGGCTGTCTTCATCGAGTTCGGCTTTCGGGGCGTTGGTCGGGCTGACGCTGACGGCATGATCAAGCGGGATCAGCACGTCCTCGAAATGCACCTGATGGCTGCAGGTGGCACGCATGCCCAAGTGGTCCCAGTCCTCGACGATGCTGATGCCGGGTGTGTCGCGGTGTACCAGAAAGCCGCCTACCAAAGGGACAGCGTCGTCGCTGCGGCCCCAGACCAGGAACCAGGTCAGACCATGGCTGCCCGTGGAGTAGATCTTGCGCCCGCTCAGGCGCCAGCCCTGCGCCGTGCGGCGCGCCACGGTGGCGGGCAAGCCGCCGCGGGTCGGGGTGCCAAGTTCGGGCTCGACGCGCAGCGCATTGATCAGTGCACCGTGTTCCACGGCGTCGCGGGCGATGCGGTGACGCAGGCGTTCCGGCCAGTCTGCTGCCCGATGCGCACGGACATGCTGCAAGTACTGCATCACCAGGATAAGCCCGGTGGCCGGGTCGCCCTTGGAAACTGCGCTGATCACGCGGCGCGCGCTCGCCAGGTCCGCACCGCCACCGCCAAGGTGGCGCGGCACTGTGTAGGCGAGCAGCCCGTGGCGGTGCAGCAGGTCGAAATTGTCCTGAGGGAACCGAGCGCTGCGGTCATAGCGCTCAGCATTGGCCGCAAGGGCCTGCGTCAGCTCGGCGAGCGCGCTGCCTGAGGGGTGACTCATGGGTTTCATCCCTGAATGACGGTGTGTTCCTTAAGACCGTATTCGTATGGATGAACGCTGTAAAAGTCTTTTTGGTTCTATGCTAATTATCAGCCAATCGAATTTAATCCAAATTCAGTTATGCGATTTACGTATATCGTGAGCTGAGTTTCATCACCCTGATGATTCAGGTTTAGATCAACCAGGGTGATAGCAGCCCTGCAAACGTTGCCCGGCCACGTTGCCGAACAACTCTACCGGCTCCTGAAGATTACCCAGGTAGCGAGGATGAAAAAGCCACAGGTCTACCTGTGGCTTGAAATCACTGACGGTGAGTACATCGAGCGAATCGCGGTGCCGGCTGGCTTGCAGCAAGGGCTCCGGAACCAGCCCCAGCCCCTGACCATTTGCGACCAACCCCAGCTGTAACTCAGTGCCGAATGTCTCCAGGTTGATCGAAAGGCTCAGCCCTTGCTCGCTCAGGGCGCGTTGCAGCCCCGCGCGAAAGCCGCAGCCATCGGGGTTCAGTACCCAGCCGCGGGTGTAACAATCCTTGAGTTTGTAACTGCGTTTGCCCGCGCTACCCTTGGCCGCCACCACCTTCAGCGGCATACGTGCGATGGATTGGCTGGCGATCCCGTCAGGAAAGATCTTGCCAGGGGGAAACAACGCGGCGGCAGCGTCCAGTTCACCGTTGTCCATACGCCCGATCAGGCTGCTACCCCAGCCGCTGGTGACCTGGGTGCGCAGTTGTGGGTAGGCCTGGCGGATCTGCGCCAAGGCGTCGAGCAGCACCACGTCCCCCAGGGTCTGCGGAACGCCCAGGCGCAACGTCCCGGACGGGGCGCCGTCGTTGGCCACCAGTTCGCGCAACGAGTCGATCTCGCGCAGGATCGCTTTGCATTGTTCATAGACCCGCAGCCCCATGGGGGTAGGTTTGAGGGGCTTGGTGTTGCGGTCGAGCAGGGTCGCGCCAAGGTCTTGTTCGAAGTTCTGCACACGCCGGGTGATGGCCGGTTGGGTGACTTGCAGCGCCTCGGCAGCCAGGTTGGTCGACTGGCAACGCATGACGGCGACGAACGCGTCCATGTCATCGATTTTCATGATTCGGCTCTTGCCTGAACGGTAAAAAAATAAGGCATTAGCATAATCCCGATCAGCAGAAATGCCATGACCGATACTCAATAATTCAAAAATGCATATTAGGTTATTCCTAAAATCAATTTAAGTTATTAAAAAATAGTCGCTAGAGTCGTCCGCTCGGGCTGCACGACGCCGCCCCACAGGACGAAGAGGCGTTCCATGTCCATTCGAATGAAAGTATTGACCCTGGCGGCAGCCATCCTGTTGATGGGCCAGGCCAGCGCCTCGGAGCGCCTGACCCTGCGCATCGGTGATCAAAAGGGCAACATGCGGGCCCAGCTGGAGGCGGCTGACGCGCTGCGCGATCTCCCCTACGACATCCAGTGGGCGGAATTTCCCGCAGCTGCGCCCCTCGCCGAAGCGCTCAATGCCGGTGCGATCGATGCCGGCATCATTGGTGATGCGCCGCTGTTGTTCGTGCTCGCCTCAGGGGCGCCGGTCAAGGCGGTGGCGGTTGACAAGTCTGACCCCTACGGCACCGCGTTGCTGGTCAGGCCCGATTCGCCGGTGCGCACCGCGGCTGAACTCAAGGGCAAGCGCATTGCAACCGGGCGGGGTTCCATCGGGCATCATCTGGCACTCAAGGCCTTGGCCCAGGTTGGGCTGAGCGAAAAGGATGTGCAGTTGCGGTTTCTCGGGCCGGTGGATGCCAAGATCGCTCTGGCCAATGGGTCGGTAGACGCCTGGGCTACCTGGGAGCCTTACACCGCGCTGGCTGAACTCAGTGGGCAGGGAAGGGTGCTGGTCAATGGGCGGGGTCTTTCCAGTGGGAACAGCTTCCTCGCCGCTACCGACAAGGCGTTGAGCGAACCTGCACGGCAGGCTGCATTGCAGGACTACCTCAACCGCCTGGCCCAGGCGCAGGTCTGGGCCAACCAGCACCTGGACAGTTACTCGAAAACCCTTGCCGCTATCATCGGCTTCCCCCAGGACGCGGCCCGTCTGCAATTTGAGCGTCGCCACTTGCGCTGGCAGGTGATCGACCCCCAAACCATCGCCACTCAGCAGGAGACGGCCGATTTCTACCATGCCCACGGGCTGATGACTGAACGCCTTGAAGTGGCACCCACTTTCGCCAGCGGCTTTACCGTTCCCGAAAGCACCAAGCTGGCTGCGCAACCTTGACCCGGAGATATCCTGATGAGCGTAAACACTCTGCGCAGACTTTGCCTGGCGCTATTGGCCAGCACGGTGCTGCCAAGCCTGGCTAACGCCGACCAAACGTTGCGCATCGGTTATCAGAAATCCTCGACCCTGCTGACGCTGCTCAAGGCTCGTGGCAGCCTGGAGCAGCGCCTGCGGGCCGAGGGCATTCGCGTCACGTGGCATGAATTTCCAAGCGGATTGCCGCTTTTGGAAGCGCTGAACCTGGGCAATGTCGATATTTCGGCGGATGTTGCCGACACTGTGCCTGTGTTCACCCAGGCAGCAGGTGCAAAGCTTACGTACTTCGCCCGCGAGACACCGTCGCCGACCGCTCAGGCTATCTTGGTACCTGCGGATTCGACCCTCAAGACCTTGGCCGACCTCAAGGGCAAGCGCGTGGCCGTGACCAAGGCAGCAGGCAGCCATTACCTGCTGATCCAGGCGCTGGCCCAGGCGGGGCTCACGTTCAAGGACATCAGCCCCGCCTACCTGATACCGGCCGATGGCCGCGCCGCGTTCGAGAACCGCAAGGTCGATGCCTGGGTGACGTGGGACCCTTATGTGGCCAGCGCCCAACGTCAGCAGAATGCACGCATACTTGCCGATGGGAGCGAGTTGGCCAGCTATCAGCGCTACTACCTGGCGGGCAGCGACTATGCCAAGGCTCATCCTGAGGTGTTGCAGCAGGTCTACCTCGCCTTGCGTGAGGCCGGCACCTGGACCAAAGCCCACCCGGCCCAGGCCGCGCGCATTCTCGGTCCACTGTGGGGCAACCTGGACAGTGCCACGGTGCAACAGGCCAACGCCCGGCGCAGTTACGACGTACAGCCGGTCAGGCCAGAAAACCTGGGCGAGCAGCAGCGCATCGCCAATGCCTTCTATCGTGAAGGGCTGTTGCCGAAAAAGGTGGATGCGAGTGCCGTGAGCCTTTATGAGCCGGTTCAGAAGTAGTGCAAACAGGGCGGTAGCCCGATGGTAGGACCGCGACGTTGAAGTCCTGGGCCTGCTGCGCCGCCCAGCACGGCCGGGAATGCTCCCAGGCAAAACTCAAGCATCCAGATGCAGTGCAAGTGCTCCGAACGGCCAAAGCTGTCCTGAGCATTACGCGTTACCTGTAGGAGCGGTCTCGTGCCGCGATGGCCCGCGCAGCGGGCCCGGCGATATGAGCTCAAAGGTATAAATTTCGGGCTACCCCGCCGCATCGCGGCCCAGAGAGGCACCGGCAAAGCTGTCTCGCCCCAACATGGCTGGATCAGCCTTTTTCAGCCATGACCTTCTCAAGCTTCTCCTGATCGCGCGCAAACTGGCGGATGCCCTCGGCCAGCTTCTCGGTAGCCATGGCGTCTTCGTTCATGTCCCAGCGGAACTCGCTCTCACTCAGTTGACGCTTGGGCTCCCCGGCATTGCCTGGCTTCAGTACCTGCTGCAGGTCGCCTTGATCCTCGCTCAACTGCTGCAGCAGCTCTGGGCTGATGGTCAGGCGATCGCAACCGGCGAGCTGTTCGATCTGGTTGGTGTTGCGGAAGCTGGCGCCCATGACCACGGTGTCGTAGCCGTTGGCCTTGTAGTAGTTGTAGATCCGCGTGACGGACTGTACGCCTGGATCATCGGCACCGGTGTATTCATTGCCCGTGCTTTTCTTGTACCAATCGTAGATCCGGCCCACGAACGGCGAAATCAGGAACACACCGGCGTCGGCGCAGGCCTGGGCCTGGGCGAAGGAGAACAGTAAGGTCAGGTTGGTCTGGATGCCTTCCTTCTCCAGCTTTTCGGCGGCGCGTATGCCTTCCCAGGTAGACGCCAGCTTGATCAGCACACGGTCACGGCCAACACCGGCCTTGTCGTACAGCTCGATCAGCGAGCGCGCCTTGGCCAGCAGGGCAGGCTCGTCGAACGACAGCCGCGCATCCACTTCGGTCGAGATACGCCCGGGGATGGCTTTCAAAATGCCCGAACCCACCGCCACCGCGAACATGTCGCAGGCCTGGTCCACATCACCGTTGGCCTCGCCCTTTACGCGCTTGAGCAACTCGGCATAGGCCGGGATGGCAGCAGCCTTGAGCAGCAGCGACGGGTTGGTGGTGGCATCTACCGGCTTCAGGCGCGTGATGGCGTCCAGGTCACCGGTGTCGGCGACCACGGTAGTGAACTGCTTGAGTTGTTCCAGCTTGGAAGTCATGGGCGTGCTCTGTCCTGTGCAATGGGCTCGACATTACCCCAGCCCCCACGGTCGCTCAAGGGCCCGGCTGTACGAGAGGTGAATGTTCGAGTACCCACTGTCTCCCAGGTTCCCTTCAGGCCGGGCCTTGCATCGTGTCGCGCGACTAGCAGGCACTTGCGTGACACGCCAGCGCCCTCAACGCCCCTGCAGCAACTCGACGGCCTGGTCGAACACGGCCAGCGGCTCGGCCGCCTTGTGGATGTCTGCCGAAAGCAGTTGGCGGAACCTACGAGCGCCCTTGAAGCCCTGGGCCAGGCCGAGAATATGCCGGGTCACGTGATGCATCGCACCCCCTGCCTGCATATGCGCCACGATGTAAGGTCGTAACTGCGCCAGCACTTCGGTGCGGGTGACCACCGGTGCAACGCTGCCGAACAGCTGTTGATCCACCTCGGCCAGCAGGTACGGATTGTGATAGGCCTCGCGGCCCAGCATCACGCCATCGAAGGTCTGAAGGTGGGAATGGCAGTCGGCCAAGGTCTTGATACCGCCGTTGAGCACGATCTCAAGGTCCGGGAAATCAGCTTTCAGTTGCGCGGCGACGTCATAGCGCAGCGGCGGCACTTCGCGGTTTTCCTTGGGCGACAACCCTTCGAGTATGGCGATGCGTGCGTGCACGGTGAAACTGCGGCAACCCGCCTCGCGCACCTGCCCGACGAAGTCGCACAACTGTGCATAGCTGTCGCGGCCATTGATGCCGATGCGGTGCTTGACCGTCACCGGTGTCGAGACGGCGTCGCGCATGGCCTTCACGCAATCGGCCACCAGCGCCGGGTGCGCCATCAGGCAAGCACCGATCATATTGTTCTGCACCCGGTCGCTGGGGCAGCCGACATTGAGGTTGACCTCATCATAGCCATCTGCCTCAGCCAGGCGCGCACACGCCGCCAGGTCCACTGGCACACTGCCGCCCAGCTGCAGGGCCAGCGGGTGCTCGGAGGCATCGTGGCGCAGGAAACGCTGGGCGTCGTTGTGCAGCAGGGCACCGGTGGTGACCATTTCGGTGTAGAGCAGGGTGTGCTTGGAGAGCAGGCGCAGGAAGAACCGGCAGTGGCGGTCGGTCCAGTCCATCATGGGGGCAACAGAAAACCGCCTCACTACCGTATCCATTGGGCGGGCCGCGTTTTCTGGCGTTTCGGGGGGCATTCGAAAATCTCTCGGTTACGGATGTTTAGCGCTTTCTGCTGACAGGTCACTGCCGTTACCGCCTCAGAGAGGAGGCCTAGTTAGCCAGGTCTAGTGCTCAGACCACGATCAAGCGCAAAAACGTGAATTCTATCAGGTCTGCTACTCCGTAAGTCCCTGTTGACTGCACCTCTCGGCCGGGAAACCTCTCGATCTGTTAAGCCAAATTACCTCTTGCCAAGTCACGACGAGCTTGACTGAACGCCATCCCCACAGGCAGCTCTGACTCTAAACACACCTCAAGCTCAACAAGGTCAAGCCATGACGATCACTCTCAACAGCTACACCACCGTCAAAAGACGCGAACGTGTCCCTCACGCGATCTTCGCCCACTACTGGCGCGACGTGCACGGCCCGTTGTGCTCACGGCTGCCAGGGCTGGGCTTGTACATCCAGCACCACTTCTCGCGCACCCAGGACGCACACCTCTGGCCATTGGCCGAGGGCGTGGGAGAGATCGCAGACTACGAACTCGATGGCGGTGTAGAGATCGGCTTCAAGTCCGCCGACCAGCAGGCGCGCTTCAAGCAAGCCAGCCCTATCCTGTTTTCTGACGAACAGAACATGTTCGACGAAACGCTGGCGTACGATCTCCCGCAAGGGTCAACGATGGTGGTCAATCGGCTGGCGGACGAGCGCCTCAATGGGCTCGATCATGCCGACCGGATTCATGTGCACATGAGCCCGCGACAAAGCCTTGAAGATCTGCAAGCGTATGTGCGCGACAAACTCGCGCCGACCCTGGCGCAGGATGCCTCGGTATTGAAAGTGCAAGTGCACCTGTGTGCCCCCTTCCAGAACGATGGGAATCATCCGCCGGCACCAGACGTTGCGCACACGGCCACGCCGGCGCGTGCCGAACTGGTAATCATGGAAGTCGCCTTCGGAAACCCTGTGGCCCGGCGCCGTTTTTTCGAGGGGCAGGTGTTCAGGGGGACGCTGGCGGATCAGGCCCGGCACATTGGAAGTTTGAAGGCGTTCGCGGTCAGTGGCGTGTACAGCTACGTGGTCGATGGGGAAATGACCACGGCCGGGCTGCGCGGCAGCCGGGCGGCGGAATTGATCGAGTACCTCGGCGCGATCAATCAACTGGAAAGTGAAGTAGAGGCAGTATTCAAAAACGTTGAAGCAGCAGGTTAAGCTGCTCCAACATCCAATACGTGCGGAGCATGCCTGCGGGAAAAGCGCGGCTCGGTCCAATCGCTGAGAACGAAAGCAGGTCGTCGCTGTAATTCTCGAATGCAGCACGGTTGGCGCCCAAGAGGCGCCCCTGTTCAATGCAGCACCTGACTCAAGAACAACCGCCCTCGCTCACTCTGAGGCCGTTCGAAAAACACCGCCGGCGCGGCCTGCTCGACCACCTCGCCCTGGTCCATGAACACCACCCGGTGCGCCACGGTCCTGGCGAAGCCCATTTCATGGGTCACGCACACCATGGTCATGCCGTCCTCGGCCAGGCTGACCATGGTGTCGAGCACCTCCTTGACCATTTCCGGGTCCAGTGCCGAGGTGGGTTCGTCAAACAGCATGATCTTGGGTTTCATGCACAGCGCCCGGGCAATCGCCACGCGCTGCTGCTGGCCGCCGGACAATTGGCCGGGGTACTTGTGCGCCTGTTCGGGAATACGCACCCGCTCCAGGTAATGCATCGCCAAGGCTTGCGCTTCGTGGCGCGGCATCTTGCGCGCCCACATGGGCGCCAGGGTGCAGTTCTGCAGGATGGTCAGGTGGGGAAACAGGTTGAAGTGCTGGAACACCATGCCGATTTCGCGGCGGATGGTCTCGACTTGCCTCGCGTCGTGGGTCAGCTCGACGCCCTCGACCACGATGCGGCCCTGCTGGTGTTCTTCGAGGCGGTTCAGGCAGCGAATGGTGGTCGACTTGCCTGAGCCGGACGGGCCGCACAGCACGATGCGCTCACCTGGCTGCACGCTGAGGTTGATGTTCTTGAGCACCTGAAAGTCGCCGTACCACTTGTTGACGTTCTCCATCTGGATCATGGGTTGGATGGCCGGTGTATCCAGGGATGGGGTCGCTTCGTTCATCTGAAATACTCCTGGCTGGCGCGCAGACACGCTTGGCCGGTGCAAGCGGGCGCTGGCTGCGGGAAGATAGGGTTGAACACGCTGTTCGTTCAGTGCAGAACGCTATGCAGAAACTGCCGGGTGCGAGCCTCTTTCGGCGCGCTGAAGAGCTGAGATGGCGGCCCGGTCTCGATGACCTTGCCGGCGTCGAAGAACACCACGCGGTCGGCCACTTCGCGGGCGAAGCCCATTTCGTGGGTGACGACGATCATGGTCATGCCCTCGGCCGCCAGGCCCTTCATGACATTGAGCACGTCGCCGACGGTTTCCGGGTCCAGCGCAGAGGTGGGCTCGTCGAACAGCATCAGCTTGGGTTTCATCGCCAAGGCGCGAACGATCGCCACCCGCTGCTGCTGGCCGCCGGACAGCTCGGCCGGGTAATGCCCGGCCTTGTGCCGCAGGCCGACGCGCTCGAGCAAGGCCAGGGCGTGGGCCTGGGCTTGCGCCTTGGTTGCGCGCCTGAGCTTGACCGGGGCGAGCATCATGTTGGCCAGCACCGTCATGTGCGGGAACAGCGTGTAGTCCTGGAACACCATGCCCACGTCCTCGCGTAGCCGGGCCAAGGCCTTGCGGTCTGCCGCACGCGTCTGATCGCCATCGCCAACCACCACGGTACCCTTGGAGGGCGGTTCCAGGCTGTTCAGGCAGCGGATGAAGGTGGACTTGCCCGAGCCGCTGGGGCCGATGATGACCACCACCTCGCCTTGGCGCACGTCCATGTCGACGCCCTTGACCACTTCATGGGGGCCGAAACTTTTATGCAGGTCGCGAACCGTCAGGATTGTGCTCATAGGCCCGCCTGTGCCCGGGTCAGGGCTTGCAGGTTGAGGTCGGCGGCGCTCATGCGCTCGCGGCGCTGCTGGTTGGCCGCACGCTCTGCGTCCAGGCGCTTGCTGGCGCGCGCCAGGCTGGGCATCAAGGACCCAAGCGACGGGCCGCCGGCAGAGCTGCGGCCCTGCACGTTGCTGGCCGGGTCCAGGCAATCACGCACCTTCTGCTCGGGTAGGTGCAGGGCATGGCCCAACTGCTCCAGGGCGCAGGTGTCGATCATCCGGGTGGTGATCTGATTGGCCGGCAGGCCCTGGTCCATGGCCATGCGCACCACGCCCCCGACCACATGGTGGGCTTCGCGGAACGACAGGTCGACCTCGCGCACCATCAGGTCGGCCAAGCCGGTGGCGGTGGAAAAATCCTCACCGGCGCGGCGTGCCGCCAGGTCACTGTTGGGGGTGGCGGTGCGCAGCACCAGGTCCAGCAGTTTCAGGCAGCGCAGGCTTTCTTCGGCAGCTTCCCAGAAGCCCCGTGTCCCTTCGCGATTGCCGTCGCCGGTATGGGAAAAATTGGTGCCCTTGATGGTCACGCTCGCACCCATCAGCAGGCCGACGATATGGCCACTGCGGCCCTTGAGGTACTCCAGCACGGTGGGGTTCTTCTTTTGCGGCATGATGCTGGAAGTGGCAGCGACGCTGTCGGGGAAGTCGATGAGGTTGAACTCATGGGTACTCCACACGAAGTAGTCCTGCGCCACGCGGCTCCAGAACACCGCCAGGTTGCTCAGGTGCGACAGGCTTTCGAGCAGAAAATCCCGCGAGCCTATGGCATCCAGGGCATTGTCCAGGTAGCCGTCGAAGCCCAGCAGCTCGGCGGTGCGGGCGCGGTCGATGTCGAACGGCGTGCCGGCGAAGGCGGCTGCTCCAAGCGGGCACTGGTTCATCGATTCCAGGGTCTGGGTCAGGCGTTTGCTGTCGCGCTCCAGGGCCTGTTCCACCGCACTCAGGTAATAGCCGTAGGTGATCGGCTGCGCCGGCTGAAGGTGCGTGTAGCCAGGCATCACCACTTCGGCGTACCGCTCGGCGCAGTCAAGGGCCGTGGCGCGTACCGTTGCCAACTCGTCGATCAGGTCCATCAGCAGGTCGCGGCAGCGCAGGCGGTCGAGGGTGGCCAGGATGTCGTTGCGGCTGCGACCGGTGTGCAGGCGCCCGCCAATGTCAGCGCCAATCTGCTCGATCAGGTGCGCCTCGTAGTTGAAGTAGGCGTCCTCACGCGAAGGGTCCAGCTCGACCGCATCCGCGCCTGCCTGCTCCATGTCCAGCACACCCTTGGCCAGCACGCTGGCATGGTCGCCGCGGATCAGGCCTTGTTCGGCCAGCATCAGAATGTGCGCCTTGTTGACGTTACCCAGGTTCGCGAAGCCGCTGGCAAAGCCTTCCAGGCGCGGGCGGTAGATGTACTCGTTCACTTGCGGCGCGGTGCTTTCCTTCAGGCGCCGACTGACTTTGGATGCTTGCATGCTGGAACCTCTTCAGTGGAAGTACGTGCCGCCGGACGACCCAGACGACGTTCGAGATAACGGCTGAGCCAGGTCAGCGCCGAACAGATGACGAAGTACACCAACAGCACCACGCCGTAGACTGCGAAGGCGGGGCTCACGCCGGTCATGACGGTTTCCCGCTCGATGATGATCTGACCGACCTTGAGAAACTCCCCCACACCCACAAGGGCGCCCAGGGACGTGGCTTGCACCAGGATCGTCAGCAACCCGGTGTAGGCCGGCAGGATGGCTTTCATCGACTGCGGCACAACCACATACAGGTAGATCTGCCAGGGGCGCAGGCCCAGGGCCCAGGCACTTTTCCACTGATGCCTGGACACCGACTCCAGCCCGCCACGCACGATCTCGATGCCGTTGGCGCTTCCCCACAAGGTCAGGCCCACGGTAACGGCGGCGAAAGGGCTCAGGTCCACACCGAACATCGGCGCACCGAAGAAGATGAAGAACACGTTGACGATCAGCGGAATGGAGCGAAACAGCTCCACGTAGCCATGGATCGTCCACCCCAACAGGCGGTTCTTGACCGTGGCCAGCACGCCGAGCACGGCCGAGATCAGCGTGGTGAACAGCAACACCACCAATGCTAGGTACAGGGTCATCAACAACCCTTTGCACACGAAGCTCCAGTTTTCGAGTAGGAAATTCATGGTCGCCTCACTGCCGGAAAGGGCGTTGCAGGTGGGCGGACAGCCGCGCAGTCATCAACGCGAGTACCCCCACCAGCACCAGGTACATGACGCAGATGGCCGTGAACATCTCGATGGCGCGAAAGTCCGTGGCGATGCGGTCCACTGCGACGAAGGTCAATTCCGCAAGGCCGATGGCCTGTAGGTAGGAAGAGTTCTTCAGCAGTGAGATCGCGGTGTTGAGCATCGCCGGCAGGCTGGTGCGAAAGGCGATGGGCATGGCGATCAGGGCAAAGTACTGCACGGGCTTGAGGCTCAGTGCCAGGCTCGCCTCGCGCATGCCACGCTCCACCGTGGCTAGCCCGCCGCGGATGTTCTCGATCTGGTACGCACCGGCCCACAGCGACAGGCACACCACACCCGACCAGAACAGCGATAACCCAAGCCCAATGGCCGGCAGGCCGTAGAAGATGAAGAACAACTGCACCAGGATCGGCGTATTGCGGATCAGCTCCACGTACAGCGCCACTGCCTGGGACAGCACCGGGATCTTCATGACGCGCACCGCCCCGCCCAGCACCCCGATCAACAGCGAGCAGAGGATGGCCAGGGCTGTGATGCGCAGTGTCATCAGCACACCGTCGAGCAGGGCAGGCCATTGCTCGACCAGATAATGGACGTCGAACTCCATGATGGCGGCCGATCAAAGCGCTTCGGCAGGCTTGGCCTGCTCGAAGACGCTGATGTAGTAGCTTTGGATGTTTTCGGGTACGAACTGCTGCACCCAGCCTCGGAACAGGTGTTCCTCGCGCATGCGCAATACCGCCGCGCTCAGGAAGTCGCGCCACTGCGCTTCGTTCTTGCGCACGCCGATGGCCGCGTCAGAGATCTGGAACGGTTGACCTATCAGGCGGGCATCCTGGTCGTTGTCGGCGACCACCACGAGGGTGGCGGCATCGTGGGTGTAGGCGTCGGCGCGGCCCTGGCGAAAGGCTTGCAAGGCATCGGCGGCGCTGTTCATGCGCAGGGTCTTGACGTCGGGCATGTGGTCTTCGAACCATTTGGCCTGCACCGACCCTTTGAGCGTGGCGAGAGTCTTGCCCTTGAGGTCGGCGATCGCGCGGGCCGGGCTGTCCTTCTTCACCACCACGTCACTGGCGCCCCACCGGTAGGGCGTAGTGAAGTCGATCACCCGTTGGCGTTCCGGGGTGACGCCCAGGGTGGCGATCAGCAAGTCCACCTTGCGCCCCAGCAGCTGCGGCACACGGTTTTCGGCGGTCACGCAGGTGAAGCTGACCTTGTCCTTCGAGCCCAGGGCCCATAGCGAAATCTGCTTGGCCATCTCGACCTCGACGCCGGCGAATTCACCCTTGTTGTCCTGGTAGCCATACGGTGGCTGGTCGCAGCGCACGCCAGCGCGCAGGTGGTCCGCCTCCCTGATGGCTGCGGGGACGGCGGGCAGGTCGGCGGCCTGAACGGTGGGTACCGCCGCCAACGACACGCACGTCAGGGCCAGTGCAGCGCTTAGTTTCTTATACGAGAACGACATGATGCCTCCTGATTACCGGGCTGCACCGCGCCACTGTGCGGGGGCGATGCGTGAGTACAAGGGCAGAGCTGAAGTGACGCTGGAGCACCGGTGTTATGTGTGTTGTTGCCGGTATGCGCTCGGGGGTATCGCGCTGCATCGGAGCAGACGTCGATGTGGTTGTAGTTATAAAATCTGCGCGTCATGCAATCAAATGACAATACATCAACCCGTCATGCAGAAATGATATGGCCATCAATTTCAAGCAGATCGAAACCTTCCGCGCGGTCATGCTCAGCGGCTCCATGACAGCAGCGGCGCAGGCGCTGCATACCTCCCAGCCCAATGTCAGCCGGCTGATTGCGCAACTGGAACGGGCCAATGGGTTCAAGTTGTTCGAACGGGTAGGGGGGCGTTTGCTGCCAACCGATGAGGGCGCGCAGTTTTTCGCCGACGTAGAGCGCGCCTTCATCGGGCTGCACAGCCTGGAAACGTCCGCAGAGCACCTCAAGCGCGGCGGTACCGGGCAGTTGCGGATCGGTGCGGTGCCGTCCCTGACCCATGGTCTGCTGCCCAAGATCATCCAGCGCTTTCGACAGCAGAACCCGCACGTTCATATTTCCATCCACACCAACGACTCGCCGAACGTGGCGCACTGGGCCGCGACCCGGTTCTGCGATGTGTGCCTGGTGTCCTATGTGGCCGAGGACATGGCGGGCGTGCAGTCCCAGATCATCTGCGATGTCCCTGGCGTGTGCATCTTCCCCAAGGGCCACCGGCTCGGTGCCTTGCAAGCCGTGACGCCTGCTGACCTCAAGGGCGAAGAATTCATTTCGCTTTCGCATACCGACGGCTCCCGCACGCGGCTCGACCGGCTGTTCGCCGAGGATGACCCGCGGGTGCTCAACCTGGACGCCACCCATGCCGCCACCGTGTGCTCACTGGTCGGGCTAGGGCTGGGGGTGAGCGTGGTCAGTCCGCTAGTGGCGGCAGAATACTTGCACACCGGCATCGACATACGGCCGTTTACGCCGCAGTTGCGGTTCTACACCTATCTGCTCCTCTCATCCGACCGGCCTGAGAACGTGCTGACTCGACGGTTTCGGGTGTTGGCGGGGGAGATGTTGGGGGAGGCGGCGCAGGCATGTACCGTCGGCCTTGGGACGTAGGCTCGGTACCGCGGCTTATTTCCTCGGTAGGAGCAGCGCAGCCTCAAGCCCACCTGCCGCCCGGTTTTTCAGGACCACCCGGCCACCCAGGTGCCCCATGATGGCTGCCACGATCGACAGCCCAAGGCCAGCGCCGTTGGGGCTGTTGCGGCTGTAGAAACGTTCGAACACCCGCGAGAGGCTCGCCTCGTCGATACCTGGCCCTTCGTCCTGCACCACCAATTCGACACGCTCATCGTTGCCCCGCAGCGAGACGGTGATGCGCCCCCCAAGGGGCGAGTGCTCGACTGCATTGGACATCAGGTTCTGCAGCGCAATGCCCAACGCGCTGGCATCGACGGCTACACGGTGCTCGCCGCCCTCTATTTCCAGGGAGGGTTCCAGGCCTTTGTCCAGTATCCAGGGGGTAAGCTCGGCCAGGATGTCAGTGACCACCTCGGCAAGGTCGACGTGCTCATGGGGGCGCTGGCCGATTCGAGGCTCCACCCGGGCCAGTGTCAGCAGTTGGTTGACCACCCGCGTCAATCGATCAACGCCGCCCATCAGGAACGTCAAGGCCTTGGTGCGTTCGGCTTCGTTGCTGGCAGCCAGTGCGTTCTGCGCATGCAGGCGCAGCACCGCCAAGGGTGTTCGCATTTCGTGAGCAGCGTCGGCAATGAAGCGATGTTCACGGCGCAGCAGGTCCTTGATCTGGGCCAGCAAGCGATTGAGGGCAGCCTGCATGGGTTCGAGCTCCGAGGGCAGCGGCACCAGTTGCAGCGGTTCGAGTGATTCGGCATGCCGCGCGCGAATGACGTCGGCCATGTTCTTCAACGGCTTGAGCCCCCAGCCGATGGCGGCCCATACCAGCACGGCAAGCGCCAGGCCGCCCACCAGAAATGGCATCAGGGTGTGACGAACGATTCGGTCGATCAAGTCATAGCGCACGTCATCGCGCTCACCCACCCAGATTACCCAGCCTTTGTCGGGCACCGGTAGCACGAAACCGCGCCATTGCTCGTCGTTGCTGGTGAAATCGTAAAACCCAGGCCGCCTGGGCCGCGGATCCAGACGAGGTGCGCTGGGCGTTTGCACCATCAGTGCGGCGTTTTCGTCCCAGACCTGGAAGGCCAGCTTGCTCTCGTAAGGATGCCCCACCCGGTGGCGGCCCGCCTGGGCCAGCGCGGTGTTGAAGGCACGGTACAGCTCGTCACGCGCGCCGCCTTGAACCGGCATGCTCATTACTCCCTGCAGCAGGCGTGCATTCTGGGCAAGGTGCGCGTCGTACACTTCGTTAATTTCATGGCGGCTGTCATGGTAGTTGTACAACGCCAGCAAGCCGGTGCCGATCAGCAGCAAGAGCATGACGCGCCACAGCGTGCGCTGGCGTAGCGACCTCATACCTTGGCCTCGACCAGGTAGCCGATGCCGCGCACAGTGCGTATCAGGCCATTGAACAGTTTCTTGCGCAGTTGGTAGATGTTCACTTCCAGGGTGTTGCTTTCCGGCTCCTCGTCCCAGCCATAGAGCAACTGCGTCAGGCGTTCGCGGGTGAAGACCTTGCCGGGCTGGGCGAGTAGCTCATGCAGCAGTCGGTACTCCTTGGGCGTCAGCACCACTTCGGCACCCTTGAAATGCACCTGCTGGGTTGCCGGGTCCAAGCTGACACCACCGTGCTCGATCAGCACCGTGGCCCGGCCAGCGCTGCGGCGCAGCAGGGCACGCAGGCGTGCCTTGAGTTCGTTGAGGTCGAAGGGTTTGACCAGATAGTCATCCGCCCCGGCATCAAGCCCCGCGATGCGGTCCTCCAGGGCATCGCGTGCGGTGAGAATCAGCACCGGCAGGCTGTTGCCTCCTGCTCGAAGCCGGCGCAGCAATTCGATACCGTCCAGGCGTGGGAGGCCCAGGTCCAGTATCAGCACGTCGAATGCTTCATGCTGCAGGGCGTGCAAGCCACTGACGCCGTCCTGCAACCAGTCAAGGGTGTAGCCCTCCTGGCGCAAACCATCGCAGATGCCTTCACCCAACGCGCTATCGTCCTCAACCAGCAGCAGGCGCATGTCTAGTCCTGTTTGTCCTTGATGGTGTCGAGTAAAGCATTGATATCGGCACGTCGGCCCTCATCGGCCAATTCTCGGCCGGGTCTGGGCGGCGCCTGCAAGGCCTTGCGCAGCGCAACTCTGGCCTCACTGTAGCGTTTCTGACGCACCAGATGATCGCCCCAGAAGTAGTTGCTGTCGATGCCTGCGGGATTGATTTTCAAGGCCTGCCTGAGCAGCGTGTCGGCTTTGTCGTCATCCCCGAAGCCAACGGGCCAGCCTGGAACCTGGTCATACAAAGTGCCCAGGCTGGTGTAGGCCGAGCCTTGCAGGGCTTGAGGGTCGAGGGTGATGGCCTTTTCCAGGCTGGCCTTGGCGGCCTTGACCTTGCCAAGCGCACTCAGCCCACCGGTCGCGCCAGCCCAACTGCTATTGATGATGCCGTCCCAGATCAGAGGCTCCGGGGCATTGGGGTTCTGGCGGACGAAAACGGCCGCCTCGTTCGCCAGCTTCTCGAACGCGCCTGCGCGTTGATCCTTGGGCAATTGATATTGGATATGCGCCCATTGCTGCTGCAAGTCGTGCAGGTGTTGGGCCCCTGTCTGATCAAGCGCCCAGCCAAGCGGGGTAAATGCCAGCAAGCTGGCCAATACGATAGGCTTCATTTGCTCGGTTCCTTCATGGGGCTGCCGATATGGCGCCGAATCAATGGCAGTTGTTTACGCAAGGCTCGATCCACCAGCCCTGGCAGGATGCCGTTCAGGCGCACGAACATTTTCTCCGGCCAGCCCAGGTAGAGCTCGCTGCGCTCGGACTGGACCGCCTGGAGTACAGCCCGTGCAACGTAGACCGGGTCGTCCATGCCTACTTTCAGCGCCTGGTTGAGGGCGGTAGCGGCGCTGCTGTTCATGCTGGTGCGGGTTGCGCGCGGCGCGACGTACAGCACGTTGACCGGGGTGTCGGCCAATTCACGGCGCAGTGCTTCACAGAACCCGCGCAGCGCGAACTTGCTGGCACAGTAGCTGGCATAGCCGGGGTAGCCGATCGAGCCATACGTCGAGCCGACGTTGACGATTAGCGCCTTGGACTGCTCGCGCAGAAGTGGCAAGCAAGCCCGGGTCAGTTGCAAAGGTGCCTTCAGGTTGATGTCCAGCAGCTCATCGAGGGCCTGTTCGTCTAGCTGTTCGAGCAAGGCGAAGCGATTGACCCCGGCAGCGTTGATCAGCACATTGAAGCCGCCCAGTTCGCGCGCGCGCGACACGACCTGTGCTCGGCCTTCCTGTGTACGCAAGTCCGCCGATTGCCAGCGCAGGCTGCCTGGGTAGCGGTTCATCAGGCTTGCCAGTTTGCCCATGTGCCGACTGACCGCCAGGACCTGCGCGCCGGCATGGCACAGCTGCTCGGCCAGCTCAAGGCCAATCCCGCCGCTGGCGCCGGTGAGCACCACGACCGACTCATGCAACCGCATGGCGCACCTCTGGCTGGTCCGCGCGGGGCAGCCCCTGGAACATCTCGGTGTACAGGCGGTAGACCATCTTGGCTGCCTGGATGACCGCCTGCTGGTCTTCGGCGTTGTCCAGGCGGTCCATCAACTGCCTGTAGGTCACCATATGGTCCTGGTCGAGCGCGCCGTGGGACTTGAGGTAGCTCATGGCCCGGTCTGGCAGTGACAGGCTCTGTGCTATGGCGCCGGCGGCCTGTGTGGCCAAGGCAATGCTGGTGCCTTCCAGGACGTTGACCATACCGAATAGCCCTACCGGATTGCCCCGTGCGATCAAGTCGTAAAGATAGGCGACCATGAGCTCGATCGACGGTGCGGGTCGGCCGTCGCGTACCGCTTCCCAGTCGCCCCCACAGGCCTCGATGTCGTTGAGGATCCACTGCTCATGGCCGTACTCTTCCTCGATGTACTCGCACACTGCACCGCGCAGCCATTCGAGCCGGGCAGGCAGGCGCGCCCCGCATGCCATCATCAGCGGGACAGTGTGGCGCACGTGGTAATAGGCCTGGGTGAGAAATGCGATGTAGCTATCGAGACTGACCTGTCCAGCCATGGCCTCGCGGATCACCGGCACGCCGAACAACGCCTGGCGCTCGTGGGTGGTTTGCAGTTGCAACGTTTCAAAGAAGGACATGGTCAGCTCACTCCTGGGGTATGCAGATCAGGGATTGATAGCGTTCAAGAATTGCCTCGCGCCGAGGGCGGCCGTTGGCTGTCAGGGTTTGATCGGTGAGGCTCAGCGGCGCCGTCAGGCGTCGCCAGTGGTGGGCACGTGCGTAGTCGGGCAGCCGTGCATTGCACTGGCTCACCACTTGATCGATCTGGTCGTCGCTCAGGCTTGGGTCCATCGGCCAGATCAACGCCACATTGCTGGGCAGGCTCTCGCCATGTACGAATGCCTGGGCGATGATGCCGCTCTGGGTAAGTTCGGCCTCTACCCACTCAGGGCTGACGTTTCGACCGAAACTGGTGATGAATTGGTGCTTCTTGCGCCCATCGAGGTACAGGAAACCATCGTCATCCAAATGGCCCAGGTCCCCGGTTGCCCACCATGGACCGTGGAAAAGCGCGGTATCGAGGTAGCCCAGCAGCGTGCAACCGGCCACCAGCACCTCGCCATCTTCCGCGATGCGCACCTGCACATGGGGTAGCGGCTTGCCCACACTGCCCCGGCGTACGCTGCCCGGACGGTTGAGGGCGACCACCGAGGCGCATTCAGACAGCCCATAGCCCTCGTACACCGCAAGCCCGACAGCCTCGGCGCGAGCCAGCAAGCTGGGCGACACCCGAGCGCCGCCTACGGCGACGAACCTCAACTGCTCAGCTGACATCGCCCCTTGTTCAACAGCAGTGACCAGCCCTAGCAGCAACTGCGGCACAAGGATCAGGCTCTGGGCCTGACTCTGGACGATTGCACCCACCAGTCGCTTGAAGTCCACCTGGGTGGCGCCACTGATCCCCAGTTGCTGTTGACTGAGCAGGTGCACGCAGGCTCCGGCGATCAGCGCGGCATACACGCCCAGGTTTTCCAGCAGAACGCCCAGTGGCAGCACCGCCAGGTGATGCTCGGGTGCGCTGGCTCGGCTAGCTGCCTCAAGCTCACGGGCCACGCCAAGCAATGCCTCGGCACTCAGGCAGACACCTTTCGGGGATCCCGTACTGCCGGAGGTGTAGGTGATTTTTGCCGTTTCCGGCGCAATGGCCACCCCTGCGAGCGACTTGCATAGCCAGAACCCCGGCCGAGCCTGTGGCACGTAGCCCAGCTCGACAAGACGTGAGTCCCACCCGGTTTCGCTCAGCACCAGGGTGACGCCGCTTTGGCTGAGGCAGTGGGACATTTGAGCGCAGGTGAAAAACGGGGGAATGATCACGCATGGGCGTTCGGCGAACAGCGCTGCAAGGTCCCACAGCAACAGTTGCGGGCCATTGTCCAAGGCCAGTGCGAATGCACCCTGAGGTTGGCTCCCAAGCCAGGCGGCACGTACCTCGACCGCCTCGAACAAGGCGCGATAGGTCAGGTGCTGGTCGGCACCTTGCACGGCGATGGCGTCAGGCTGACGTAGGGCGTGTTCCTTCAGCAAGGCCTTGAAGCGGTTCAGTTCATGCCGCATGACCGGATTCCTCTCTCAGGACCGGCAAGCCAAGGCGCTGAAAGACGCCTGTGCGCGTCAAGGCATCGAAGCCGTAACGGATATTTCCGGCAAACACCTGAGGGCAATGGCTGTAGTAGGTGCCCCATTTTTCAGCCTGGTCCTCAAGGCGAGCAGGATCGGCTGGCGCCAGGACGACGGGCATCAGCCCCAGTCGCTGGAAGCTGTTGATCAGCGTCGCCGCGCCGGTGAACGCGACCCAGTGCAGGCCGCGTGAGGCCAGCAGCCACGTGACCGCAGCGATCATCAGGCGCGCGCTGCCGGCGCTGAGCGAGGCCAGGTTGCCCACCTCGACCATGCAACTGCGCGGCAGGGTTGTCCCGACCACACGGGACACGGCGTCTTCCAGAGGCATGTCGAGGTAGCGCTCCAGAAACAGGGACCCGTCATCGGCTGGGCGAATGCCCGCGGCGGCTGTCAACCGGCCTTGGCTGTCGTGAAACGCCAGTAACTGCGGCAGGAAATGCTGAATATCGGCCTGATGGCTCAACGCAAAGCACTGATGGATGAACCGCTCGAGTGGCATTCGTCCCGGGTCGTCTTGCAGGTGTAGCGACAATGTTGCCTGACGATCGGCCTGGTTACCGATGGCCAATGGAAGCAGATGGCTCCAGTCACGGTGGGTCATGAAACGTCTCCCAACAGGTTCGATGGGGGACAGTGTCGGGGGCTTATCTGAAGGGAATCTGAAGTCAGGAGTTACAGTTTCATTTCAAGGAGTGCAAGTAGGATCTTCTTTCGTGCTGTTGGGCGAGGGACGTGCCCGTACCCTTCCATAACTGATATCGTAATGATGTCATTGTCGCGCAACCTTTGTCGTTGTGCCGCTGTCGTAGTTCGCACTACCGGTCAGGCAGCAGGGGTCGCATCCTGCGATGGCCATGCGTGAGCCGGTAACGAAGCCAGGGATTGGTCTTTTTTGTCTTCCTCCGAGTACCGACCCATGCTTCATCTTTTTCGTAACCGCGGCGAGCGCCAGGCGCTCACGCAGCTGGCTGCCTCCCTCCCGCAAACACACACCGACGGTGGCCGCACTGCCGCCAGTTGGATAAACGTGCAACGTGAATGGACCTCGCGTGAGTTGCATGCCACTGAGCGTGAAAGCCGTATAGCCGAGCTTGAGCGCGAGCTGGAAAACGCCCGGTTGATGCTGGCCGAGGCCGACGCCAATGCGCGGGCCTCGGAAACCCGCTTTGACCTGGTCAATCGTGCGTCCAGTGAAGGCCTGTGGGACATGGAAGTGGTGGCAGGTGACCCGGTCAACCCGCGCAACCGCTTCTGGTGGTCGCAGCAATTTCGCGAAATGCTGGGGTTTCGCGACGAGCGCGATTTTCCCAATGTCCTGGCCAGCTGGGCTGACCGCCTGCACCCGGAAGACAAGGCCGCTACGCTGGAGGCCTTCGCTCGCCACCTGAACGACAAATCAGGCATGACCCCTTACCGGGTGCGCAACCGTCTGGCCATGAAGGACGGCAGCTACCGCTGGTTCTTCGCCCAGGGTGAAACCCTGCGCGATGCACGGGGCGTGCCTTTGCGCGTTGCCGGCGCCTTGCGCGACATCCACGACGAGTTGCAGCGCGAACATGAGCACGACGTGATCATCACCCGTTTCGAACTGGCGCGGGAAATGCTCTCGGACGGGCTGTGGGACATGGAAGTGATCGCCGGTGACCCGGTCAATCCCAAGAATCCCTTCTGGTGGTCGCCGCAGTTCCGCCGTTTGCTGGGCTTCGAAACCGTCGAAGAATTCCCGGACGTGTTGGACAGCTGGGCCTCACGCCTGCACCCGGAGGACAAGGCCTACAGCCTGGAAGCCTTCCAGGCGCACCTGAACGACCGTACGGGCAAGACGCCGTTCGACATCGAGTACCGATTGAAAATGAAAAGCGGGGAGTACCGCTGGTTCCGCGCCCGTGGCCAGACCAAACGCGATTCCTACGGCGCGCCGTTACGTGTGGTCGGGGCATTGGTGGACGTTGATCTGGAGCACCAGCAGTCTGCCATGCGTGAGACCGAAGCAGCCCACCAGCGCACCCTGGAATCCAACATCACCAAGCTTACCCAGATCGTCGGCACCATTCAGAGCATTGCCAGCCAGACCAACCTGCTGGCGCTCAATGCCGCTATCGAGGCAGCACGTGCCGGGGAGGCGGGCAGGGGGTTTGCGGTGGTGGCCGATGAAGTACGCAAGTTGGCCACGCGCACGACGGAGGCTACCGAGCAGGCGGCCGACATGATGCGCGGCTGACAGCTCGTTTTTCTCTCACTTCGTTCCAGGGTTTAACTCATGAATTGGTTCTACGATGCCAGGTTGTCGGTCAAGCTGTACCTCGCTTTCGCGCTGTGCGCGCTGATCACCTTGAGTGTAGGAGTTGTCGGTAGCCAAGGAATCGGCTCGCTTTCGTCTAGTTTGCAAAGTGTATTTGCCAACAATCTCGTGTCGGTGGCCCAGGTTGCAGAGGCGCGTTCCAGTGCCATTGCCCAGAGCCAGGACCTTTACCGGCTTGTAGCGGCTACCGCAATCAATGCGCCCGAAGCTGAACGCGCTGCCATTCTTGCGTCCATGAAAGAAAACCGGCAGAGCAGCGAGCAGGCATTCGCGATCTATCGAGCAACGCCGTTGTCCGACGATGAACGCCTTGCCGGCGATCGCATGGAAAAAGACTGGCCAGCCTACCAGGCCATCATGGATCGGACGGTAGCCACCATCGCACGAGGTGACTTGGCCGAAGCCAGGCAATTGATGGCCGGCGAATTGCACCAGGCATTTCGTACCGTGCTCGACGACTTGACCACCATGGTCGAGTCCAATAACCGGCAGATCGATGAAGGTGCGCGAGCTGCAAAACACAACGAGGCGGCGGCCAAGTTCAACCTGTACTTGGGTATCGGTGCGGCGTTCGTAGCCGCCATTTTGCTGGGTATGTTCATCAGCCGGGTCATCAGCAAACCGATCGCGCTGGCGGTGAATACGGCCGAGCGCATCGCAGGCGGCGACCTGAGCAAACCCGTGGCGACAGGTCACGCCGACGAGACGGGCCAACTGCTAAACGCCCTGGGGGTCATGCAGCAAGGCCTCAAGCGCACCCTGGAGCAAATCGCCAACGCAGCGGATCAGCTCGCCTCCGCGGCCGAAGAGCTCAACGCCGTCACCGATGAGAGCACCCGCGGGCTCACGCGCCAGAATGATGAAATCCAGCTCGCCGCCACGGCCGTCACGCAAATGAGTGCGGCGGTCGAGGAGGTGGCACGCAACGCCACTTCCACCTCCGAAGCCTCCCGGCAGACGTCCGAGGAAGCGGCCAGTGGCCGTGACCAGGCGCGCGAAGCCGTGCAGGCCATAACCAGCGTGAACAGCGAAATCGGACAGTCCACGGTCATCGTTGGGGAGTTGGCCGGTAGCGTGCGCGACATCGCCAAGGTGGTCGATGTGATCCGCGGCATTGCCGAACAGACCAATCTGCTGGCGCTCAACGCGGCCATCGAGGCGGCGCGGGCTGGCGAGCAGGGTCGAGGTTTTGCGGTGGTGGCAGACGAAGTGCGGGCATTGGCGGCGCGTACCCAGGCCTCAACGGGCGAGATCGAAGCCATGATCACAGGCGTTCAGGCCCGTGCCGACGATGCAGTCAAGGCCATGGGCAACAGCCGAAACCTGGCCGACAGCACCCAGGCCTTGGCCCAGGCGACCGGGGAATCGCTGGAGCGGATCGCCCGGAACATCGCCCAGATCAACGACCGCAACCTGCTGATCGCCACGGCGTCCGAAGAGCAGGCCAATGTGGCCCGCGAGGTGGACCGCAACCTGATCAACATCCAGGACCTGTCGACCCAGACCTCGGCCGGTGCGCATCAAACCAGCGCATCCAGCCAGGAGCTGTCCCGCCTAGCCATCTCGTTCAACGACATGGTCAGCACCTTCAAGCTCTGAACAGGGCGTAGACGATCTGTAGCGTGTCATGCCCCGCCCACTGCAGTGGTGCACTTACCTGCGGAGGGCGGCGCGAGGGCTTTCAGTCGACGCGCACGAAGACGTTCTTGGCCATGTCGCTACCGCCGACGGCCTCCAGGCGCTTGCCGCCGTCGAGCACGCGTACGTTGATCAGCGCCATGCCATCTTTGTTGCGCGCGGTGACCACGTCATCCTTGCGCTCCCATTCATCCACCTTCAGCTTGTTGCCGTTGGTGATGATGTAGTCCTTGGAAAACTCCCAGGTCTGTTTCGGGCTCTGGATACCCATCACGGTTGTGGTTTGCTCGTAGGTGCCTTCCAGGGCGTCGTTGCCACAACCGGCGATGACGAAAAACGGCAGGGCGGCGAGGGCGAGTTTGAGTTTACGCATTGAGCTTCCTTTTCAGTGAGTCAATCTCGTTCGACAGGGTTGATGGCAGGTGCCAGGGCGCCGCGGCGTCGAGATGCAGGTGGGTATCACGTGTGGGTACGAAGGGGGTATCGAGCGTGCCAAGGGCGATTGAGATCCAATCGGCGTATTGGCCTGCATTGCGTGACCAGAACAGGCTCGAGCCGCAGGCTACACAGAATTGCCGTAGGACCGTGGGGGACGAGGCATAGGCCGCAAGCTGGTCAGCGCCGCGCAGCATGCGCAGCGCCTCACGCGGCACACTGCCGTATGAGGCATAGGCAGCGCCGTGGCCTTTACGGCACTGGCTGCAATGACAGTGGCTCACGGCCTTGGGCGGGCCGAGCAGTTCATAACCGATTGCCGCGCAAAGGCAGCTTCCCTGGTATGTGCTAGACAAACGCGATTCCATGCGTAGGAAAAGGCGCCAGCTTAAACGTAGCGCCAAGGGGAGTCGAGCCGGTTCTGGCCACACGTGTCGGTGGCAGATGCCTGGGAAGCGGTTTTCGCAAGTCCTTGACCGTCAGGGGGCACAAGCGCGTGCTGGCGAGCCCGAAGCTCGATCAGCCCGTAAAGCCGTGGGACGTCGGTTTCAGGATGCGCTTGGTCGTTCGCGCGCAACCTTCCGGTGCAGCAAGTGCCATGCTTGCAGGATGCCATTGGACCCGCGCGCAGACGCATGGACGATGGCAAGGAGGCCGCCTGCTCCACGCAACCGTGACGTGGCTGGCGCGCCGCAGCAGAACACGCCGGAACCCGCCAATACAACAACAGGGGCGGGCCGTGATGCCGAGGTCCGCTGTATGCCTGATCAAATGCTCCACCTGCCCGCTGTCCAACGTATCGTGGCCGATCACCAAGAAACCCCTGGTGCGCTGCTACCGATACTGCACGCCATCCAGCATGCTGTCGGGTACATTCCCGATGCCGCCGTCGGCGAGGTCGCCCACGCACTCAACCTGAGCCGGGCCGAGGTCCAGGGCGTCATCAGCTTCTATCATGATTTCCGCACTGCCGCGCCAGCCCGGCACACCCTGCGCCTGTGCCGGGCCGAGTCGTGCCAGAGCCGTGGCGCCGAGGCCCTGGCCGCGCAGCTGCGCGAGCAATTGGCGCTCGATGACCATGGCACCAGCGCCGACGGTGCCATCAGCCTGCGCCCGGTCTATTGCCTGGGCGCCTGTGCCTGTTCGCCAGCCCTTGAACTGGACGGTCAGGTGCACGCCCGGCTCACGCCCGAGCGGCTACGCGAGTTGGTCAAAGGTTGCCAGGAGGGCGCCGCATGCTGAAGGTCCATGTACCCCGTGATTCGGTGGCCCGTGCCGTCGGCGCAGACCAGGTGGTCGAGGCGTTGCAGCGCGAGGCCGAGCGGCGCAATGTGCAGCTGGACATTCGGCGTACCAGTTCCCGTGGCCTCTATTGGCTCGAGCCGCTGCTCGAGTGCGACAGCGAGCAGGGCCGGCAGGGTTTCGGACCGGTAACGCCGCAGGATGTACCCGGCCTGCTGGACGCCATGATCGGTTCGCAGGCAAACCATCCGCTGGCGTTGGGGCCTGTGGAAGACATGCCTTACCTCAAGACCCAGCAGCGCCTGCTGTTCGCGCGTGCTGGCATTACCCGCCCCTTGTCCTTGGATGATTACCGCGCCCATGGCGGCTTTGCCGGCTTGGAAGCGGCCGTTGCCATGGACGGCGCCGAGGTGGTGGCTGCCGTGCTCGATTCCGGCCTGCGTGGTCGTGGCGGGGCTGCGTTTCCTGCCGGCATCAAGTGGCGCACCGTGCGCGACGCCAAGCCTGCCCAGAAGTACGTGGTGTGCAACGCCGACGAAGGCGACTCCGGCACCTTCGCCGACCGCATGTTGATGGAAGGCGACCCGTACCTGTTGATCGAGGGCATGATCATCGCTGGCCTGGCGGTGGGTGCCGACAAGGGCTACATCTATGTGCGCTCGGAGTACCCGGACGCCATCGCCACACTCGACCAGGCATTCGTCATCGCACGCCAGGCAGGCTACCTGGGTACCAATGTGGCCGGTAGCGGCAAGGCGTTCGACCTCGAAGTGCGCGTGGGCGCAGGCGCCTACATTTGCGGTGAAGAAACCGCGCTGCTCGAATCCATCGAAGGCAAGCGCGGCATCGTTCGCGCCAAGCCGCCGCTCCCGGCGCTGGAAGGCCTGTTCGGCCTGCCGACCTTGGTGCACAACGTGCTGACCCTGGCTTCGGTGCCTGTCATCCTGGCCAAGGGAGCACTGTTCTACCGCGATTTCGGCATGGGCCGCTCGCTGGGCACCATGCCGTTCCAGCTGGCCGGCAATGTTCGCCACGGCGGCCTGGTGGAGCGCGCCTTCGGCTTGACGCTGCGTGAACTGGTGGAGGGCTACGGCGGCGGCACGGCCAGTGGCCGGCCGCTGAAGGCCGCCCAGGTGGGTGGGCCGTTGGGCGCCTGGGTACCCCCCAGCCATTTCGACACGCCGCTGGACTACGAGGCCTTCGCGGCCGTGGGCGCCATGCTCGGCCACGGCGGTGTGGTGGTGGCCGACGACACCTTGAACATGGCCAGCATGGCCCGCTTCGCCTTGCAGTTCTGTGCCGAGGAGTCCTGCGGCAAGTGCACCCCGTGCCGTATCGGCTCGACCCGTGGCATGGAAGTGGTGGACCGGCTGATTGCCAGCGATGACATCACCGAGCGCCATGACCAGGCACTGCTGCTTCGCGATTTGTGCGACACCATGCAGTACGGCTCGCTGTGCGCCATGGGCGGCATGACCGCTTACCCGGTCGCCAGCGCCCTCAAGTATTTCCCTGCCGATTTCGGGCTGACCCAAGCGGAGGCCGCGCAATGATCCATATCTTCGATCCGCAAACCGACCTGGGCACGCCAGCCCGTGACAGCGAAGTGCAGGTCAGCCTGAACATCGACGGCCGCGCGATCAGCGTTCCTGCTGGCACGTCGGTGATGCGTGCAGCCGCCATGCTTGGCACGACCATTCCAAAGCTGTGCGCCACCGATAGCCTCGAAGCCTTCGGCTCCTGCCGCATGTGCATGGTGGAAATCGAGGGCATGCGCGGTTACCCGGCCTCCTGCACCACGCCGGTCACCGAAGGCATGGTCGTGCGCACCGAAACGCCGCGCCTGGCGGGCTTGCGCCGTAACGTGATGGAACTGTACATCTCCGATCACCCCCTCGATTGCCTGACCTGTTCGGCCAACGGCAACTGTGAACTGCAGACCGTGGCCGGGCAGGTGGGGCTGCGCGAGGTGCGCTACGGCTATGACGGTGCCAACCATCTGGCCGAAAAGAAGGACAGTTCCAACCCGTACTTCGACTACGAGCCCAGCAAGTGCATCGTCTGCAGCCGATGCGTGCGTGCCTGCGAAGACATCCAGGGCACCTTTGCCCTGACCATCACCGGACGTGGCTTCGAATCCCGGGTGGCGGCGGCAGGCGGCGATAATTTCCTGACGTCCGAGTGCGTGTCGTGCGGCGCCTGCGTGCAGGCCTGTCCGACCGCGACGCTGACCGAGAAAAGCCTGGTGCAACTGGGCCAGCCGGAACGTGCGGTGATCACCACTTGCGCCTATTGCGGGGTTGGCTGCTCGTTCCGTGCCGAAATGAAGGGCGACCAACTGGTGCGCATGGTCCCGGACAAGAACGGCGGGGCCAACCACGGCCATGCCTGTGTCAAGGGCCGTTTCGCCTGGGGCTACGCCACGCACCCGGACCGCATCACCAAACCCATGATTCGCAAGCGCCTGGAAGATCCGTGGCAGGAAGTGAGCTGGGACGAGGCGGTGGCCTACGCCGCCAGCGAGTTGCGCCGCATCCAGCTCAAGTATGGTCGGGAATCCATTGGCGGTATCACCTCCAGCCGCTGCACCAACGAGGAGGCCTACCTGGTTCAGAAGTTGGTGCGCACGGCCTTCGGCAACAACAACGTCGACACCTGCGCGCGTGTCTGCCATTCCCCCACCGGCTATGGCTTGAAACAGACGCTGGGCGAGTCGGCCGGTACGCAGAGCTTCGATTCGGTGATGAAGGCCGATGTGGTGCTGGTTATCGGCGCCAACCCGACCGATGCGCACCCGGTGTTCGGTTCACAGCTCAAGCGCCGTCTGCGCGAAGGCGCTCGCCTGATCGTGATCGACCCTCGCCGCATCGACCTGGTGGATTCGCCCCATGCCCGGGCCGAGTTGCACCTGCAACTTCGTCCCGGCACCAACGTGGCCATGCTCAACGCCCTGGCCCATGTGATCGTGACCGAGGGGCTACTGGCCCAGGACTTCATCGACGAGCGCTGCGAAACCACAGAATTCGCCCGCTGGCGCGACTTCGTCAGCCTGCCGGAAAATGCCCCCGAAGTGCTGGGCCAGGTGTGTGGCGTTGCAGCGCAGCAGATTCGCGCCGCGGCCCGGTTGTATGCCACCGGCGGCAACGCGGCCATCTACTATGGCCTGGGCGTGACCGAGCACAGCCAGGGCAGCACCGCGGTGATGGGCATTGCCAACCTGGCCATGGCCACTGGCAACATCGGTCGTGAAGGGGTAGGCGTCAACCCGCTGCGTGGGCAGAACAACGTCCAGGGTTCCTGTGACATGGGCTCGTTCCCTCACGAGCTGCCGGGTTACCGGCACATTTCCAACGAAGGTGTACGGGCCGAGTTCGAGCAGGCCTGGGGTGTGACGCTGCACCCTGATCCGGGCCTGCGCATCCCCAACATGTTCGAAGCGGCCCTTGATGGCAGCTTCAAGGCGTTGTACTGCCAGGGCGAGGATATCGCCCAGAGCGATCCGAACACCCAGCACGTTACCGCCGCCCTGCTGGCCATGGAGTGCGTGGTGGTGCAGGACATTTTCCTCAACGAAACCGCCAAGTTCGCCCATGTGTTCCTGCCGGGTAGCTCGTTCCTGGAAAAGGACGGCACGTTCACCAACGCCGAGCGCCGTATCTCGCGGGTTCGCAAGGTCATGGAGCCACTGGCGGGCAAGGCCGACTGGGAAGCGACCGTGGCATTGGCCAATGCGCTGGGCTACCCGATGAATTACCGTCACCCCTCCGAGATCATGGATGAGATCGCCCGCTTGACGCCGACCTTCCGCCGGGTGAGCTACGCCGAAATCGAGCGTCACGGCAGCCTGCAGTGGCCGTGCAACGATGCAGCGCCCGATGGCACGCCCACCATGCACATCGATCAGTTCGTCAGGGGCAAGGGGCGGTTCATGCTGACCGGGTACGTACCGACCGACGAGAAGGTCAACAGCCGCTATCCGCTGCTGCTGACCACCGGGCGCATTCTCAGCCAGTACAACGTCGGTGCCCAGACCCGGCGCACGGGCAACGTCGCCTGGCACGATGCCGATCGCCTCGAGATCCATCCGACCGATGCCGAAAGCCGTGGCATCCAGGACGGTGACTGGGTCGGTATCGGCAGCCGTGCCGGGCAGACCGTGCTGCGCGCCAAAGTCAGCAGCCGCGTGGCGCCAGGCGTCGTTTACACCACCTTCCACTTCCCGGAGTCGGGCGCGAACGTGATCACCACCGACAATTCCGACTGGGCGACCAACTGCCCCGAATACAAGGTAACGGCAGTGGAGGTGGTCAAAGTGTTCCAGCCGTCTGAGTGGCAAAAGCGTTACCAGGATTTCAGTGACGAACAGCGTCGGCTGTTGCAGGAGCGCCGATCCGCCGAGAAAGCCGAGGTGCGCCAATGAGCCAGGACAGCTTGGTGAAAATGGCCAACCAGATTGCCCATTACTTCGACAGCGAGCCGAATCGGGACCTGGCTGTGCAGGGCGTTCGCCAGCATCTACACAACTTCTGGACGCCGGCCATGCGCCGGCAGCTGGGAGAATGGATCGAGGCCAATGCGGGGGAGGGGTTGGATCCTAAGGTTAAGGAGGCGTTGGGTTAGAAGGTGTTAGCTGTCATCTAGTACACGGCTGGCGAGGTGCCGTCTGGCGGCCTTGCTGGGGCACCGGACCGGCCGCGATAGGCTGCGCAGCAGCCCCAGAATTTCAGCTTCGCAGCGCATATTGCCGGGGCCGCGCTGCGGCCCATCGCGGCACTAGGCCGCTCCTACAGGGGGCTGCATGCGGCTCACTATCGTGCTGCATCCGCCAGATGCGCCATCGCCTCCTCGCTCTTCAACACCAGTACATCCCCCTCCAGTGCATCGAGTACCACCTCGCAGGTGTTGCCAATCAACGCGCCGGTAAGCCCTGTGCGGCACACGGTACCGATCACCGTCACCACCGCATCCATCTGTTTTTCCGTATGGGGAATGAGCACATCGGCCGGGCCTTCAGCCACGTGCAGGCAATCGTCGGCGATACCGTACTGTGCCTGGAAAGCCGCGCACGCCTGGCGATAACGCTGTTCGATGGTGTCGCTCAGTTGATAGACAGGGTCGGCCGCCGACAGCATCGGCGATGGGTGGGCGCTGATCACATGCAGCGCCCCCTTGGCCAGCCTGGCAATCTCGTAGCCGTGGTCGACGATACTGGCATGCAGGCGCTGGTGGTCTTCGTCCTGGTTGCCCACATCCACCGCCGCCAGTACGTTGCCGCCGGTCCATGGGCGCTCGCTCTTGACCATCAGCACCGCGCACGGACAGGCGCGCAGCAGCTTCCAGTCGGCAGGGGTGAGCAGGGCCCTTTTGAGCGGATTGTCGGGGCGATGCTCCTTGATCACCAACTCGCAGCCTTCGCGCTGCTGCACGTGGATGATGGTGTCATGCAGGTTGTCTCGCCACGCCGCTTCATGGGTGACGTGGTCAAAGCCGTCTTCCTGCAACTGCTTGCCCAGCAGGCTCAACAGCGTACTGTGGTCGCGGCGCTTGTCACACATCAACAAGTGCAGGCGCGCGTCAGTGACGCTGGCGATCAGCTTGGCGCGCGTCAGCGCCCGGCTGTGGGCGTGCTCAGGGTCAAGGACGACGAGAATGCTGCGGACGGCTTGCATGGGCGTGTACTCCCTGGAACGTGGGCAGGCGGTGCCAGACTATAGGCCGCGCGCGTGGCGCTGACACTTGATGCACATCAAGCATAGCCACTGACGCCGTTGCCTGCCGCCGCTATAATCGCCGCCCCTGTCTGTCTCTGTATGGTCGTATCGTTTATGTCCCTGATCCCTGAAATCGACGCCTTCCTGGGCTGCCCTACACCCGATGCCTGGATCGAGGCGGCGCTGGCCGATCAGGAAACACTGCTGATCGACCATAAGAATTGCGAGTTCAAGGCGGCCAGCACGGCATTGAGCCTGATCGCCAAGTACAACACCCATGTTGACCTGATCAACATGATGTCGCGCCTGGCGCGCGAGGAGCTGGTTCATCACGAGCAGGTCTTGCGGCTGATGAAGCGCCGAGGCATACCCCTGCGCCCTGTGTCGGCGGGTCGCTACGCCTCGGGCCTGCGTCGTCTGGTGCGTGCCCACGAGCCGGTCAAGCTGGTAGATACGCTGGTGGTCGGGGCATTTATCGAGGCACGCAGCTGCGAACGCTTCGCGGCCCTGGCGCCGCACCTGGATGAAGAACTGGGCCGTTTCTATCACGGCCTGCTCAAGAGTGAAGCGCGCCACTATCAGGGCTACCTGAAGTTGGCGCACCACTATGGCGATGAGGCGGACATTGCGCGCCGGGTTGAACTGGTACGCGCCGCTGAAGCGGAACTCATCGCCTCACCGGATCAAGAGCTGCGTTTTCACAGCGGTATACCGCTGGCATTGGCCGCCTGAGCACAGCAGGCGGCAGGATAGGTGTCAGTCGCGCCGGCCCAGCAGCAGGCCCACCACCAGGCCAACGCCCGCTGAAAGTGCCACGGTCTGCCACGGGTGGCCGCCAATGTAGTCCTGGGTGGCCGCGACCATGGGCTTTGCCTTGTCACGCAGGTTGCCGGCCGCTTCCCGGGCCTGACGCAGCTTGAGGCTGATCTGGGTGCGCAGGGTTTCGGCCTCTTCGCCAACCAGCGCAGCGCTGTCGTTGAGCAACCGCTCGGATTCCTCGATCAGCGCCTGCAGCTCGCTGAATACCTGGTCCTTGATCTGGTCGCTGTCGGGTACTGCGGCATTTTTACGGGCCATGCCATGCTCCTCCTGGACGGGTCGTTAGAACAATGGATACTCGTGCGCCAGAAAAGTTGCCTCGCAGTGGGCGCTGGCGCCTTGGTGTAAGATACCGGTCATTTCCATCAGGCAGGTGATTCATGAGTTTCAATCTGGCCAACATGAGCTACGAGGAACGGGCACAGATCGAGGCCGAGAAAGCCCGGCTGTTCGAGATGTGGCAGGCTAACCTGGGTAAGGCCAAGGGCGAGGCGGCCCGGCTTATCGCCGAAAAACCTCGGCGCAAGGGCAAGTGGGCCGAATGGGTGCGCAATGAGCTGGACAACATGACCCCGCCCGAATACGCCAGCATGGTGCGCAGCGAAGTCAACAAGCTCATGGCCGCTGCCAGCGCCGCTCGCTGAGCGGGTGCATGTGCCGTCTTACCACTCGTCGCCCTTGGGCAGGTCCAGCGTGCCTTTGTCACTGAACCGCACCGTGCCGAAAGGGCCGCTGGCCAGTTTGCCGCGCAGCGTGTAGGGCAGGCCTTGCAGCGCGTTCAGCTTGCCTAGCCCATAGGCCTGGCGCAGAAACGCAAATGCGGTGATGCTCACCGGCACTTGGACCACCGCCTCGCCATACCGGCCAATCTGTCCGGCCTGGTCGCTGACGCCCGCTGCCAATGGCTGGCCGTTGACCTCCAGGTTCACTGCAATACCGTTGTACTCGATCGGCGTCTCATTGGGGTTCTGCACCCGTAGCTTTACCGCCATGCGCAACTCCAGGTCCTGTCCAGGCAAGGGCTCCAAGCCGATCACGCTGATCGAAACCGGATCCCAGGGTTGCAACAGCGCGCACGCGCCCAAGGTCGCTGACATCAGTAGGACAGTAAGCAGACGGGTGATGAACAAAGGGCGAAGAGTCATGGGGCAAGGCCTTGGAAAGAATCGTCCGGCAGTGTGGCAAATGCTCGGCAGCGTTGAAAGTGTCGGTAGAGATGAAAGATACTGTTTCTCATTAACGCCCGATAATTTCTCTTACTGTGTAGTTGCCTAACCATGCTGACGTCTCACGTGCCGGGCCTGCTGGCAAGTTTCCAGGAACACTATGACGACTTGTTGCAGTTTCTGACCCGGCGCATGCGTGATCGCCAGCGCGCTGCGGACGTTGCCCACGAAACCTACTTGAGGCTTGCGCAGATCGATGCGCACGCTGTGCCGGTGCTGCACCCGCGTAGCTTCATCTTTCGCGTGGCGGGAAACATTGCGATCGATGCCCTGCGTCGTGACCAGCGCCTTGCCGCCTGCCACGACGACAGTGAGGGCATGGTACACGTGGCCTGTGGCGCGCCGGCACCGGAGGCGGCGTTACTGGCCAGCGAGCGCCTGCAGATTCTCGATCAGGCTCTGCTGCAACTGCCCCCCAAAGCGCGCCAGGCGCTGTTGCTCAATCGCGTGGAAGGGTTGACGCAAAGGCAGGTGGCGCAAAGGCTCGGCGTGTCCGAAAGCATGGTGGCCAAGTACATCGGACAGGCGCTGCGGCATTGCCGGGGATGGCTGCAGAAGGCCGGTGTCGCGGCGTGCATGGCGTTGATGCTGGGCAGTTGGTTGGCGTGGCAGCAGGCACCTGTATGGTTGTCCGACTATCACACCGGTACCGGCGAGCGGCGCATGCTCACCTTGCCCGATGGCACCCGCGTCACCCTCAACAGCGCCAGTGCCATAAAGGTGGAATTTGACGCGCACGCACGTCGGGTGGTGATAGTGGCTGGCGAGGCGCTGTTCGAGACGTCCGCCGAGGCCCGTCCTTTCGTGGTCGAAACGGCAGGGCTGCCGGTAAACGGCACCGGGGCGAGGTTCAGCGTGCGGCGCGACGGGCATGTGGTCCTTGGCCAGGGTGCTGCGCGGCAGGGCGCTCAAGCCTTGAGCGTAGCGGCCGATGCCGATGCGCAACTGGCCTGGCAACGGGGCAAGTTGATCTTCAATGGCAAGCCTCTAGGCCAAGTGCTGGCTGAGCTTGAGCGCTATCGCCTTGGGCGTATCGTGTTGTCGGATCAACAGCTAGCGGGCCTTGAGGTCAGTGGCGTGTTCGACCTGGATGATCCGCATGCCATGCTGCGCACCCTGGAGCAGCGGTATGGCCTGAAAGTCACCTACCTGCCGTGGCTCGCCGTGGTGTATTGATCTTCAAAGCGGCCCTGTCGAAACCTACCGAAAAAACTTTTCATCGGCACTGCAAGTTCTCGTGGGCTGGATCGTCGTAGTGGGGCTAAGCCGCAAACCATTCCCATTCACGACTCGCCTGGAAGCTTTCTTGTGCCTCTCATGCCCACGCTCTCGAATAGCCGCTGCCGTTTTCTGCCACCTGTGTTGATGTCGTGCGGCGCGTTGGCCGTATTGGCCGGCGCGCTGCCCGCTCACGTCGCTGCTGCAACACAGCAGGGATATGTGCAGACCGCGCAGGTACAGCTGGATGTCCCGGTGCAGCCGCTGGACCAGGCGTTGACGCGCTTTGCCGATCAGGCCGGCCTGCATTTGCTGTACACCACCGCTGACGTGGCTGGCCTGCAGAGCCCGAACCTGCAGGGCGCCTACAGTGTCGAGCAAGCCTTGCAGCGGTTGCTCGAAGGCACCGGCTTGAGCTGGCAGTTCACCGATGCGCGGACGGTGACGCTGCGCAAGCACGATACCTCCCTGCAGGCCATCAACCTCAAGCCGATTGAAGTAAGCGTGGCCTCGCGCACCAGTACTGCCATCAGCGAGATCCCAGGCACCGTGTGGGTGGTCGATCAGCAGCAACTGCGCGAGCAGATCGACAGTGGCGTAAGCCTCAAGGAAGCCATCGGCAAACTGGTGCCTGGCCTTGACCTGGCGCCGGAGGGGCGCACCAACTACGGGCAGAACATGCGTGGGCGCAGCGTGCTGGTGATGATCGATGGCGTCAGCCAGAACAGCTCGCGAGGCCTGTCGCGCCAGTTCGACAGTATCTCGCCTTTCAACGTGCAGCGCGTCGAAGTGCTGTCCGGCGCCAGCGCCATCTACGGGGGCGGTGCGACCGGGGGCATCATCAACATCGTGACAAAAAAGGGCGAGGCAGGCCCTGCGCGTTTCGAAACCCAGCTCGGCGCCAGCAGCGGTTTCAACAACAGCGATGATCTGGCGACCCGCTTCGCCCAGTCGATCAGCGGTGGCAACGAGCGGTTCAATGCGCGTCTTGGTGTGTCCGGCGAGCAGAACGAGGCGTTCTACGATGGAGCAGGCGATCAGATCTTCATCGACAATACCCAGACCGACCTGCAATACAACCGCACCCTGGACCTGCTTGGCAGCCTGGGCATGCAGTTCGATGATCAACAGAGCCTTGACCTGCTGGCCCAGTACTACGATTCCGGCAACCATGGCAGCACCGGCATCTGGTTTCCCAACCTCAATTACAATGGCCCCTCCGACCTCGAAGAGGCCCAGTTGCGCAGCGGGTACTCGTCCGACCTGAACCCGCGCACCCGGCGCGTGCTGCTCAATGCCAATTACCACCACAATGATGTGCTGGGCCAGGATTTCTACCTGCAGGCTTCCTACCGCAAGGAAAACAACAACTTCTACCCGTTCCCGTACTACAACCGTGGTACACCGACCGGCTCGCGCGGTGTGTATTTTGCAGCCTCGCAGCAGAACTTCGAGGTCACCAGCCTCAAGGGGCTGTTCGCCAAGCAGTGGGACACGCTGAAATTCACCTATGGCGTGGACATTGACCGCGAACGTTTCAACGCTGACCAGACCGTGTTCGATGCGCGGGTGTCCTCTGAAAGCGGCGGGCTGGACCTGGACAAGGCCAGCAAGGCTGCGCGCTACCCCAGCTATGTGGTCGATGGGGTCTCGCTGTATGGCCAGCTTGAATGGCGCGCCACAGACAACCTGACGTTCTCCGGCGGCGCCCGGCGCCAGCAGATGGATGTGGAGGTGGGTGACTACAAGGGCGTTCCAGGTGGGAGTAACGACTATCAGGTCAATCTCTACAACCTGGGGGCGATCTACGACTTCAAGAACGGCCACCAGCTGTGGGCCAATTACGGCGAAGGCTTTGACCTGCCCGATCCGGCCAAGTACTACGGCAAGCCCGGCCTTAGTGTCGGGGACAACCCGCTGGCCGGGATCAAGAGCCGCCAGGTGGAGTTGGGCTGGCGCTACGCCGACGTGCAGTGGGACGCTCAAGCCGCGCTGTACTACATCTGGTCGGACAAGATCATCAATGTGGATTCGCAAACCCTCACCATTGACGTCGAGGACCAGAAGAGTCGCGACTTTGGCTTCGAAGGGGCACTCACCCGCCACTTCGACCGAGGTTGGGAAGCCGGCGGCACGCTGCACCTAACCCGTTCCGAGGAAGAGGCAGACGGCGGCGGGTGGCGCAAGCGCGATGCGCGTTATGCCTCCTTGTCCAAAGCCACCACGTTCGTTGGCTGGAAGGATGACGGGCGCAGTGCGCGTTTGCAGGCTAATCGGGCCTTCACCTTGAAGGACGATGCCCAACACAAGATCGATGGCTATACCACGCTCGATCTACTGGGCAGCCAGGACACCGACTACGGCACCTTCAGCGCAGGTATCCAGAACTTGCTGGACAAGCAGTACAGCACTGTGTGGGGCCAGCGGGCGACGCTGTTCTACTCGCCCACCTACGGGCCTGCCTACCTCTACGATTACCAAGGGCGAGGCAGGACCTACACGCTGACCTGGAGCCTTGCGTACTAAGGCTTTTGCGCTCGGCCCAGGCAACACCGGCGCCCCGATCCAGGGGCGCTGGTTGAAACATCGTGAATCACCTGCAACGTCGCCAAGCCTTTTGACCCGAACCCTTTGGGCCGTAGGCTATCAAAGCCACCAGGCCAGGCGTTTTCGTACGGAGGTGAAGCATGAAACTGACACTACCGTTGTTGGTAATAGGTATGGCGGTTTGGTTACCTACCCATGCGACCGCGCAGCCGTGGCTGCACGTTGCCGCCAATGGCAACAACCCCTACAACAGCCCCGTGCAACGCGCCAACCCCAACAGCCGTCAGGGCAGCGTCCCGGCGACGCCGCCTGTGCGCGGCCCGTCTACCCAGCCCGTGCCGCGCACCCCGACGGTAGAGAACCGCGGCATCGGTAATGGTGAGAACCTGCGCCGTCAGCAGCAAACGCCCAATCTGGAACCTACGCGGCCGCCGCGGGACAACCCGCGCGTGCCCTGACTCCAGCCCCCCGAATCTGTCAAAGGAACTTCGCATGTCCCGAGCAACCTGGCTGGTTACCCTGGCCGCTGCCGCATTAGCGCCGCTGTTGGCCCATGCCGCTGCCCAGCAGACGTTCAAAAGTGAAGAGGGCACCCTTACCGTCGATACCGTTGCCAACGGTCTGCGTACGCCGTGGGCGCTGGCGTTCCTGCCTGGCGGCCAGGACATGCTGGTCACCGAACGCATCGGCAACCTGCGCGTGATCAATGCCGAGGGCAAGGTCGGCCCGCCCATCAATGGCGTGCCCAAAGTCTGGGCCGAGGGCCAGGGCGGCCTGCTGGATGTGGCCCTGTCGCCCGAGTTCGACAAGGACCGTACGGTGTACCTGTCCTATGCCGAGGAGGGCAGCGACGGCAAGGCCGGGACCGCTGTGGGCCGTGGCCAGCTGTCGACCGATCGCGCCCGCCTGGAAAACTTCACCGTTATCTTCCGCCAGCAACCCAAGCTGTCGGAGGGCAACCATTTTGGGTCGCGCCTGGTGTTCGACCGCAACGGGTATCTGTTCATCGCCCTGGGTGAGAACAATCAGCGCTCGACGGCTCAGGACCTGGATAAGCTGCAGGGCAAGGTCGTGCGCATCCTGCCAGATGGCGAGGTTCCCAAGGACAACCCGTTCTATGGCCAGAAGAACGTGCGCCCCGAAATCTGGTCGTTTGGCCACCGTAACCAGCAGGGCGCTGCGTTGAATCCTTGGACGGGCGCGTTGTGGACCAACGAACACGGCCCCCGTGGCGGTGACGAAATCAACATCCCGAAGCCGGGCAAGAACTACGGTTGGCCCATCGCAACCCACGGCATCAACTATTCGATGCTGCCCATACCAGAGGCCAAGGGTAAACATGTAGATGGCATGGTCGATCCGCACCACGTGTGGGAGAAGTCCCCCGGTGTCAGCGGCATGGCGTTCTATGACAGCCCCGTGTTCACCGCATGGGATCACAACGTGTTCATTGGCGCGTTGGCCACGCAGGAGCTGATCCGCTTGCAGCTCAAGGGCGACAAGGTGGTGCACGAGGAGCGCCTGCTGGGCGACTTGAAGGCGCGCATTCGTGATGTTCGGGTAGGGCCGGACGGTTACCTGTACGTGTTGACCGATGCCAAGGATGGCGAGCTGCTGAAGGTGGGCCTGGCGCGGCCCGACTGAAGCCGCGCTGTCGTCGGCAAGGAGGCGACAGGTACAATGCGCCATGACCATCGAACCCTTGCAACGCTACCAGCAAGCCCTGGAAACCCAGGGCTTTGTCGTTGACCCCGCACAGCGCCTCGCCATCGAGGCGCTGCAGGCCTGCTTCGAGACTGTCGAACGTGGACGATCCAGCCAGGGCCTCTACCTGTGGGGGCCAGTGGGGCGGGGCAAGACCTGGTTGATGGATCAGTTTCACCGTTGCCTGACCGTGCCGAGTCGCCGCCAGCATTTTCACCACTTCATGGCTTGGGTGCACCGTCGGTTGTTTCAGCTCAATGGCACGGCGGATCCCCTTATGGCGCTGGCGCAGGAGCTAGGAAGCGAAATCCGCGTGCTGTGCTTCGATGAGTTGTTCGTCAGTGACATTGCCGACGCAATCATCCTCGGCCGTTTGTTCCAGGTACTGTTCGACCTGGGCGTGGTGGTGGTTGCCACGTCCAATCAGCCGCCAGGGCAACTGTACCGCGATGGCTTCAACCGCGAACGTTTCCTGCCCGCCATCGCTGCCATCGAGCGGCACATGCGTGTGCTGCCGGTAGCGGGCGAGCAAGACCACCGGCAACACCCGGGCCTGCCGTGCCAGCGCTACTGGGTCACCGACGACCGGGGCAGTCACCTTGCCGCGGTCTTCGAGCGACTGAGCCCGGACGACCCAGGCACCGACCAGCCCCTCATGCTGGGCAGTCGGCAGGTGCAGGTGGTGCGCCGAAGTGCGAAGGCCATCTGGTGCCGTTTCGACGCGTTGTGTGAACAACCGATGGCTACCCAGGAATTCATGGCGCTGTGCGACCGTTTCGCGGCGATCCTAGTCGCGGACATACCGGCGCTGAGTGGTCAGCAACAGGCCGGGCGTATCGCCCGCGGCACTGAGGACGGCGCCTCCCGTGTGCTAGCGGGCGACCGCGACTTGCCGGCACTCTCGCCCAAGGACGATGCCGTGCGCCGCTTCATCGCCTTGGTCGATGAATGCTACGACCGCCGTGTGGCGCTGTACCTGGAGGCGCAGGTGCCGCTCGAGGCGCTGTACACGCAGGGGTATCTCGCCTTCCCTTACCAGCGCACCCTCAGCCGGCTGCGTGAAATGCAGCTGCAGCGCTTCGCCTGATGCAGCCACGCACGATTAGCGATCCAGCCACTGGATCAGTGTGCGATTGAAACGCTTGGGTTCTTCGATCTGCGGCGCGTGGCCCATGCCTTCGAAAGTGATCAGTTCGCCTTTGGGAATGAGCTTGGCCACCTGCGGGCCGAGCAAGGCGTAGTTGCCCAGCCTGGCCTTGACTTGCGGTGGTGCGATGTCACTGCCGATTGCCGTGGTGTCCTTGTCACCGATCAACAAAAGGGTTGGCATCTGCAGGTCCTTGAACTCGTGATAAACCGGTTGAGTGAAGATCATGTCGTAGATCAAGGCCGAGTTCCACGCCACCCGCTCGTGCCCTGGACCCTGATTCAGGCCCACCAGCATCTGCACCCAGCGCTCATATTCAGGTTTCCAGCGGCCGGCATAGTAGGTTTTGCGCTCATAGTCACGCACCCCGGCCGCATCGAGCTTGAGTTCGCGGGCATACCACTGGTCAACGGTGCGGTAGGGCACCCCCAGAGCCTTCCAGTCCTCCAGGCCGATGGGGTTGACCATGGCCAGGCGCGTGACCTGCTGCGGATACATCAAGGCGTAGCGGGTGGCTAGCATCCCCCCGGTCGAATGCCCCAGCACGATGCTTTGCTTCACCCCCAGGTGCTCGAGCAGTGCACGGGTGTTGCTGGCCAGTTGCTGGAAGCTGTACTGGTAGTGCGCAGGTTTGCTGGATGTGCAGAAACCGATCTGGTCTGGGGCGATAACGCGGTAGCCTGCCTTGCTCAAGGCATCGATGCTGGTTTCCCAGGTGGCTGCGCAAAAATTCTTGCCGTGCATGAGCACGACCGTGCGGCCGTTGGCATTGCCCGACGCCGGGACGTCCATGTAACCCATTTGCAGCGATTGGCGCTGTGATTCGAAGTCGAAGTGCTTGAGCGTATGCGGGTAGTCAAACCCTTCGAGCTGTGCGCCGTAGGTAGGCGATTGGCCGGCAATGGCCGGGCCGCTGGCCAGGCACACCATGGCCAGGGCGGATGCACGCAGCATGAGGCACTCCATGTCAGATCAAGTAGGAAGACTCGACTGTAGCAGCAGGACAGTGCCCTTAGAGGCCCAAGGTGTTACCAACCGTGAAACCGGCGCCACGTCAGTAATCGGCGACTACTGTATCTTTCCCCTCCGAGTCGATACCGATCACCCGATAGGCATCCCTGCGCTCACCCATTTCCATGCCCGGCGAACCGGCTGGCATGCCTGGAACGGCCATGCCCTTGAGGTCACTGCGGCTAACCAGTTCACGCACGTGGGTAGCGGGGACATGGCCTTCGACGAACTTGCCAGCGATGACCCCGGTATGACACGACGCATGGCGCGGCGGGACTTGCAGGCGTTGCTTGACGGCGCTCATGTCTGGTTCGACATGGTCGTTCACGGTAAAGCCGTTCTCTTGGAGGTGACTGATCCAGGCTTTGCAACAACCACAGTGGGGGTCGCGGTAGACGTCGATGGTGTCGGTGGCCTGTGCAAGGGCGGTGAAGGTCAACAGGCCAAGGGCCAGGCAATTTGAACGCAGCATGGACAAGTTCCTTATAAACGTGTGACCTGCGGCCAGCATAGCGCACGGCCTGGTCCAAACGTGCAAGGCGGCAGGGTCGCCCCCTCTGGCTTTCAACCTGCTGACCGGCGCATTACAGTTTCGTCAGCCAGTGGCTTGGTCATTGCGCAGGTCGCGCATCAGTAGCCCGAACGCCAACGACACCTGTTCAGGGACTGGCAGATACACCACATGGCCATCCCCGGGTGCGACTTCGATGGGCTGCTGTTGCCGGTTGTGCAGCTGATTCAGGTCGAAGTGGTAGTTGCCGCGAGGTGTCATCAGCTCCAGATGGTCGCCCAGGGCGAAGCGGTTCTTGACCTTGACCTCGGCCCAACCATTTACCCGCAGCCCAGTCAGTTCACCCACGAACTGCTGGCGCTCGGACACCGAGCTGCCGCGCTGGTAATTCTGGTACTCATCGTGCACATGACGGCGCAAAAAACCTTCGGTGTAGCCCCGTTGCGCCAGGGACTCGAGGTTGTCCATCAAGGTGCGGTCGAAAGGCTGCCCATTGGCCGCATCGTCGATGGCCTTGCGGTAGGACTGCACGGCCCGTGCGCAGTAGAAATGCGATTTGGTGCGGCCCTCGATCTTGAGCGAGTGCACGCCCATGCGCGCCAGTCGCTCGACGTGCTGGATGGCCCGCAGGTCCTTGGCGTTCATGATGTAGGTGCCGTGCTCGTCTTCGAACGCGGGCATTTCGGTACCGGGACGCTCGCTTTCCTGCAACAGGAACACCTGGTCGGTGGGCGCACCCTGGCCCAGCGTCGGCTGCACGTGGTGCACGATATCGCCGGTGACGCTCTCGGTCGCCGGCGTGACGTCATACTTCCAGCGGCAGGCGTTGGTACAGGTGCCCTGATTGGCATCACGCTTGTTCAGGTAGCCCGACAGTAGGCAGCGGCCTGAATAGGCCATGCACAGCGCCCCATGCACGAAGACTTCCAGCTCCATGCCAGGTACTTGCTGACCAATTTCCTCGATCTCTTCAAGTGACAGCTCCCGCGACAGGATCACGCGGCTGATGCCTTGCTGCTGCCAGAACTGCACGCTGGCCCAGTTCACCGTGTTGGCCTGCACCGAGAGGTGCACCGGCATCTGCGGGTAGTGCTGGCGTACCAGCATGATCAGGCCCGGGTCGGACATGATCAACGCGTCCGGTGCCATGGCGATCACAGGCGCCAGGTCCTTGAGGAAGGTCTTGAGCTTGGCATTGTGAGGCGCGATGTTGACCACCACATAGAAGCGCTTGCCCAGCGCATGAGCCTCCTGGATGCCCAACGCCAGATTGGCATGGTCGAAGGCATTGTTGCGCACCCGCAGGCTGTAGCGGGGCTGACCGGCATAGACCGCGTCAGCACCGTAGGCGAAGGCATAGCGCATGGTGTGGAGCGTGCCGGCAGGCGCCAGCAATTCGGGCTTGGCAACAGAATTCATGAATACACCGGGTAAAGGGCGCGGATGCTAAGCCGCTTGCGGTTCGGCCTTATTGATCTGAATCAAGGGGCAGGTGGCACTTTTACCCCAGCGCCACGCACTAATACCCCAGAACCCATCCGAGGACCGGAAATGAACGAAACTGCTTTGCAGAACAAGGCGCTGGCGGTGCTCCTGGCACTGGTGACCGTTGCCTTCGTCTGGATCTTGCTGCCTTACTACGGCGCCATCTTCTGGGCGGTAATCCTGGGCATCCTGTTCGCGCCGTTGCAACGCAACCTGCTCATGCGCTTCGGGCGCCGCCGCAACGTGGCCGCTGCCGTGACCACGCTGATCTGCTTACTGGTGGCGGTATTGCCGGTGATCATCATCAGCGGCCTGCTGGTGCAGGAGGGGGCAACGCTGTATCAACGCATCCAGAGCGGCCAGCTGGACATCGCAGGGTATGTTGAGCGGGGCAAGGACATGCTGCCAACGTTTGCCCAGAACGCGCTGGACAACCTGGGCATGGGCAACCTGGAAGCCCTGCGTGACAAGATCACCACCTGGGCCTCCCAAGGTAGCCAGGTCCTGGCTACCCAGGCCTTCAGCTTTGGCCAGGGCACATTCGATTTCGTGGTGGGCTTCGGCATCATGATGTACCTGCTGTTCTTCTTCCTGCGCGAAGGTGCCGAGGTGGTGCGCAAGGTGCGCATGGCCGTGCCGCTGCCCGAACACCAGAAGCGCCGCCTGCAGTTGAAGTTCAAGCGTGTAGTGCGCGCCACGGTCAAGGGCAACGTGCTAGTGGCCATCACTCAAGGAGCGCTGGGCGGCTTGATTTTCTGGATCCTGGGGATCCCCAGCGCGCTGGTCTGGGCGGTGATGATGGCGTTCCTTTCGCTGCTGCCCGCCGTTGGTGCAGGCATCGTCTGGGGGCCGGTGGCGATCTACTTCCTGATGACCGGGGCGATCTTGCAAGGTGTGATCCTGACCGCATTTGGCGTGCTGGTGATCGGCCTTGTCGACAACGTGCTTAGGCCTATTCTGGTCGGCAAGGATACCCGTATGCCAGATTACCTGATCCTGGTCTCCACCTTGGGCGGCCTGTCGGTATTCGGTCTTAACGGTTTCGTTATTGGCCCGCTGATCGCAGCACTGTTCATTTCCAGTTGGGCGATTTTTGCCTCGAGCAAGCCTCGGGTTCAACTTCCGCAATGACTCGCCAGGGGCTCGGCCGTCGCAAAGAAGGGATTGGCCCTGGCGGTCACCCCTGAAAAGCTGGGTCAAGGCGGGCGCAAGGCAGGATTCCCACTGGCTGACTTCCAACTGCTTTAATCTCGAAAACTCGGCAAAGGTGCGGTGTAGTCACCTACCTGGAGCCGATGATGGTCAGCCTCGTTACGCCCTCAAACCATACCGATAGTTTCATTGACAAACAGCTTCCTTCCTGGCTGCACGCAGCCTCTTTAGAGCAGATACAGAGTCTACGCAAGCGCGTAGAGGAAAATCGCTGGGTCGAGCAGCGGCTGGAAGCCATGTTCAAGCGCCTGCTTTCCCCAGATTCGTTCGCGCGCCAGACGCTGACCACAGCGATAAAGCAGAAGCTCGGAGTATCTGTCGAGCTAGCCCATACCCTCTGGCGTGAGCGCCTCGACTACTACAGCATGCTTGGTGGTGAAGGGCTTCGTGACCATTACACGTTTCATCCGGCCATCACCCATCTGATGCAGAATTTTCCGGCCGGATCGAGCTTCGATGCGCGCAGCGGCATCATCTCGGGGGCACATGGGATGTCACCCAATGCGCCGCTCCTGGTAGACAGCGCGAAATTGGCGGGGGTTTGCCGTTCGGTGGATACAGGCAAGCGCTACCAAGCCTACCTGCAGACCTTCTTCGACGATGCCGCCGTAACGCTCCTTGCTCAGAGTGTGCGCAAAAGGGTTGCGCTTGCTATGGAGCTTGCAGGGATACGGGGGGAGGTCCCTGAGTCGGATGTCACCAGCTTCGAATACACCCTGGGAGAGGTGCCAGTACCCGATCCGCGGCATCCCACGGTCGTACCCAAGCATCTTCATGTGCTTGGGCACGCCATGGTCGGAGGGCTGATCTTCGAGCGCTCGAATGACTCGTCGGGCGGCTCGGCGGATCCTGCTGGAGGGGTCTTGCTCTATCTCCCTCACCAACCTTTGCGACAGTTCGCGAACTTGACAAGTCTCAACGCCCACTTGGCGAGCTTGTTCAGGCAACCTGAGCACGCATCTTGCCTGCTGGGCCAGGTCGCGGCCGACGCTCGGATAGCGTTTCAGGCAGCACTGAAAAAACGTCTGAGCGACGCCGTGCCCGATCTTGAAGTGACAGGCAAGGTCGCCCGTGCCTTGCTTTTTCCGGAGATGGCCGAGTTGCAAGTGGCCCGTATCAAGGCAGACGCCCGTTTTCTTCTGGTGCCGGTTGCAGACGTGGATCGGCTGCAAAGGCTTGAGCGGCTGCGCACGCTCGAGCAAGTCGGGCTGAACCTGACTCAAATGGCAGCATTGTTCGTACCTCAATTGGGGGCGCTGATGCTGGCCGCTACGGTGACCGAGGTGCTGAGTGAAGTCATGGCCGCGGTACACGACTGGTCACGGGGCCATCAGCATGAAGCGCTGGAGCATGTGCTGGGCGTGGCTGAAACGGTAGCCGTCACTGCGCTGATGGCAACGGGTGGTGAGGCCGTGGCACGCGGCTTCAAGCGCAGTGCTTTTGTTGATGAGATGATGCCGGTCGAACAGGAGGATGGCGCTTCTCGATTATGGGCTGAAGACCTCAAGCCCTACCGGGCGGTAGGAGTGCCTCGCCAAGCCATGCGTGGTCGGGATGGGCTGTTTAGGCACGGCGACACTCACTGGTGGCTTCACGAGGGCAACTATTACGAAGTCAGCCGCAAAACCGAGTCCCACCCCTGGCGCTTGGTGCGCAACGACGGTAAGCCAGGGTTCGCGCCGGCGCTAAGCTGGAACGGCGAGCAGGGCTGGCGTCTGAAATGGCAGCGGCCGCAAATGTGGGAGGGCGAGCGAGCCTTGTTGGGGCATCTATGGCCCGTACCTGCCGAGCTGGACTCGGCACGCCTGACGCAGATACTCAACGTGGCTGATGTGGATCAGACCTCGTTACGTCGGCTGGTGGGTGAACAACGGGCGCTGCCTGTTAGCTTGCGCGACACGCTGGAGCGTTTCGAGGCCGACGCGCGAATCGACAGCTTCTTTGCCACATTCACGGACGATCACGGTAGCGGTGACCCACGTCTATTGCAGTGGTGCGTCGGTGCGTTGACCGAGCCTCAGCGTGAACCTTCGTCATTAACCGCATCGATGCTCGCGCATGCACCCACCCTGCGCCAGGGGTTGATGAGCCACCTGACGGACGAACTTGTCCTCTCTCCTGAAGCCGCGGCAATCAGACGTGTTTTTCCTGGCTTGCCTGCGCGCTATGCCGAAGATGTGATAGCCAATGCTTCTGCTGACCAGCGCCAACGACTACTCGAGCGCGGTCGTATTGATCTGGCACTTGCCGAAAAGGCACGCCTGGCATTGCAGGAGGCTCGCGCCTGTCGTGCATTGCAGAGCCTGTATCTAAACAATGCTTATCACCCTGATATGCCGTCGCTGGTCTTCGGGCTGCTGCGAACGGAGCCCGCATGGCCGTTGGCTTGCAATGTTCAGATTCGTGAGTCTTCCCCCACCGGGCGGGTGATGGCTGAGCTGTACCCGGTCAACGATTCTGCACAGGTGAAGATGCTAGTTTGGAAGCAAGGACAGGTGTCGCTCTACGAGCATGGCCAATTGTCTTCAGACAGCCTTTCAGGGCCTGGCGGGCTTTTGGAAAAGCTCTGGCAGCTTTTACCTGAAGCCGAGCTTGAGCGGTTTGGCTGGTCAGGGCCCAATGGCGTACAACAGATGCGGGCAAGCTTGCAGTCGAGACTACCGGCACGCAGGGAGGCTGTGCAGGAACTGATGGGCATGCAGGTGCACCAACCCACTTTCCGAGCTCCAGCGCGCCTGGCTGACCGGCGTTTCGGTTACCTGTTGAGTGGTCGCGCCAGCGCGAATCACTTGGCTGAACGCACGCTCCAGGACCGCGTCCGTAGCCTTTTTCCTGGGTTCAGCGCGCAGAATCTGGAGCGGTTCCTGCAAGTGCTCCAAGAGCAGCCTGGTTCGCCTTTCACGGTTCTGCTTGAGCTCGAGAACGATTATTCGCGCCTGGATCTGACGTTGGAGCAATGGACAGCACAACCTGCAGCTGCAGCAGATGTAGCGCTGCGGCGAACGGTCGCGGACGAGCTACGGCGCTGCTGGCGCTTTCAGGGGTACGCGGGCAGACGTCATGCCAATGGGGATCAAGGCATGGCGCTGTCGCTATCGGGGATCGGTGTTGGCGAGCTGCCCGACTTGAGCGCGGCGCAAGGTTTCAGCCACGTCAGCGAGCTCTCTCTGGTCAACATGCGCCTTACCGATCTTCCCGGAGAGTTTCTCGCACCGTTTCGAGGCATCTTGACCTTGAATCTGGACAACAACGCGCTGACTCAACTTCCTCAGGGGCTGTCTCAGTTGCGTGAGTTGACCGAACTGACCCTTTCACGAAACAGTTTGAGCATCGGCGATGCTGGTTTCCGGTTGCTGGCCGGCATCCCGAGGTTGAGCGTTCTTGACTTGAGCGATAACACCATCGGCGCCATCCCGATCGAGATGAACCGACTACCCCGGCTACGCCAACTTGGTCTGCGCAGAACAGGCTTGACCCAAGTTCCGACTCACCTCGATCAAGCGGTTTCGCTGGAGTATGTGGATCTGCGTGACAACCATATCGCTGAGTTGCCGCTGAGCTTGAGAGCCCAGCGCACTCGCTGGCGTAACCGATTGGCACTGGTCGGCAATCCGCTCCCTGCGCTCTACCGCGATCTGTGGATCGACGCCAGCCGCACTTCTGCAAGCGATAGCAGCCCAGACGGCGACGCCTACCACTTCAACCAGTGGCTCGAGCGTCTGGACCCGACGCAACGCGCCTCTCGTACCGCTCAGTGGAACCGTTTACTGAACGAGTCGGGTAGCGAAGACTTCTTCAGGCTCGTCGGCGAACTGACCGACACCAGTGATTTTCGCCTGGCCAGAGATGACCTTGAGGCTAGGCTGTGGGCCCTGATGGACAGGATTGAAAGCAATACAGCCCTTCGGGAGCTTATGTTCACCCTGGCCAGTGAACCTCGAACGTGCGTGGACAGTGTCATATCCAGTTTCGGCTGGCTGGAGACCAGATTGCTCAGCGCCTCGCTTGAGGCCGGAGCTGGCGATCAAGCAGAAGGCCAATTATTGAACTTGGCGCGAAGGTTCTTTCGTCTGGACCGGGTGGAGGCCTATGCGCGGCGGGACATGAGCAGCCGCGGGGCCAGTGGCTCGGAGGTCGATCAGGTCGAAGTCAGCCTGGCATACAGAGTGGGGCTGGCGAGCACACTTGAGCTGCCAGGCCAGCCAATCACCATGCAGTTCAGGACCATTGCAGGTGTGACGGAGCAACACCTGGCAGAGGCCGAAGCCGCAGTTCGCGAGGCCGAGGCCAGCGCTGAACTGGCCGTTGACATCAGTGAGCGCGGCTTCTGGTTCGAATATCTGCAACGGCAACATCAAGCCATGTTTGAACAGGTGCGCGAGCCGTTCGTGCAACAAATGGAAGCGCTCTACGAAGGGCGTGAAAGCCTCACGGATGCCGACTACGATGCCCAGGCCAGATCGATTGCCAAGGCCAGTGATGAGGCAGTCAAAGCCAAGGCGCTTGAACTGACGCGTCAATCCTTGGCGCGGGAGGGTGGGCAACCGCAAGAGCAATAGCCATGAAGGCTAGCGTTTTTGTCCAGTGGTCCTAAGATGGCTGCATTCGAGCAAACTGGGCCGCCAATGAGCGACAAGGACACTATCTCCATCGAATTGGTACGCGAGGCGTTGTTGCAGGCTTGTCCTCAAGCAGGCCACGCGCCTCTGGTGCTACGCAAGGCAGGCATCGAGCCGCACCTGCTTTCGCTGCCAGGTGCGCGTGTGCCGGCAACTGCTTACGCGCGCCTCTGGCGCCTGCTGGCGCGGCGCTGCAACGATGAGTTCTTTGCCATGGACCCGCGCGGGCTACGCAGCGGCAGCCTGGCATTTCTCTGCCGTGCCAGCAGGGGGCAACCAACGGTCGGGGCAGGCATCGAAACCGCACTGGCTTTCCTGTCGTTGACCCTGGATTATCTACAGCCTCACTTGATTCGCCAGCAAAGCCTGGCCGAGATCGTCATCGTCGAGCCCACTGATGAGCCTCGACGAGCCTTCACCTACTTCACATTCTGGATGATCGTCCATGGTGTGGCGTGTTGGCTGGCAGGGCGTCGCATTCCGATTCTGGCCATCGAATTGCGCTGTACCGAACCTGCATTCTGCGATGACTACCGTGTCATGTTTTCGGAAAACCTACAGTTCTCTCGACCGCGCACCCGTATGATCCTGGCCGCCGATTGCTTCGATCAGCCCATCCGGCGCAGCGATGACGAGCTGCACCGTTTCCTGGCCCAGGCGCCCGCCAACATCCTGGTCAAGTATCGAGATCCCGACAGCCTCGCTCGACGCATTCGACGCGAGCTGAGTGAGCAAGACCCAGCGTCGTGGCCCGATGCGAATGGGCTCGCCCGCCGGTTATGCCTGTCGGCTTCCACGCTGCGGCGCAGGTTGGCAGAGGAGGGGCATAGCTATCAGGCCCTCAAGGACAGCGTGCGGCGCCAATTGGCTATCAGCTGGTTGGCGCAGGAGCAGGTTGGAATGCTGGAAATCGCAGCGCGTTTGGGCTTTGCCGACAGCAGTTCGTTCTACAAGGCCTTCCGCAAGTGGTTTGGCTGCAATCCGGGTCACTACCGAACGTTGGTCCTGGGTGCAGGGAAGGTCGATTAGGTCGGGTTTCCGTCTGCCACTCGCTGAGCGCCCATCACACAGTCCAGGTTGAATCAGCATCGACAGGACCTACACGATGTCAGCTTCCCTCACGACTGCTTCCGGCTTCAATGCGTCCTCTGCCAAGGTCGCAAGCGCTACCCATGACTTCATAGCCGCGCGCCTGCCTGAGTGGCTCAAGCGCGCTTCTCCCGCTCAGCTCAACCGGCTGCGTGACCGCTTCAAAGCGCACCAGGCCAGCCAGGAACGCGTGCGCGCCTCTACGCGGCGGTTGATTCCACTGCAAAGCTTCGCTGAGTTGCATATGCAGAGGCTGGTTGCAGATCTGCCGGGCAGCCCGGCCCTGGATGCGCTGCAGTGGCGGGAGATACGGCGCAATTTCAAAGTCCCGCAAGGCACCGGCCTCCCGATCGATGAGGTAATCGAGTTGAGAGAGCCTGCCGTTTTGCGCCTGATGCAGAATTTTCACGAGCAGGCTAGCTTCTACCTGGGCACTGGTCTGGTGAATACAGGTGAAGACAGCTTGCTCACCGCAGACATCGATGCCCTGGTGCAGGCATGCCGGGACCTGAATGCTGGCGGGCGCTATCAGAAGCTCTTGTCGCAGGTGTTCACCGACGACACCTGCAACGCACTGATTGCAGACAAGCGAGCGGCGCTTGAGTTAGCTACCGAAGTGGCAGCACTGCGCGGCGATCTGACGGCCGGGCAACAGATTGCGTTGGCGGGCTTGGCGAGCGATGAGGTCGATCACGGCGAGCTGCGTGCCTACCCAGGCTTGCTGAGCATGCTGGGGCATACCCTGTGCGATGTCGTGCTCGTCCAGTTGCGCGATGAGCACGGTACGGATCGAGGGAGCATACTCTACAGGCCCAGCGATCCTGGCCAGGCATTGCGCCATTTCACGTCCATCCAGGAAATGAACGCCGTGCTCGCGACCGCTCTGCAGAAGGAGAATTACCGGGCTTACTTCAGTCAGTTGGTCTCTGTGGAGGGGCGCGCTTCCTTTCTCGATACATTGAACAAGCGCTTGAGCGATCCCGTGCCTGACCTGTCGCTTGAAGGCGTCACAGGAACGGAGGATATTTTCTCAAGGCTGGTCGACCAGCAGGTTCAGCGAATCAAGGACGACGCGCGTCTGTTGTTGGTGCCAACCGCGCAGGTGGACCGACACGCTTCTGAAGTGCGACGCAACCAGTGGCGCTCGTTGGGTTGGAATCTGGTCAATCTGGCTGGACTTTTCATACCTGTGATGGGCGCAATGCTGCTTGGACAATTGGTAGTGCAAACGCTTTCGGAAGTCTTCGAGGGCGCAGCTGACTGGTATCACGGTCATCAGCACGAAGCTCTGGAGCACATGCTTGGTGTGGCCGAGACGATAGCAGTGACTGCCGTTGTCGGCGCCGGAGCCAACATACTGGCCAGGGGATATGCAGCCACTGATTTTGTAGAAGGACTGGAACCGGTGCGCGGGTCCGATGGGAAGTCGCGGCTATGGGCCAACGACCTCAAGGTCTACGCCAGCTTGCCGGAGGACCCACAACTTGGGAGCGACGGTTTGTACAGGGACTGGGGGCGAGCGTTCTTCCGTAGTGGCAAACGCTATTTCCAGGCGCATCGCCCTGATCCTAGTGGGCCATGGCGCTTGCGTCATGCTCAGCGTCCGGAAGGCTTCGGGCCTGTTCTCGAACACTTTGGCGAGCGAAGCTGGCGGTTGAACGATGGTCGACCACTGGAAGCGGATCAGCCCGATCTCATGCTCGAACAGCTTTGGCCTCAGGCAAGACCGCTCACTCACCAGCAGGCGAGCAAAGTGTTACAGGCCGCCGGAATCGATGTTGCCGCGCTACGGGGTTTACTGGTAGAGGCGCGGGACATTCCAGCCAGTCTGCGTGACAGCCTGGAGCGTTTCGAAGCCGATGCGCGTGTCAGCAGGTTTTTTACAACCCTGCAAGCTGGTGCAAGCCCACGAAACGAAGAAGCGTTGATGCAGTGGTGCCTGGAGCAAACCGTTGCTGGTGGAGGGTCGCAGTTGCATGAGCGCCTTCTTAAGGATGCAGGTCGCTTACGCGGGCTCATGTTCAAGCACCTTTGCCAGATACCGAAGGGCGATGATCCATTGTCCTCAGTCATCAGATCCGACATGCCAGGTCTGCCCGAGCGTTATGTCCAAGCTCTGGCCGCTGACATTGGGCGAACCGAGCGTGATCTTGCCCTGAGCACGGGAAAACTGCCATTGCGTTGCCTGTGCCAGGGTGCGTCGTTGCTGCGTGTTGCCAGGCTGACCCGGGCCATGTGCGGTGTGTACCTGCCCAACGCTTACTGCGATGAAGCGGGCGAACTCGCATTGGCCCTGCTGCAGCGATTGGACGCATGGCCGGCCTTGCACATAGAGCTCTGGACAGACGGCCCGGGTGCACGCCGGATTGCGACGATAGGTGATCAGTCGCCGGATGCAAATCTGATCAAAATCGTTCACAAGGAGGGGCGTTTCCGGGCCATCGAAGAGGCAAGTGCAGGCTATGGTGCTTTGATAGACGAGTCGCACGACTTCTACCAGACACTGCTCGCATTGCTGGAGCCTGCCCAGCGCACAGCGCTTGATCTGGATGGCGATCACGCTGCCGCGACCTTGCGTGATCGCCTGGTGGCACAGATGCCTGAAACGCATGCCGAGGTCGAGCAACTACTTGGCTGGCCTCGACAGGATCGTTGGTTCAACCCAGGCCGGCGTATGCCCGACGGTCGCGTAGGCTACCCACTCAGCGGTCGTCCGGCTCTAAGGCGTAGCCCCGACAGCCTGCTAAGGAACCGTTTGCGCAATCTGTACCCTGGCCTGGATGAAAGTGCAATCGACAACCGCTTAGCGCGTTTGCTTGAGGGCCCTCATGCTCCCTATGACGCCTTGTTGGAGCTGGAAGAGGACCATGCTGATCTCGAACGACACCTGAGCCGCTGGACAGACTTCGAGTCCAATCCGGCCCGTCAGCGGGTCCGTCGGCAGGTCGCCGACCAGATCCGCCGGGCCTGGCGACAGACGAGCGAACCTCTGGGCGATGAGGCGGCCGGTCAGCGGCTGAGCCTTGTCAATCTGAATGTGGGCAGCTTGCCCGAGCTGCCTGCCCATATCGAGTTCGAACTCACAAGATCATTGGTCATCAGTGACGTGCCGATTACGCACATGCCCGCTGGATTCCTTTCATGCTTCACCCGTTTGAGAGAGTTGAACCTGAGCAGCAACGGTCTGCTGGGCGTGCCTACGGAAATTGCCTACCTGGTCGAGTTGCGAACCCTGCGCCTTGCACGCAACAGCATTCGGCTGGACGATCACGCCTTGAACGCGCTCACCCGCCTGCCGCAGTTGACTCACCTGGATCTGAGCTACAACCCGCTGGGGGCATTTGGGATGCGCTATAACCAGTTGACGCGCCTGGTGGAACTCAACTTGCGTCACTGCAGGTTGGGTGGATGGCCTCACGGGTTGGAGTTGTGCAGCACCTTAGAACGCGTCGACCTGCGTGACAACCTCCTGCACATTGTGCCTGCGGAAATTCTACAGCTGCCACACGCCCGCCGAATGAGCTTCATGGTGGAGCGAAACCGGTTGAGCAGCGTCGAGATGCAGCGGCTCTTTGCCCTTGATTCAATCGCCGAGCATTTCCATCTTCCCGAGCCGCGGCGAGTAATCGACCCGCAGGTGACCTGTGATCTTTGGCTCGATGCAGGCGATCCGCAATTGCGTGTAAGCCGTCAGGCTCTCTGGTCGCGCCTGATGACTGATTCGGACAGCGATGGCCTGGTACGGCTGCTAGGGCTTCTTGAAGATACCGGTGATTACGACACTGCATCGTTCCAGCTGGCGGAGCGGGTGTGGGCTCTACTCCAAGCCATTGATGGCAACGAGCAACTGCGGCAGCGAATCCAAAGTCTGGCTCGTCTGCCATTGACCTGCATGAACACCGTTGCTGATCGGTTCAGTGAGCTACAACTCAGAGCACTCGTCGATGGGGCTGAGCGCAACGTCGCGCCGGAGCGTGGCAATGATCTATTGGGTATCGGGCAGCAACTGTTTCGCCTGGACCGACTTGAGCAGGTCGCCAGGCGCGATGTATTGCAGCGCCTGGCTGCGCGGGAAAGGGTGGACCAGGCTGCCGTCAGCCTGGCCTACCGTGTGAGGTTGCGGGCTCGCCTGAACTTGCCGTGTCAGCCCCATAGCATGCTCTACGCCGATGCTGCCGAGCTGACCAGCATTCAGCTTGAGAACGCCTACCGTGAGGTGATGGCAGCGATGACCCCTGACGCGCTATCGATGAGCCTGTCCCAACGTGTGTTTTGGGCCAGTTACATCCACGAGCGGCATACCGAGGTGTTTGAAGCACTGCAGGCCCAGTTCGCCGCACGTCGATCGGCATTGGCTTTGCGGCAATCAACGCTGGATGCCGTTGATTATCAGCTTCAGCTCGACAGCCTGGACACCGAACAAGCCGCTCAGGACCAGTCGCTGGTATTCGAATTGACCCGGCAATTGCTGTTGGGGCGCGAACGCGGATTGGGCTAACCGCCGTTGTGGCCAAACCGATCATCCACAATGAATGGTTTGGCCATTGTGGTTACGCCTGAGCGGCGCGAACATCGTCCGGACTTAACCGTGCACTCCAACAATAAAAAAGCAGGAGTCTGACGATGCGTGAGGCCGCTCGCTCGTTCCATTACCTTGGTGCCGCGCAGGCGGCCTTGCAGGGCGAGCTGCAGGCCCTTAACGCCTGTGTCGAGTGTTGTGATCGCCACACGGGCGTCGACAAGGTGGCCCTGCACTGGCTGGACAGTGAAGGCAACTACGAGCAGCTGAATTTCGATAGGCTGCAAGCGCTGGCCTCCCGCTTTGCCAGTGTCCTGCGTGCCCATGGTGTCAGTGTGGGCGACCGCGTAGCGGGGCTGTTGCCTCGCACCCCGCAACTGCTGATCACCATTCTCGCCACCTGGCGCCTGGGTGCCGTTTATCAGCCGTTGTTCACCGCCTTCGGGCCTGCTGCGATCGAGCATCGACTGCATCAGTCGCAGGCCCGTGTTGTGGTGACTGACCGCAGTAATCGGATAAAGCTCGATGATGTCAAAGCTTGCCCGCTCACGATCACGGTCGATGCCCGCGATGGCGAACCGGACTTCCAGCGGTGTCTTGAAAACGCCTCGCCTGATTGCGAGCCGGTCATGCTCACAGGTGACGATCCCTTCCTGTTGATGTTCACATCTGGAACCACCGGTCCTGCCAAACCCCTTGAAGTACCGCTACGGGCCATCGTAGCGTTCCAAGGCTACATGCGTGATGCCATCGATCTGCGCCCCGAGGACAGGTTCTGGAACCTGGCTGATCCGGGCTGGGCGTATGGCTTGTATTACGCAGTCACCGGGCCGCTTTCATTGGGCCACGCGACCACCTTCTACAATGGCCCCTTCAGTGTCGACAGCTGCACGCAGGTCATTACCCAGCTGGGCATCAACAACATGGCCGGCTCGCCAACGGCCTTTCGCATGCTCATTGCAGCCGGTGAGCAGTTCAGTACCCCAGTCAAAGGACGCCTGCGCGTGGTGAGCAGTGCAGGGGAGCCGTTGAACCCGGAAGTGATCCGCTGGTTCGCCGAGCATGCCGGGGTAACCATTCATGATCACTACGGGCAGACGGAGCTGGGCATGGTGCTGTGTAACCATCACGGGCTGGGCCACCCGGTGCACGTAGGTTCTGCAGGTTTTGCCGTACCGGGGCATCGGATTGTGGTGCTCGATGAGCAGGGACGCGAACTACCCGCCGGTCAGCCGGGTATCCTGGCGGTGGATCGCGAACAATCGCCCTTATGCTGGTTCGCCGGTTACCACGGGTTGCCGACCAAGGCCTTTGTCGGCAAGTACTACCTGAGCGGCGATACCGTCGAACTGAACCCTGATGGCAGCATCAGCTTCGTCGGGCGCAGCGATGATGTGATTACCACGTCCGGGTATCGGGTTGGGCCTTTCGATGTGGAGAGCGCATTGATCGAGCACCCAGCCGTTATTGAGGCTGCAGTGATCGGCAAGCCTGATCCTGAGCGCACCGAGGTGATCAAGGCATTCGTGGTACTGGCCAAGGGTTACGGCGCCAGCGCCGAGCTTGAAGAGCAGCTGCGCCAGCATGTTCGCCAGCGCCTATACGCCCATGCCTACCCCAGAGAAGTCGAGTTCGTCAGCGAGTTGCCGAAGACCCCCAGCGGCAAGCTGCAACGCTTCATCCTGCGCAATCAGGAAATAGCTCGACAACACGCGCAGCTCGCCACCACGGCCAGCGCTTGAAAGGAAACCGACCATGCAAATAGCCAACAAACACTTCATCGTCAGCGGCGCTGCCTCCGGTCTAGGCGCCGCCACCGCGCACATGCTGATCGAGGCAGGCGCGTCGGTCATGCTTGTGGACCTCAACGGCGACGCCGTGCAAGCCAAAGCCCGCGAGCTGGGCGAGCGCGCGCATTTCAGCGTGGCCGACATCAGTGACGAAGCAGCTGCAAAGGCGGCCGTATCGGCAGCACTTGCAGCGTTCGGTAGCCTGCACGGTCTGGTGAACTGCGCAGGCATCGTGGGCGCTGAAAGGGTATTGGGAAAACAAGGCCCGCACGGCCTGGCCAGTTTTGCCCGTGTCATCAATATCAACCTGGTGGGCAGCTTCAACTTGCTGAGGTTATGTGCCGAGGCGATGGCCGACGCAGAGGCGGACGACGGAGGCGAACGGGGCGTGATCATCAACACGGCCTCCGTCGCGGCCTACGACGGCCAGATCGGGCAATGTGCCTATGCAGCGTCCAAAGGGGCCGTTGCCAGCCTGACGTTGCCCGCCGCGCGCGAGCTGGCGCGCTACGGTATTCGTGTGATGACCATTGCGCCGGGCATTTTCGAAACCCCGATGATGGCCGGGATGACGCCCGAGGTTCGTGACTCGCTCGCAGCGGGCGTGCCTTTTCCTCCGCGCCTTGGGCGTCCAGAGGAATACGCGGCGCTGGCGCGCCACATCATCGAGAACAGCATGCTCAATGGTGAGGTCATCCGTCTGGACGGTGCCTTGCGCATGGCAGCCAAGTGAGGATAACCCCCATGAACACCCGAGAAGATCCCATCGTCATCGTCAGCGCAGTACGCACCCCGATGGGGGGGTTGCAAGGCGAGCTTAGCAGCCTCTCTGCCGTGCAGTTGGGCAGTGCGGCCATTGGCGCCGCGATTGAGCGCGCTGGTGTGCAGGTGCACAGCGTCGATCAGGTGCTGTTCGGCTGCGTGTTGCCGGCAGGTCTTGGGCAGGCGCCGGCGCGTCAGGCTGCACTGGGCGCCGGCCTGGGCAAGCACACCACCTGTACGACGCTTAACAAGATGTGTGGGTCCGGCATGCAGGCTGCCATTCTTGCCCATGACCTGCTGGCGGCAGGCAGCGCCGACGTGGTGGTCGCCGGTGGCATGGAGAGCATGAGCAACGCCCCTTACCTGCTGGACAAGGCGCGCGGCGGTTACCGCATGGGCCATGGCAAGGTGATCGATCACATGTTCATGGATGGTCTTGAGGACGCCTATGACAAGGGTCGCTTGATGGGCACGTTTGCCGAAGACTGTGCCCAGGCCAATGGTTTCAGCCGTAAAGACCAGGACGATTTTGCCATCGCATCGCTTACCCGTGCCCAGCAGGCCATTCTCAATGGTCGCTTTACGGATGAAATCGTCCCGGTGGAGGTGACTGAAAGCAAGCAACGCCGTCTGGTCAAGGACGACGAGCAGCCGCCCAAGGCGCGCCTGGACAAGATCGCGCAATTGCGCCCGGCGTTTCGAGACGGCGGTACGGTAACGGCTGCCAACGCCAGCTCCATTTCAGATGGCGCGGCGGCACTCGTGCTGATGCGTCGCTCCGAGGCGCACAAGCGAGGTTTGAAACCGATGGCCGTTATCCACGGCCATGCGGCCTTCGCCGATGCACCGGCCCTGTTCCCGACCGCGCCTATCGGGGCAATCGACAAGCTGATCAAACGCACGGGTTGGGCGCTTGCCGATGTCGACCTGTTTGAAATCAATGAAGCGTTCGCCGTGGTGACCCTGGCAGCCATGAAACATCTGGACCTGCCCCACGGCAAAGTCAACATCCATGGCGGCGCCTGCGCACTGGGCCACCCGATCGGCGCTTCAGGGGCGCGCATCCTGGTCACGCTGCTGCACGCCCTGCGCCAGAACAACCTGCGTCGTGGGGTGGCGGCCATCTGCATTGGCGGTGGTGAAGCCTCGGCCATGGCTGTCGAATGCCTGGAGTGAGGTAAACCATGCTGGTCAACGAAGAACAACAACAGATCGCCGATGCCGTGCGCAGCTTTGCTCAGGAGCGGCTGCGCCCTTTTGCCGAACAGTGGGACAAGGAGCATCGGTTTCCCCGCGAAGCCATCGAGGAAATGGCAGCGCTCGGCCTGTTCGGCATGCTGGTGCCTGAACAGTGGGGCGGAAGCGACACCGGTTATGTAGCCTACGCCATGGCCTTGGAGGAGATCGCGGCCGGCGATGGTGCCTGCTCGACCATCATGAGCGTGCACAACTCGGTCGGGTGTGTGCCTATTCTGCGTTTTGGCTCTGAACAGCAAAAGCGTGCGTTTCTAACGCCCCTGGCAACCGGCGCCATGCTCGGGGCATTCGCCCTGACCGAGCCACAGGCAGGCTCCGATGCCAGCAGCCTGAAAACCCGCGCGCGCCGTGAGGGCGAGCACTACGTGCTCAATGGCAGCAAGCAGTTCATCACCTCCGGCCAGAATGCCGGGGTGGTGATCGTGTTCGCCGTGACGGATCCGCAGGCCGGCAAGCGCGGCATCAGCGCGTTCATCGTGCCGACCGACGCACCGGGTTATCAGGTGGCCCGTGTCGAGGACAAGCTCGGCCAGCATGCTTCCGATACCTGTCAGATCGTGTTCGACAACGTGCGCGTGCCTGTGGCCAACCGACTGGGTGAGGAAGGTGAGGGCTACAAGATTGCCTTGGCCAACCTTGAGGGCGGGCGCATCGGCATCGCGGCCCAGTCGGTAGGCATGGCGCGCGCCGCCTTCGAAGTGGCCCGTGACTATGCCAAGGAGCGGCAGAGTTTTGGCAAGCCGCTGATCGAGCATCAGGCTGTGGCTTTTCGCTTGGCGGACATGGCAACCCAGGTCGCCGTCGCCCGGCAGATGGTGTTGCACGCTGCCGCCTTGCGCGATGCGGGGCAACCTGCGCTGGTGGAAGCGTCCATGGCCAAGCTCTTTGCTTCGGAAATGGCAGAGAAGGTGTGCTCAAACGCCTTGCAGACCCTGGGCGGTTATGGCTATCTGAGCGACTTCCCGCTGGAGCGCATCTATCGCGATGTGCGGGTTTGCCAGATTTACGAAGGCACCAGCGATATTCAGCGCATGGTCATTGCGCGCAATCTTTGAAGGAGCAGACCACATGGCATTTGAAACCATCCTGTTGGACATTCATGGCAAGGTTGGCCTGATCACGCTCAATCGCCCGCAGGCGCTCAACGCCTTGAACGCGCAGATTGTCAGCGAACTGAACCAGGCCTTGGATCAGCTCGAGCGCGACCCTGGCATTGGCTGCGTGGTGCTCACAGGTTCGGCGAAGGCGTTTGCCGCTGGCGCTGACATCAAGGAAATGGCTGAGCTCAAGTACCCGCAAATCTACGTGGACGACCTGTTCAGCGATGCCGACCGCATCGCCAACCGGCGCAAGCCGATCATTGCCGCCGTGTCGGGGTTTGCGCTGGGCGGTGGTTGTGAGCTGGCGATGATGTGCGACTTCATTTTGGCTGGGGATAATGCCAAGTTCGGTCAGCCTGAAATCAACCTTGGGGTGTTGCCGGGCATGGGAGGCACGCAGCGCTTGACCCGTGCGGTGGGCAAGGCCAAAGCCATGGAGTTGTGCCTGACCGGTCGCCTGATGGGTGCTGAGGAAGCGGAGCGCTCAGGGCTGGTGGCGCGTGTCGTGCCGCAGGACGAGCTGGTGCAGGAGGCGCTGAAAGTGGCCGCCACCATCGCTGCCAAGTCCATTCCGGTAAGCATGATGGTCAAGGAGAGCGTTAACCGCGCCTTCGAAGTCACCCTCAGCGAAGGTGTGCGATTCGAGCGGCGGGTGTTTCATGCGGCGTTCTCTACCGAAGATCAGAAAGAAGGCATGGCCGCGTTCATCGCCAAGCGTGAGGCGCAATTCAAGGATCGTTGATGGGGGCGTTTTGCAGGGATTTGCACGGTGGTTCAAGGATGAAGAAGCGTCGCGCTCAGGGTGATGCAGGTGCGATACTTTTGGTGTTCCTGTTTGTTGCTGCGCTTATGATGTTGGCGTCTCGGTATCCCAGCATGATCGAGCGCAGGGTTGAAGCGCGCAAAGCGCAGCAACAGGCGGTGCAGCCTGAGCGGCGGGTTACCGAGACGACAGTTGAGATCATGTTGCAGGACGAGCGGCGTTTGCCGCAGCTAGAGTCGGAGGCATTGATCAAGTAGCCAAAGTGGCTTTTAATCCTTGCCGCTGCCGCTGCCGCTGCCGCTGCCGCTGCCGCTGCCGCTGCCGCTGCCGCTGCCGCTGCCGCTGCCGCTGCCGCTGCCGCTGCCGCTGCTCTTGCTCTTGCTTCTAAGCGCGCGGT